>NZ_JAUYGL010000024.1 GCF_030689745.1 Devosia sp.
TGGATGTGAAAGTTGCACATACAAAGGCAGATCGCTGAAAGGATATCCAATGCGAGCCTGGATCATGTCAGACCTACACATCGACACCCGCGACACTGCTGTTCTCTCCTCTCATCCAGAGGCTGAGGTGATCATCATGGCTGGCGATCCTTGCGATGGCGATCACGATCCTTTCCCGTGGCTGCTGTCGACCTTACCGCAATCGACGCACTGAAGCTGGCCAATGTCAGGTCACCAGCAGCCATAGCGCCAACCCAACAATAAGCAGCATCCCTGTGCTAGCGAGCACTAGGCCTGCAATCGACCAGGATTGCGTTATCCTTTTTCGTTTGAGCATTGCATCCCCCTCGGCGCGAGATGTCCAACACGTTAACCCCGTATTAATGGGGCCTCTTTTTAGTAGAATTTGCGTAGCTATGCCAGGCGGAACGTGGCCACGGCGCTTGAGGTCAGCAGGTTTTTAGGTCAAACTGACCTTGTTGACATTCAACTGGCCCAGGGCGTCACCTGGGCCTTCTTTTGGAACCTGCAGCGACGGATATTACGCGTCGACTTTCGGTTTCTTGGTCCGCTTCGTGGGCGCCACTGGCGTCGCCACGGGCTTCCGGCCCAGTCCGCTGGATTTTGCCATCGATGAGCGCGCAGCGGAATAATTGGGTGCAACCATAGGGTAGTCCGACGGCAGGCCCCATTTCGCTCGGTATTCATCTGGCGTCATGCCGAGCACGCTTAGGTGCCGCTTGAGCGATTTGAACTTCTTTCCATTATCCAGGCAGATAATGAAATCCGGGGTAATCGATCTTCTGATCGGCACGGCCGGCTTAAGCTGTTCCGCAACAGGCTGCACTTCGGCATCAGACAATGACCGCAGCGCCTGGTGCGTTTCAGCGATCAGCTTGGGCAGATCAGTTGGCGATATGGAGTTCTTCGAGACAAACGCGGACACGATCTCTGTCACCTGCTCCAAACGATCGGCGGCAAGCAAGGCGCCTTCAGCAACGTCATTCATTCAGTCGTCTTTCTTGAGATTTCAAGCGGCGGGGCAGGGGCGAAATACAGCGCGTCTGATGCTAGACAGCGCTAACATGTTTGTTGATTAGGGCAACATCAAGCCTTCGGGAGAAACATCCAGCGCTTTGGCTAATTTCTCCACAATGTCCAGACTGACATTGCGCTGGCCGTTCTCGACCTCACTGAGATAGGCGCGCTTCACCCCAGCCTCAAAGGCCAGTTGTTCTTGCGTCCAACCCTTGTCTTTTCGGGCTTGGCGAACATTGCGGCCAAAGGTTTCGATTAGCGTCATGTCCGCAAACTCTGTTGCGGCTGGCTGCTTCTCTATCCCCTATAGGGGACATTTCGGTTTACACGTGATCTATCCACCACTAATGTCCCTAATAGTGGACATTTGATGGCGAGGCACGCATGCGAGGATTGGTAGTGGTGGCGATTTTGGTGGTGGCGATGTGTGGAAGCTGCGCTGCAGCAGATCTTGCTGTGGTCGCGACAATGGACAGTTCAGGTCCGACCCAAGCCAACGTGATCAATCCATATGACCTGCTGGACCTGACACCCGAACAGTTGGCCGAACGCTTCCCCAATTTGCCCGCATCGGAACTCGACAAGCTGGTGTTCAAGATTGCTGACATCAACTCCATGCGCACGCTTCCGCGCTAACCCCATAGCAGGCGACAGATCCCTCTGCGCGCTTGCTAACTTGCCCTGTTGGTTCGACGCCCTGTCTGGCCAGCAGGGCATTTTGCCAATCCGAGCACCACTGCTCGTACCCGTGCACGGTGCCCTAAGAAGCCTTAGATCACGCCTTAAAGAGTTCGCTGCTAACAGCTATGCTGCTAGCCAAAGCCAACGCAAACAGGGTTTCGCTGACGCATTGTATTTGCTATCAAAATAGCGTGGTCTCGTAGCTCAGTTGGATAGAGCACAGGATTCCTAATCCTGGGGTCAGCAGTTCGAATCTGCTCGAGATCACCACCACAGTTTTCGGCACCAAATAGGCAAAGTTTTAGCACGTTGCTAGCACGCCCTAAAATTCATCATCAATTTCATGCGGTTAGACCCGCTGCGCGCAAATTCCTAATCCTGGGGTCGTGGGTTCGAATCCCGCCGAGATCACCACCGCATGTCGCATTTGTCAGTCAGCAGGGCGTCGTGGTGTATGGAGCTGCCGCACCATGATTTGGCCTTGGTGCCGCTTTATCGGCCTGCCAGCCACTTTTGCCATCAGGATTGCTTCATGCCCGCTCTGCGACACATCAAACCCGCCATTCTGCCGCTTGCGGCGCTTCTTGCCGCGCTGACGATTTCGGCCTGCTCCATGGGCGGCATGGCGGGCGGCAGCTCGGCGGCGGCTTTGGCCCCCGGCCTGTCAGCCCGCATGGACCAGCCCGGCGCCAGCCTGGACCGCGCCCAGGCCATTGCCATGATCAATGCCTATCGCGCCACCCAGGGCCGGCCGGCACTGACGCCCGATGCCGGGCTCGACGGTACTGCCCAGGCTCTGGCCGACCAATATGCCCGCACCGGCACCCCGCCGCAGACCCCACAGGATCTGGCCGGCATGAAGCTGAGCGCCGGCTACGCTACCTTTGCGGAAACCTTTTCGGGCTGGCGCAACAACCCAGCCGACGCAGCAGGGCTGACCAGCAGCGCCACCAGGGCCGGTATTGCCGTCAACTATAATGGCAGCTCGACCTATGGCACGCATTGGGTGCTGGTTCTTGCCCAGTGAGATCATCGACGCATGCGGGCTCAAATGCCCGCTGCCGGTACTGAAAATGGAAAAGCGTCTTGCGAGCATGGCCTCGGGCGCCACGCTGACCGTGCTGGCCACCGACCCGATGGCCCGGATCGATATCCCGCTCTTCTGCCGTCAGCACGGCCACGCCTGCAGCCTCGAAGCGGCGGCGGACACCATGCGCTTCACCATTGTGAAGGGCTAAGGCCCAGCGGGATTTCAGCGAAGCTGGCGCCACTTTTGCGCGTCGAAAACCCGGCCCATCAAGAGCCTAGAGCCGATTGGGACGTGGCTGCGGAAAAGGGGCCGGCGAACTGGTGCTTGCCAGGCTGGGCCGCAGATCCCCGCTCAGCGCCATGTCATTGCCCGGCGCGGCAAAGCGCGGCAGATGGGCCGGGCGTGGGCGCGGCAGGCTGACCCCGACGGCGATGCGCCCCAGATCGGTCGCTACATAGGCGCGCGGCGCCACGTGATCATTGAGATAGCTCGGCTGGCCCTTCAGCCCGAGCGGAAACGCTGCCTCCTGCGCCGCCACATAGGCCTTGGCTTCCTTGCCGCAAATCTGCGGGCGCATGTTCACCGGCGGCACGCCAGGCTGGTTAGCCAGTGTCAGCACCTGCTGCCCGGTCGGCTGGGCGGCGCCCGAAAACCCCTTCAGCAACAGTTCGGCGGCCCGTTCATTGCGATCCCGGGCGGATGCGCCGCCCAGCACGACCGCCAGCAGATTGCGGCCATTGCGCTCGACAGTCGCCACCATATTGAGCCCCGAGGCACAGACAAAGCCGGTCTTCATCCCCGTGGTGCCGGCAAATTTGGTCAGCAGGTCATTATTGGAATCCAGCTCGGCCGCACCCAGCTTCACCGCCTCGGTACCAAACATTGGCATGTATTGCGGAAAACTCTGCCTGATATAGAGCGAGAGCAGCGCCATATCGCGCGCCGAGCTGAATTGGGCCGGGTCATGCAACCCGTGCGGATTGGTGTAGTGCGTGGCGGTCAACCCCATGCGGGCGGCCACATCGTTCATCTTGGCGACAAACCCGGCCTCACTGCCGCCAACCGTTTCGGCAATGGCCATGGCCACGTCATTGGCCGATTTGACGACGAGAATATACAGCGCGTCCTTCAGTGTCAGCGCACTGCCCACCGCCAGCCCGGAGCGGGAGGGTGCCTGGCTGACGGCGTGCTTGGACAGCAGCACCGGGGTATCGAGCGTGATCGTGCCCTTGGCGATCTCCTCGAAGGTCACATAGGCCGTCATCAGCTTGGTCAGCGAGGCCGGGTGCCAGGGCTGGCCGGCCTCCTGGGCATAGAGCACATCAAGCGTCTCCATATCGACCAGCAACATCGGATTGGCCTGGGCCCGCCCCAGGCTGAGCACGGCAAGCAGGACCACAAGGGCAATCTGGCGAATAAACGACCGAACAAACGACAAGGACAAACAACTCCGACACAAGGCAGGCATAGCCCACCCCCCCTTAGCAGTGCCGACCGCCCGGCTCAACCAAGCGGACGCGCTGCTGACAGTGTTTTGAAGGCCCGCGTCGACGGTGATGATTTTTGCCGCATTTGCGTGCATGCTGAAGCCATTGTTTGCGGGGCCTGATTTGCGCACAACCAGTCTTGTTCAACTCGCCACGCTGGCGGCGCTCTCGTCAGTGTCGACTGCTGCCCTGGCCTGTCCCGAGCTGGCCATGGTGCCCGGCGGCGTGGTCGTTCAGGTCACCGACGGCGACACCGTGGTGCTTGATGACGGGCGCGTGGTGCGCATGATCGGCACCCAGGCGCCCAAGCTGGCGCTGGGTCGCGATGACTTTGACGCCTGGCCGCTGGCCCCCGAGGCCAAGCAGGCACTCGAGCTTCTGGTCCTCAACAAGACCGTGCAACTGGGCTTTGGCGGCGAAACCATCGACCGCTACGACCGCCAGCTGGCCCATGTGTTTGTCGACACACCAGACGGCCCGGCCTGGGCGCAGCAGGCCATGGTCGCGCTGGGGCTGGCGCGCGTCTATTCATTTCCTGACAATCGCCAGTGTCTCGACTTGTTGTTCGCTGCCGAGGGCCGCGCGCGCCTGTCCGGCCTTGGCATCTGGCGTGATCCCTATTACAGCGTACGTGCGGCGGCCGCGCCCGGTGACGTGCTCACCCGGGCAGGCCATTACGAACTTGTCGAAGGCAGGGTTCTGTTGGCCGAGCAGCGCGCCGGACGGATCTACCTCAATTTCGGCCGGTTCTGGAAACAGGACTTCACCGCCGTGATCGAAGCGCCCGCAGTGAAACTGTTCACTGCCGATGGCGTTGATCCGTTGATACTGGAAGGCGCACTGGTGCGGGTGCGCGGATGGGTGGATGACCGGGATGGTCCACGCATCGAAATTACCCATCCCGAGCAGCTTGAGGTCTTGGCGATACAATGATGGGTTCCGGGCATATCGCAAAGGGTTTGCGCGTCGGTCTGCTGGCCGTGTCGCTGCTGGCACTGTCGGCCTGCACGACTCTGACCAGTTCCAATATTGCCGTGAGCCAGACCGGCGACCGCCGGGCGCCCACCGTGGTGCCCGAGGGTACCGATCCCGATGACGCGGTGATCGGCCGCCGCGAACATCCGCGCATTGTCGCCGCCTATGGCGGCATCTACTCTGATCGCCCCGCCGAAATCATGGTGGCACGTATTGTCGGACGCCTGCTGGCTGCCGCCGACCAGCCCAATGCGCAGTTCCAGGTGACCATCCTCGACACGTCCGAAGTCAACGCCTTTGCCCTGCCCGGCGGCTATATCTACGTGACACGCGGCATTCTGGCGCTGGCCAGCGACACCAGTGAACTGGCCGCCGTGCTGGCCCATGAAATTGCCCACGTCACCCTGCGCCATGCCCGGGCCCGCACCGACCGCACCCGCACCACCGAAATCGTTGATCGCGTCATCACCAGCGTCTTTGGCGGCGACACCTCCACCGACGCCACCGCCAACCGCACCCGTGAATCCCTGGCCGCCTTTGGCCAGAGCCAGGAACTTGAGTCCGATCGGGAAGGCATCAAGTTTTCCGGCAAGGCCGGCTATGACCCGCAGGCCGCTGCCCGCTTCCTGGGGGTTATGAGCCGTTTTGCCAGTTTCTCGGCGGGCGCCGGCCAGGGCACTGAAGGGTTCCTGTCCTCCCATCCCTCCACCCCGGCCCGCATTCAGAAGGCCATCGACATCGCCAGCTCCATGTTCGGCAAGGCTGGCCTGGGCGAGGTCGATCGCGATGGCTATCTGGCCTCGATTGCCGGTCTGACCTTTGGCGACAGCCCGGCCCAGGGTTCCATCATCGGCCGCCGCTTCGTGCATCCGGCGTCAAAATTCACCTTCACCGTGCCACAGGGCTATGCGCTGCAGAACGCGCAGAGCGCCGTGGTTGGGGTAGCCGGTGATGGCGAAGCCGTGCGCTTTGACAGCGCCGATGTACAAGCCAATGTGGCGCTGACTGATTATCTGAAATCGGGCTGGATCGCCGGGCTCAAGACCGACAGCGTCACCAGCCAGACCCGCAATGGCATCGACATGGCCTCGGGCGTCGCCCAGACTGACCAGTGGTTCTTCCGCGTCTCCGTGATGCGGCTGGACGGTCAGGTCTATCGCTTCATCTTCGCCGCCAAGGCCGACAGCACGCGCTTTGCCCAGGGCGCCGCCGCCACGCTGGAGAGCTTCCGCCGCACCACGGCCAGCGATCTGGCCAATATCCGCAAGCTGGCGATCCGCATTGTCAGGGCCAAAGCCGGCGACACTGCCGAGAGCCTCGCCAAGCAGATGAACGCGATCAGTCGCGGTGCTGATCTGTTCTACATCATCAACAACCTCTATCCCGGCGACCCGATTACGGTGGGTGAGCAGTACAAGATCGTCAGCCTGCAATAGCTATTTGGCGTTGGCGGCTGCCAGCGCCTCGCTCGCGCCATTGTTGAACAGCTCTTCCAGACTATTGCCCAGCACCGCGAAGCTGCCGATAATAGCCACCGCGATCAGCATGGCGAGCAGCCCGTATTCGATGGCGGTCGCGCCCGATTCCTCGGTGAGGAATGTCCTGATCTTGCCTGCCAACATGTCCATTCCCCCAAGCTCCAATCCCGCTGCGCTAGAGCAGATCGCACAGGGCGGCGATCAATGGCGCGTCGGCCGGCGGCATGGGATAATCGCGCAGCGCCTGCGGGCGCACCCATTTGAGCGCGCTATGCTCCCGGGCCTGCGGCGTACCCTGCCATTTCCGGCACACATAGAGTGGCATCAACAGGTGAAATTTCTCGTAAGAGTGACTGGCAAATGAAACCGGTGCCAGGCAGGCGGTCTGGGTCGCTACACCCAGCTCTTCTTCCAGTTCGCGGATCAGCGCCGCTTCGGGCGTTTCTCCCGCTTCCACCTTGCCGCCAGGAAACTCCCAGAGCCCGGCCATGGCCTTGCCCTCGGGACGCCGCGCAATCAGCACCCGGCGATCCGCATCAACCAGCGCACAGGCAACGACCAGAAGTATCGATTGGCTCATGCGGTCCCCGGCAGTCGGTAATGATAGTCATATTGGTGGGCATAGCCCAGGCTCTGATAGAGCGCCTGCGCCCCCAGATTGTCCGCCTGCACATTGAGCGCGGCGACCCGCGCCCCGGCCGCATGGGCCCAGGCATGGCCGGTGCGCATCATGGCACCGGCATGGCCCTGGCGGCGCCGGCTGGCATCGGTCACCACATTGCCGGTAACGACAATGCCATCGGCGATGGCCATCAGGGCGGTGGCGACCGGCGCGCCATCGTCATCATGAAGTACCACGCCGCAGGCTGCCACCGTCATCGCGGCCAGCAGCGCATCGAGCTTGCCGAGTCGTTCGTCATCATAGCCCGACAGCCGCTGCTGCACGGCGAGAAAGGCCGGATCGCGCACCTTGTAGATCTGTCCGCGCGGATCGGGTTCGCCGGCCGCAAGCTGCATGGCAAAGAGATAGCTCGCGTCGATGCTCCGCCAGCCCAAGCCATCCAGCGCGATGGCGAGGCCGGGGCCCGCCAGCGGCGTCATGCGGAAAACCGGCGGCAAACCGCGCGCCGAGAACCAGTCCACGGCATTGGCGATGCGGGCGTCAACGTCGCCTTCATCGCTCGGGTCGAGGCACTGCACCGAATTGGCCCGCTTGGTATAGCCATTGGCGGCGCGGCGCACCCAGCCGCCATCCCAGTCGACTTCGATACCGGGCCAGGCGGCGAGCCCGGCGCGTTCAAGAACGCTCGCGTCAGGCAGGCCCATGGCTAGCTCCGGTAATCGCCATTGATGGTGATGTAACCATGGGTCAGGTCGCAGGTGTAGACGGTCGCCTTGCCGGTGCCGAGCCCCAGGCTGGCCGTGATCTCGATCTCCTCGCCCCGCATATAGGCGCTGGTGGCGGCTTCATCATAGATCGGCGCGCGTTCACCATCCCTGGCCACCAGCAGGTCGCCAAAGCGGATCGCCAGCCTGTCGCGGTCAGCTGGCTCGCCCGCCTTGCCCACCGCCATCACCACGCGCCCCCAATTGGCGTCTTCCCCGGCAATGGCCGTCTTGACCAGCGGCGAGTCGGCGATCGACTTGGCGATGCGGAAGGCGCTGGCGTCAGTCACCGCGCCCTCGACATGAATGCAGACCTGCTTGGTGGCGCCTTCGCCATCGCGCACCACCTGAATGGCCAGGTCGAACAGCACATCGCGCAGCGCTTCGCCGAAGACCTCCGCACGCGGATCATCGAGACTCTCGATCGGCTCGACCGCCGCCTTGCCGGTGGCAAAGGCCAGAAGCGTGTCCGAGGTGGAGGTGTCGCTATCGACCGTGATGGCATTGAAGCTGGTGGCGACATGGCGGGCCAGCAGCGCCTGCAGCACCGGGGCGGCAATCGGCATGTCGGTGACCACAAAGCTGAGCATGGTGGCCATGTCCGGCGCGATCATCCCCGATCCCTTGGCAATGCCGTTGATCTTGACCTCGACCCCGTCGATCTCGAGAATCGCGCCATTGAGCTTGGGAAAGGTGTCGGTGGTCATGATCGCCTTGGCTGGGTCCATCCAGGGCGTCGTGCCGAGCTGCGTCGCCATGCTGTCGAGCACGCCGGCAAATTTGTTGGCGTCGAGCGGCTCGCCGATCACCCCGGTGGAGGCCAGAAAGATCTCGTCCGTCGAGCAGCCCAGTGCCTTGGCGGCAAAATCGGCCGTCAGCTGCACGCTGGCGGCGCCCCTGGCGCCAGTAAAGGCATTGGCATTGCCCGAATTGACCACGAGGCCCCGGGCCAGGCCACCCGCCAGCTTGGCCTTGCACCAATCCACCGCCGCCGAGGAGCATTTCGACCTGGTGAGAACGCCAGCGACAGTGGTGCCGGCGTCGAACGCCATCAGCAGCACATCGGTGCGGTTCTGGTATTTGATGCCCGCTGCAGCCGTGACAAAGCGCACGCCGGCTATGGCCGGCAGGTCCGGATAAGATTTGGGGGCGAGCGGGGAAACCGGATGGGCAGCCATGGTGAAGTCCTCATGCGACGTGGCAAGGGTTTGCCCGAAACGTACGGCAATCGCAAGACATGCCAAAGCGCCGCCTGTAGTGCGGTTGTCGTTTTGTCAGGGTTCGCTCTGGCTAGAGCGATGGTGGCGAGGCGCTTGCCTCGATCAATTGTTAGAGTGTGAGGCAATTGCCTCGCCACCATATCGGGATTTTTTGCAGGTCCGGTTCAGGCGGTACCACTATTGCAGGCCCGGCTGCCGAGTTTCCAACCCGCACGAGGAAGGCGACCCCTCCTCCCCGACAATTCCCACGACCATCACTCGTCATGACTGGGCTCTGACGTGGGCAACGTGGAACAGTATGCAGCAGGTGAAGCTGGCGGGGACAAGTTTTATCGAGGGACGAAATCTGCCCGGTCGCCGGGCGTCACCCTCGGGTCAAGCCCGAGGGTGACGATCGAGTGCGGGAGGGACCAAAGGCCCCAGGCGCCGGAATGGCGGATGCGCTCCCGGCGTAGCGATGGCTGGAGGTCGTCAGGCCGTCGCGGCAGTGGATTTCCTCTTGCCGGCGATGAAGGCGCCGAAATACCGGCTGATGAAGGGCACGATCAGCATGACGATGGTGGTGGCCATGAAGGGGACCAGCACCAGGCTGCGCTGCCACATTTCCCAGCCGGGGGTCAGCGGCATCAGGATGTAGAGATAGAGGGTGACGATGGGATAGACGGCCAGGCTCATGACCAGTGCCATGCGCAGCCTGGAGGCAAGGGAGGGTTGCATTTACGATGCTCCTAATAGAAACGGTACGTTCCGTTACGTATCGGAACGGCACGTTTCGTTCAAGTGCTTTCTTTCGCGTTTCTTTTGACCCATATTGGGGCCATGAACGAAGACACCAACGAGCGCCGCCGGTCTATCGGCGCACGCCGCAACCCCGAGACGGAACAGGCCATTCTCGAAGCCGCCGAGGCGATCATGGCCGAGGAGGGGATCGCCGGCTTCTCCATCGACGCCGTGGCCAGGCGGGCGCGGGCGGGAAAGCCGACCATCTACAAGTGGTGGCCGGGCAAGACGGCCTTGCTGCTTGACGTCTATCACCGGCACAAGCCCGCCTCGGTTCATATGGATACGGGCACCGTGGAGGGTGACGTGTTCGCCTTCCTGACCGGGGTGTTTGCTCATTGGGGCGATACCGGCGCGGGACAGGTGTTTCGCTTCGTGATTGCCGAAGCGCAGCGCGACGCGGTGGCGGCGGCGGCGCTGGCTGAATATTCAGCGGAGCGGCGCATCCAGAGCGGGAGAGTTTTCCAGCGCGGCGTCGAGCGGGGCGAGTTGCGCTCCGATGTCGATGTGGGGCTGTGTGCGGACATGCTGGCCGGGTTCATCTGGCAGCGGCTGCTGACCGGGCGGATCGAGCGCGATCCTGAACAGTTGCGGCTGGTGGCGCGGCAGATGGTGCAGGGGCTGCTGGCGCCCTAGCGCGGCGCCAATGGCCACCGGACGTCACCCTCGGGCTTGACGCGGGGGTGACGATCCGGAGTAGCGGCGACGTGCGGTGTCGTCAGCGCTTACTGCGCCGGCGCCTCGCCGGCGGTCGCTTCGGTTTCGGTCTGTGCCGCAACAGCGGCGGCCAGATCGGCATCAGGAATGTCGATCGCCACCCCTTCCATCAGCCTTGCGACGGTGTCGTCAAAGCTGGTCATCAGCAATTGCTGCTGCAGCTGCGGGGCCAACTGCTCAAATGTCGGCGGCGCTGACTGGCGCTTTTCTTCCAGACGAATGACATGCCAGCCGAACTGGCTCTCCACCGGCTCGGACACCTGGCCGATATCGCTCAGCCCATAGGCCGCCGTCTCGAACGGCGCCACCATCATGCCCTTGCTGAAAAAGCCCAGATCGCCGCCATTGGCAGCGCCCGGATCGATCGACTTTTCCTTGGCCAGCTCGGCGAAATCGGCGCCGCCGTCAAGCTGCTCCTTGATCGCCTTGGCTTCGTCTTCGCTTGGCACCAGAATGTGGCTGGCCCGGATTTCCTCGGTCGGCTGGAAATCGGCGACGCTCTTGTCATAGGCTGCCCGCACCGCCTCTTCAGTGATGCCCTTGGCAATGGTATCGGCAAAATAGGCGCGGCGCAGCGAACGATCCTTGAGATAGTCGAGGCGCTGCTGGAACAGCGGCGTATCGGCCATGCCGGCGTCGGCACCGGCCTTGGCCATCACCTTCATGTCGATCAGCACCCGCAACAGGAACGGCTTGCGCTGCGCGGGCGGCATCTGCTGCAGTTCCTGGCTCAGATCTTCAGCAGCAAAGCCCAGATCAGCCTCGGTGATCGGGGCACCATCAACGGTGGCTACCACGGCTTCGGGCGACACTGCGGCCGGTGCGGCATCCTGAGCCGGTGCAGCTGGTGCGGCATCCTGCGCCAGAACCGGGGTCAGCGCCGTCGCCGCCACCATGGTGGCAATAACGCTCGCGGTGCGGGCAAGGCGCAGGGGGGAAAACTTCATCAGGTCGATCTCCTTGGCCGGTGCCAACGGGCAGCGTCCCGGCGTATTGATGGCTGGCAAACAGGTGCCACTATATAGTCGGGTGACTGGCTGACACGACAAGGGGGCCAAATTGCGCCACAGGCCATTTTGTCAGCAACCAAAGCGGGCAAAGCACCATTTCGGTCCGGTTTTCGGCAGGCCAAAACAGGTGTGGCTGATTTCGGCGACGTTGACAAGACAGGGGCCCGCTCTTACATCTCACGCGCTTTTCCGTCGCTCGGCGGGGATACATGAATTCAAAGCCGGAAAGGCTTTCTCATCGCGCTGACGATGGCCTGGCGGAGCCTGTCCGCTTCCCCAACCGCGCCCCGATGAGTCATCGAAGGACCTGACATATGGCACTTGCTGCGCTCGCCCGGCGGATTTTCGGGTCTACCTCCGATCGGCACGTCAAGCGGTACCACGGCAAGGTTGCCGCCATCAACGCGCTGGAGACAGAACTCGAGCAACTCAGCGACGAAGCGCTGCAGGCCCGCACTGCCCAGTTCAAGCAGCAACTTGAACAGGGCGCCGATCTTGACGATCTGATTGTCCCCGCTTTCGCCACCGTGCGCGAAGCGTCCAAGCGCGTGCTCGGCATGCGCCATTTCGACGTGCAGTTGATCGGCGGCATGGTGATGAATGAGCGCGGTATCGCCGAGATGCGTACCGGTGAAGGCAAGACCCTGGTGGCAACGCTGCCAATGTATCTCAACGCCCTGACCGGCAAGGGCGCCCATCTGCTCACCGTCCACGACTATCTGTTCAAGCGCGACGCCGCCTGGATGGGCCATGTCTACAATTTCCACGGCCTGACCACCGTCACCATCGTGCATGGCATGACCGATATGGAGCGCAAGGCCGCCTACGCCGCCGACATCACCTACGGCACCAATAACGAGCTCGGCTTCGACTATCTGCGCGACAATATGAAATATACCCGCGAGCAGATGGTGCAGCGTGGCCATGTCTTCGCCATCGTCGATGAGGTGGACTCCATCCTGATCGACGAGGCGCGCACACCCCTGATCATCTCGGGCCCCTCGGAAGACCGCTCCACGCTCTACACCACGCTTGATGCCCTGATGCCGATCATCGAGGAGGGTGATTTCGAGCTCGACGAAAAACAGCGCGCCGCCACCTTTACCGATGCCGGCATCGAAAAGCTCGAGGCCCGGCTGGCCGCCGACGGCCTGCTCAAGGGCGATTCCATGTATGACGTGGAAAACGTCGCCCTGGTGCACCACGCCAATTCGGCCCTGCGCGCCCACAAGCTGTTCCGCAAGGACAAGGACTACATCGTCCGCGACACGCCTGAGGGCGGTGAAGTGGTGATCATTGATGAGTTCTCGGGCCGCATGATGCCGGGCCGCCGCTATTCGGAAGGCCTGCACCAGGCCCTCGAAGCCAAGGAACACGTCAAGATCCAGCCGGAAAACCAGACCCTGGCCTCGATCACCTTCCAGAACTATTTCCGCCTCTATGAAAAGCTTGCCGGCATGACCGGTACGGCAGCCACCGAGGCCGAGGAATTCGCCGACATCTACAAGCTCGACGTGGTGACCATCCCCACCAACCTGCCGGTGATGCGCGTCGATGATGAAGACGCCATCTTCCGCACCGCCGAGGAGAAATTCGACGCCATCGCCACGCTGATCAAGGAATGCCAGGATCGCAACCAGCCCGTACTGGTCGGCACCACCTCGATCGAGAAGTCGGAAATGCTGGCCGACCTGCTGCGCAAGAAGAATGTCGGCAGCATGAACGTGCTCAATGCCCGTCATCATGAGCAGGAAGCCTTCATCGTCGCCGATGCCGGCCTGCCCGGCGCCATCACCATCGCCACCAATATGGCTGGTCGCGGCACCGATATCCAGCTTGGCGGCAATCTCGAAATGCGCATCGAGCGCGAAACCGCGGGCCTCGAAGGGGAAGCCCGCGAGGCCAAGATCGCCGATATCAAAACCACCATCGCCGCCGACAAGGCCAAGGCGCTGGCCGCTGGCGGGCTGATGGTGATCGGTACCGAGCGCCATGAAAGCCGCCGCATCGACAACCAGTTGCGCGGCCGTTCCGGCCGTCAGGGCGACCCGGGCCATTCGGCCTTCTTCCTGAGTCTGCAGGACGATCTGATGCGCATCTTCCCGGTCGAAAGCATGGATTCCATGCTCGGCAAGCTGGGGCTCGAACAGGGCGAATCGATCACCCATCCCTGGGTGTCCAAGGCCATCGAACGCGCGCAGGGCAAGGTGGAAGCCCGCAATTTCGACATCCGCAAGAACATCCTGAAATATGACGACGTGATGAACGATCAGCGCAAGGTGATCTTCGAGCAGCGTCTCGAAATGATGGACGCCGAGGACATCAGCGAGATCGTCATCGATATGCGGCACGACGTGATCGACAACATCGTCGCCAAGGCCATTCCACCCCGCTCCTATCCCGAGCAGTGGAAGGCCGAGCAATTGCAGGCCGCCGCCAAGACCTATCTCAATATCGACGTGCCGGTGAGCGAATGGGTCGCCGAGGAAGGGATTGATGCCGAGACGGTCACCCAGCGCCTGATCGAAGCCGCCGATGCCCAGACCGCCGCCAAGGAGGCGCGCACCATTGCCGCCATGCAGGCAGCCGGCTCGGCCAATCCGGCCGTCATGCGCCAGGTGGAAAAATCCATCGTGCTGCAATCGATCGACGGGCTGTGGCGCGAACATCTGGTGACGCTCGACCATCTCTCCAAGGTGGTGGGTTGGCGCGGCATTGCCCAGCGCGATCCGCTCACCGAATACAAGCAGGAAGCCTATGAGCTGTTCCAGAGCCTGCTGGAAAACCTGCGCGAGCTGGTGACGACCCAGCTCAGTCATGTCGAGCTGCAGCCGCGCCCGGTAGCACCGCCCGCGCCTGACCTGACTGGCCTGCGCGAGACCCATATCGACCCGCTGACCGGCGAGAACGACGCAAGCGGCGACGACACCGTCTACGACGCCGTGGCGGGCGCCGACAGCGATGCCGCGCTGCGGCCGGTTGATCCCAAGCTGCTGGTTGGCGTGGCCCGCAACGCCCCCTGCCCCTGTGGCTCGGGCAAGAAGTTCAAGCACTGCCACGGCCAGTTCTAGCCGCAGGCTGCGATAGTCAAAGGCCCGGGAGCGATCTCGGGCCTTTTTTATGTGTCGCTCGGCAAGCGCCTAGACCAGCGCGGTGATGGTTTTCTTCTTCCACACCAGCATGTACCAGGCGCCCTGCAGCACCATCATCATGGTGAAGCTGGCGGCATAGGCCACCCAGATTCCGGTCAGTCCCAGGCTGGTCTGGCTCAGCCAGATGGCGCCCGGCAGCTCAATGCCCAAAATGCAGGCCAGCGACAGCACCATGGGCGCCAGCACCGTGCCGCTGGAACGCATCACCCCCGAGAACACGACGCTCCAGCCAAAGGCGATGACGCTCCACAGCACCACATGCAGCAGCGTCGCGGTCATCTCGATCACCGCCGGATCGGTGATGAACAGCGCCACCAGATGCCCGCTGAACAGATAGGCCAGCAGCACCAGCGTGCCGGTGATGATACCATTGAGCAGCAGCGCCGTGCGGGTGATGGCCCCGAGCTGGTGGATCTGCCCGGCGCCGATCGCCTGCGCCCCGAATATCGAGGCAGCAATGCCGATCGACATGGCCGGGAACTGCACATAGCTCATCACCTGCCCCAGGGCGCCATAGGCGGCCGTCGCGTCAGAACCGAAGCGGTTGACCAACCCGACAATGACGATACCCGCCACCGATGACACCACCATCTGCAGCCCTGCCGGCACGCCCAGCCGCAGGATCAGTCCAAGCAGCTTGAAGTCGGGTCGCAGCATGGCGCCCAGCAGCTGGGCATCAGGCGCCAGGGGCATCTTCCGCGCCCGCATGAAGAGGAACAGGAAGGTCAGCACGCTGGCAAAGCCGGCAATGAAGGCCACTGCCGCCGCATTGACCCCCAACTGCGGCAGGCCGAACCAGCCCAGGATCAGTGCCGGCGTCACCACCAGGGTAACGGCCAGCGACAGGATCAGCGCAAACAGCGGCGTCATGGTATCGCCAACGCCGCGCAGCACCGAGGTCACCACGATGAAAACAAAGAAGCCCGGCATGCCGATCAGCATGATGCGGGCATAGCCCACCGTCAGGGGCAGGATATTGGCCGGCACCCCCAGCAGGCCCATGATCTGCTCGGTCCACACCCCGCCGATCACCGCCACCACCAGCCCGAGCGCAATGGCGGTGACCAGCGTCGTACCGGCCACCTGCTTGACCTTGTCGAGTTTGCGCGCCCCCCAGGCCTGGCCGATCAGAATGGTCGACCCCGCCGACAGGCCGATGAGGAAACTGAGCAGGAAAAACAGGATCGGAAAGAAGGTGGCAACCGCCGCCAGCGCTTCGACACCGATCAGCTGCCCGATATAGATCGAACTGACCGTGCCAGAGAGCGCCTGCAGGATATTGGCCGCCATCAGCGGCACCAGGAAGCTGGCAAAGCGTTGCCACAGCGGCCGGGATTGGGGGATCATCTGAACACTCCAGGAAATCGCTTGACCAGAAATCGCGTCATGATGCGCACCACATCACGGGCCCGGTTGCAAGCCGCCGCCAAACAGGGTTCGGGGCCGATCCAGGGGCCACAGCGGCAGGCTGGGAGACGGGTGCGGGAGGCTTGAAAACGATACGGGCGCTGTCCTTAGGCCCGGGCCGCCTACCCGTCAATGCCCCATTGCCGGTCCCGTTGCGGCGCCCCATCAGCGCCGGCAATGGCAGTGATCACCAGATGTCATCGCCGCACACCGATTTGCCGGTGCGCTCGCCGCCCCCGAACGCTATGGAAAGGCCATGAGCCGTATCGCCCCGCCCGCCCCCCGTTTTGCCGACCAGTTCTATGCCGGCGCCCGCGCCTGCCTGCCCGTGGTCATTTCGGTGGCCGCCTATGGTCTGGTCTGGGGCGTGCTGGCGCGGGGCGCCGGCCTGAGCCTGCTTGAAGTGATGCTGATGAGCGGGCTGGTATTTGCCGGCGCCGCCCAGTTCGTGGCGCTCGACCTGTGGACCATAACCCCGGCCACTCTGCCCATCGGCCCGCTGATCATCGCCGCACTGATCATCAATCTGCGCTATCTGCTGCTCACCGCCACCCTGCGCCCGCTGTTCAAACCCGATTCGGGCGTGAAGGATGCGCTGAAGATGGCGCTGGTGACCGACGAAAACTGGGCCATGACCGTGCTCGAAATGAAACGGGGCCGCGGCAGCGTCGGCTTTCTCATGGGTGGCGGCGCTCTGGCCTATGTCTGCTGGATGGCCACCACCATGACCGGCCATATTCTGGGCTCGGTGATTGATGACCCGGCCCGCTATGGCCTCGACTTCGCCTTTACCGCCACCTTCCTGGTGCTGCTGCTGGGGATGTGGAAATCCAGGGCCGATCTGCTGCCCTGGGCGGTCGCAGCGCTCAGCGCCATCATCGCCTCGCGGCTGGTCGATGGCAGCTGGCATATCCTGATCGGCGGCCTGGTGGGCAGTCTGGCCGGGGCCCTTGCCGACAAGGTACGCCATGTGGACTAGCCCCGAAGCCCTTTATGCCATTGCCGGCATGGCGCTGGTCAGCTTTGCCGTCAAGGCGGCTGGCCTGCTGCTGGCCAATCGCCTGCCCCGGCACGGCTTTGCCGCCGCCTGGCTCAGCCACATTCCGGGCGCCGTGCTGGCGGCGCTGGTGGCGCCAGCCCTGGTCACCGGCAGCCTGGCCGAGATCATCGCCGCTGCCGCCACCGCCCTGGTCTATCTGGCCAGCCGGAACCTCTTTGCCGCCATGGCCTGCGGCGTGTTCTGCGTCTATCTCGCCCGGCTGGCGCTCGGCGCCTAAACCCGCAAACAGCCAGTTGCAGCGCAACCCGACCTGCGCTAGAGACTTGCCTCGTGCCCTCCTGGCGGAATGGTAGACGCAGAGGATTCAAAATCCTCCGCTGCGAGGCGTGCCGGTTCGAGTCCGGCGGAGGGCACCACTTTCACCTCAAGAGCGTCGTCGTCAGGCGAAGATGGGCCCGGCCAGCGTCGTAGCCGCCTGCCCAAGGTGGGCGCGGCGGCGCAGCCTCGCTATTTTTGGGCGATGGCGATCTTGCGTTCCGCCGGTTTCGTGCCGGGCTTTTTCGGCATGGTGACGGTCAACACACCCTTGTCGAATTTGGCACTGATGGCCGCCTCATCCACATTTGGCGGCACCGGCATCGTCCGTTCGAAGCGGCCATAGCGGCGTTCCACGAGATGGAAGTCGTCTTTGTCGTCCTTCTTTTCCATCTTCTTTTCGCCTCTGAGCAGGAGCATGCCGCTTTGGGTGGAGAGGTCGAAATCCTGCTCGGTCATGCCGGGCAACTCGGCTGTCAGCACAATGGCGGTGTCGTTTTCGACCACGTCAATGGACGGCGACAGGAATTTGTCGAACCCCTTGCCATCGGTCTTGCTGATGTGGCGGCCAAAAAACGATTCCAGCGCAGAATCCATTTCCTTGCGAAACTCTACGAAAGGCCCCTCTGACCAGAGGCTCGGCAGAAAACCGGACGATTTATCGTTCATGTCATCCTCCATCCATGCGCGCTCACGACGCGACTGGAAAGCAGTGTCGGACCGGCCGGCGGCGATGTCATTGATATGGGTCAAAGTCCGGCTTGTGGGCCGCTCCCGGCGAGCTCTGCGGCCTGCGCATATTGGGGCGGACCACCATGCTCATCGCGCATGGCGTTAACCTTATTCCTTACCGGAGACTTAACGGTTTCCGTCGCATTTTACCGGAAAGTTCACCACGCCCTTGCCCAGGAGGTCTTCCATGAAGCGCCAGGCCCTTTCCGTTGCAGCCCTGCTGCTCTTCGTTCCCGCCGTCCACGCCGCCGATCTGGGTTGGAACAGTGGCACCAGCACCATGTATTCGCCGACCCCGGCCGCCGGCTGGGAAGGGTTTTATGCCGGCATCAACGCCGGTTATGGCTGGGGCAATGTGGCCCGGCAGCCGGCTGGCGGCGCCAGGACCGAACACAATTCCGGCGGCTGGCAGCTTGGCGGCCAGGCCGGCTACAATATGGATATGGGTGGCTTCGTGCTGGGCGCCGAGGGCGATCTGCAATTCGCCTCGATCGGCTATGAAGAAGATCAGGGTATCGCCGGCAAATTCAAATCCGGCATGGATCTCTACGGTACCATTCGTGGCCGTGCCGGCATGACGTTTGGCACCGTGATGCCCTATGTCACCGGCGGTTTCGCCGCCGGCCGCGGCAGCGCCAGCGTCACAAGCACAAGCAATGTCGTGACCTCGCAGTCCGCAGCCCATGTCGGCTGGACCCTTGGCGTCGGCCTTGAAGCACAGGCCACCGACAAGATCACCGTCAAGGCCGAGTATCTCTATGTCGATCTGGGCACCCAGGCCTATAATGGCCTGCCCGGCGGCAATCAGGACATCACGCAGCGCTTCGGCGTGGTCCGGGCCGGCCTCAACTACAAGTTCTAGTCTTGCCCGCACCCACCGCGCCGGGCCATGCTCGGCACGGTGGAGGGTTGAACATGGGCACAGCAGGCATGGTGCGCACCGGAACGGCCGGCTGGGTTTTCGCCCCTTGGCGCGGCACGTTTTATCCTGACGGTCTGGTGCAGAAAGACGAGCTGGCCTATGCCAGCTCGCGCCTGGGCAGTATCGAGATCAACGCCACGTTCCGCGCCAACCAGAAGCCGGCCAGCTTCGCCAAATGGGGTGAGCAGACCCGCACGGGCTTTGTGTTTTCCATCAAGGGCCCGCAGCTGGTCACCCATATCAGGCGGCTGCAGCACTGCGAGATCGAGCTCGCCAATTTCTTCGCTTCCGGCCCCCTGGCCCTGGGCAGCAAACTCGGCCCCTTTATCTGGCAATTGCCGCCCAGCCTGAGTTTTGACGCAGCAGTGCTGGGCGATTTTCTTGACCTGCTGCCCAAGACCATTCCCGACTATGTGGCGCTGGCCGGCAAGTCGGATGGGCGGCTCAAGAGCGATCCCTATCTGCAGGCCGAAGGCGTCGGCCCGATCCGCCACGCCATCGAATTGCGCCACCCCAGTCTCGATGACCCCGCCGTCAATGCCCTGCTGGCCGCGCACAATGTGGCGCGGGTGATCGCCGATACCGCCGACAACCCGCACCGCACGCTGACCGCCGACTTTGCCTATTGCCGCCTGCAAGGCCCGGCCCATGACGCCACCCAGGGCTACCAGCCCGCCGATATTGCCAGCTGGGCGGAAACGATGGGCGGCTGGACGGCAGCGGGCAAGGACGTGTTTGCCTATTTCGTGCATGAGGACAAACTGCACGCCCCCGCCAACGCCATCGCCCTGCGTCAGGCCCTCGGCATCACCCTGCCCGGCGATTGATCAAAACCACGTTTCCCGGCTGGTCCTTGCGCCCCGGGCAGGCTAATCATTTCCCTGTCTCAAGCGTCACCCGAAAGACCTCCCATGCCGGCATCACTCCTGCACCCGCTCGACAAGAAATCAGCCGGCCTCGCCTTCATTCTGGGACTGGCAACGATTTGGGGCGCCTGGATCAGCCAGCTCGTATTCGGCCTGTTCCCCTGCGAACTCTGCCTGGAACAGCGCATGGCCTATTATTATGGCCTGCCCCTGCTGCTGGTGGTGCTGATGACCTGGAACCGCCTGCCGCTGACCGTCTGGTACATTGCCATGGCCATCGTCACCGCGATTTTTGTCTGGAGCGTTTACATGGGCAGCTATCACGCCGGCGTCGAATGGGGCTTCTGGCCCGGCCCGACCGCCTGCACCGGCGTTGGTGAGGCCATGGATTTTGGGGCCCTGAGCAGCATGACCCCGGTGATTGGCTGCGATGTGGTGCAGTTCCGCTTCCTGGGCCTGTCGCTGGCCGGCTATAATGCGCTGATCTCGCTGGCCATCGTGGGGCTGCTCGGCCTGTCGATCTGGGCCCAGGCGCGGCGGCCAAAGCGGGGCTAGTCGCCGAGGGCCCGCTCAATATCCATCGCCGTCGACAGAATGCGCAGGACCTGAACCCGGTCCTCTGCCACGGCATGAAGGATGGCATATCGGCCATGCGGCCGACGACGGATGGCCTGCCTTTCAAAGCCAGGCAGGACCGGATAGCGCCGAGCCCGATCGGCCAGACCCTCGCACGCCTCTTGCAACTCGTCGACAAAGCTGAAGGCTCGATCGGGATTGTCGGCGGCGATATAGAGCGCGATATCGAGCAAGTCGCTTTCGGCCTGCTCGGACAGTTCCACTCGGATCACGACGCCTTCTTGGCCGCCGCTTCCTCTATGCGTTTTCGAACCCGCTTAAACACCTCATCGGCGGAATGGACCCGACCGGCATCGATGTCGTCCTGCCCCACCTGAATTTTAGCGGCGAGTTCGCGAAATCGCGCCTCGCGCTCCTGCACCAGGCGCACGCCTTCGCGCAGCACTTCGCTTTTGGAATTATAGCGGCCGGTCGCGACGAGCTCGCTGACCGCCTGTTCAAGGGCTTCGCCCAGTTCTGCACTGATCGCCATGAAGTGACCTCCGGAATGCGCCAACCAATAATAGTTATTGGCAGGCTTGCCGGCAAGGGACCCTAGGGCTCGAGCTCGATGTCCCAGTATAGATAATCCAGCCAGCTCTGGTGCAGATGATTGGGCGGGAAGGCCCGGCCATTATTGTGCAGATCATGCACGCTGGGATGGTAGGGCGCCTGATGGGGAAACATGCGGATCTCGCTCGGCATCCGGTTGGCCTTGCGCAGATTGCACGGCGCGCAGGCGGCCACCACGTTCTCCCAGGTCGTCTGTCCGCCCTTGGAACGGGGAATGACATGGTCAAAGGTCAGATCTTCGCGCGAGCCGCAATACTGGCAGGTGAAGCGATCGCGCAGGAAGACGTTGAAGCGGGTGAACGCCGGATTGCGCGCCGGCTTGACGTAATCGCGCAGCGACACCACGCTGGGCAACCGCATCTCAAAGCTGGGTGAGTGGATGATGGTATCGTACTGGCTGACGATATTGACGCGATCCAGACACACCGCCTTGATCGCGTCCTGCCAGGACCAGAGCGATAGCGGGTAGTAGCTGAGAGGCCGGAAATCGGCATTCAGCACCAGCGCGGGACAGGCCTCAGGCGACACGTGGATGGTCACTTGAGTCTCCCGGAAAGAGAATCGCGTAAGTCCATATCTCCTTTATACTATGCCCTTTGTGTCAGGGCTGTGAAGCGGGGATCGCGCTTATTTTGCGGCGACCCGGGCGATGAACTGGCTGGCAAATTCTAGCCCATCCGGGGCGATGCCATGTCCGGTGCCGGGGCTGACATGATAGTGCACCGGCACACCGGCCAGCCGCAGCGCGATGTCGGCATCAGCACTGCGCTCGGGGTCAACCACCGTATCGGCATCGCCATGCACCAGGCACACGGGCGGTTGCGCCAACCCCGGCTGACCAAAGCCCTCGGGCGGCAGAAACGCCCCGGAGAACGCAACAATCCCCATCAGCCGCTCAGGCAGCGACAGGCCGACATGCAGCGCCATCATGGCGCCCTGGCTGAAGCCGACCAGCAGGGTCTGTTCCGGCGCGATCCCGGTCTGCGCCCACAGATCGGTCAGAAATTCGAGCAGCACCGGCCGTGCCCTGGTGCAGCCAGTCTGCCGGCTGGCCAGCTTGTTGCCGACAAAATCCACCGCGAACCACTGAAAGCCATCGGCCAGACCCTCACAGCGCTGCGGCGCATTGGGCGAAATGAACACCGCATCGGGCAGCACATCCTGCCAGTGGGGCGCCAGCCCGATCAGATCGGCGCCATTGGAGCCATAGCCATGCAGCAGCACCACCGCCTGTTGCGGCGCACCGCCCGATCTGGGGGGCAGCATGGGGCCGGAGAGCTTGGTCACAGGGCAATTCCTTCCTGGTCGCGCAGCGCCGCAAAATAGCGCCAGAATAGCAGCGCCGCTGCTGAACGATGCGGCGTCCACGCTGCGGCAAGGCCGATCATGTCCTTGATCGTCGGCCGAGCGTCAAGGGCCAGCCCATGCTGCACCGATTTGAGCAGCGCCAGATCGCCGGCCGGGAACACATCGGGATGCCCGGCGCAAAACATCAGATAGACTTCCGCGGTCCACGGCCCGATCCCTTTATGCGCCGTCAGATAGGCCACCGCCTCACGGGCCGGCAGGGTTTCGAGATGGTCGAAATCCAGCTCGCCCGCCACCATTGCCTCGGCAATCACCCGCACCGCACGAAACTTGCTGCCCGAAAAGCCCGCTCCCCGCACGGTCTCCTCGCTGAGCTGCAGATAGCTGGCCGGATCAAGCGCCCCCGGCAGCTGTTCGAAGCGGCTCCAGATGGCGCGCGCACTGGCCACCGAAACCTGCTGGCCGGTAATGACCTTGGCGATGCCGGCAAAGCCCGGCGTGGTGGTGCGTGGCAGCACCACCCCGGCGCGCGCCCGTACCGGCACCAGCCGAGGATCAATCTTGACCAGCCCATCAAGATGAAACGCAATGACCTCGACACTGTCCAGACGCGGTGACGGGACAATTGTTGTCATGCTAGAAGGCGCCCGTGTCGAAAAAACCATCCCACCATCCTGTCCTGCGCTTTGCCCCCAGTCCCAATGGCCTGCTCCATCTCGGCCATGCCTTTTCCGCGCTGGTAACCTGGCAGGCTGCCCGGGCCCTGGGTGGCACCAGCTTGCTGCGGATCGAAGACATCGACACCGAACGCTGTAAACCCGAATTCGTCGACGCCATCTTTTCTGATCTGGCCTGGCTGGGCCTCGACTGGCCGACCCCGGTCATGCTGCAGTCCGAACGGCTCGATGTCTATGCGGATGCCGGCAACCATTTGCGCCATGCCGATCTGCTTTACCCCTGCTTCTGCAGCCGCAGCGACATTGCCGCGCTGTCCAGCGCAACCGATCCCGATGGCGCCCCGCTCTATGCCGGCACCTGCCGGCAGCTCGATCGTGGCCAGCAGATTGAACGGCTGCAACGCGGCGATCCGGTGCAGTTCCGGCTCGATTCGCAAACGGCACTGGACCGCGTCGGCATGCTGACTTATTCGGTCGTGGGGCCGCTGATTACCGACCGGCCACAGATCCGCTATGCCCTGCCCGAACGCTGGGGCGACGTGGTGTTGCAGCGCAAGGGTATCCCAACCAGCTACCACCTCAGCGTCGTTGTCGACGACGCCGCGCAGGCCATCACCCATGTCACCCGGGGCCGCGACCTGGAGGCCGCCACGGACCTGCATGTGCTGCTGCAAATGCTGCTGGGTCTGCCCACCCCGATCTATCATTTCCACCGGCTGATCCTGGCCGACGACGGCAAGAAGCTGGCCAAATCCAAGGGTTCGCCATCCCTGGCGAGCCTGCGCGATGCGGGCTGGACGCCCGACGATGTGCGCCGGGCCCTGGGGCTCTAGCGCTTCTGCCGGCCGATCGGCCCCAAATGGGTGAAGCCGAACCCCTCGGTTGATTTGAGACCATAGCCCAGCATCCGGTCGAACCCCGCATGGGCCAGCCACAGCGCGCCCAGTCCCGCGAGCAGCGGCAGGCCGAGGGTCGAGCCGACCGCCATCAGCACCAGGCCCAGGCCATAAAGATGGACGCTGTTATAAACCACCGCGCCCACCTTGCGGCCCAGCCCATAGGCGGCAAAGCTGAGGTCAGGGGCAAAGAACAGCGCCAGGGCGCTCCACCAGGCCAGCCCCGTATCGATCCGGGCAAACAGCGCCAGGGCCGCCCCGAACACCAGCGCCCCCTCCGCCCGCTGCCAGAGCACCACGCCCGTCGTTTCTTCCGCTCTCATCGCCATGTCCTTACGCTGCTCTGCGAGTCTGGAGCCGTTCGCCCAGCGTGGCCGCCACGGCCGCGTCGAACGGGGTCGCAAAATCGGCGCCCAGCAGGGCGTCGAGCCGGCTGTCGACCAGCTCCATTGGATTGTTCCACAAATAGCGCATCTTGACGATCTCGCGCACGACACCATTGACCAATCCCATGGCGCGCAGGGCCAGCCACGGCATGGGCGCCACTTGGAGCGGCGCCCCCCATCCCTTGATCACGGCGTCCATCATTTGCCTGTTGGTGACAAAATGCCCGGCGAAGTGAAAATTCTCGAAGGCACCCAGCGTGTCGCGTTGCGCGCCGAGCACCGCGAAGGCGCGGCCCAGATCGGGCAGATAGGCCCAGGCATGCGCCAGGTCGAGATCCGCCAGATGCAGAACCCTGCCCTTGCCGATATCCATCAACATGGCCTGATCGAACCAGTCGCCGGTACTGTGGGGACCATAGAAGTCGCCGGCCCGCACGATGATGGTCTGGAACTTGCCCGCCCGTGACGCGGCAGCCAGCATCTCCTCCTGCCGCACCCTGATGGCGCCGCGCGGCGTCTGCGGCACCTGCGGTGTGTGCGGCGTCATGCGCCGGTCGCTGGCGGCGTAATTATACACATTGCCCGGAAACATCAGTGTTTTGCCGCTATTGCCCATAGCGGCAATCACCGTCGCCAGCTGCGCCTCGGCGCGGCCCTTGTCCCATTTGTCATAGGGCAGGTTCAGCGCGTTGACGACGATATCGGCCTGGGCGATGGCGGCGGTGACATCGTCCAGCCGGCCGGCATCACCCTTGACGAATTCCACCCCGGGGATCGGTTGTCGATTGGTGCGGCCAAAGCCGCGCACGGTAAATCCGGCAGCGTTGAACGCCACCGCCGCGTGATGGCCGATATGGCCATTGATACCCAGAACCGTAATATTGCCTTTACTCATGACCGCTCTCCATTGCTGGTGTCGGCAATTTGGCCTATTCATTTCCGTCATGAAATTAGCCACGATCGCAGAATAGGTATTCAATAATGAATAGGGAGCCAGACTGGGCATTGTGGCGCAGCTTTGCGGCAGTGGTGGCCAATGGCTCGCTGTCAGCTGCGGGCCGTGAGTTGGGCATCAGCCAGCCCACCGTGGGCCGCCACATTGAAACCCTCGAAGCCGATCTTGGCCTTGCCCTGTTCGAGCGCACGCTGAGCGGCCTCAAACCCAACAGCATCGCGCTGCGCCTGTACGAGCCGGTGTCAGAGGCCCAGTCGGCGCTGGCCGGGGCGGCCATCATGGCCGAAGGCGCCCAGGCCGAATGGGGGGGCACGGTCCGCCTCACCGCAAGTGCGGTGATTTCCAACTATGTATTGCCGCAATTGCTCGGACCGATTCGCGAGCGCTACCCCGGCATCGCTATCGAAACGGTGCCCTCTGATTCTGCCGAAAACCTGCTGCTGCGCGAGGCCGATATCGCCATCCGCATGTTTCGCCCGACGCAGCTGGAACTGATCTCCCGCCATCTCGGCGACCTGCCCCTGGTCGCAACCGCCCGGCAAAGCTACCTCGACCGGCGCGGTACGCCGCGTCAGGCCGCCGACCTCTACCACCACGATCTGATCGGGTTTGATCGCTCCGACGCCATCATTGCCCACGCCCGGACGCTCGGCCTGGTGCTGCGGCGCGACCAATTTGCCCTGCGCTCGGACGATCAGCCGCACCTGTGGGAGTTGATCAAGGCGGGGCTGGGTATAGGATTTGCACAGGCCCGGCTGGTGCATGATACGCCCGGCATGGTCGCCTTGCCCATCGATCTGTCCATTCCCCCGCTGCCGGTCTGGCTGACCACCCACAGGGAATTGTTCACCTCGCACCGAATTCGTGCCATCTATGATGCGCTGGCCGACGGGCTCGTTGCGTATATAGTTGGCTAGCCAGCTTCTGTAGGAAAACATGCAAATCGCCCTCAATATCGCCGTCGCGCTTGCCCTGATGTTCGTCGTGGTTGTCCTGGGCCTGGGCCTGTGGAACATGGTCAAAGGCGGTTCGGGCAATACCAGCCAGCGCCTGATGCGCCTGCGCGTGCTGGGTCAGGCCGTTGCCCTGGCACTGCTGCTGGGCGTCCTGTTTCTTTCCGGCGGCGGTAGGGGTTAACCAGCATGATCAAGATCAATCGCATCTATACTAGGCAGGGCGACAGTGGCAGCACCGGGCTGGTGCGGGGTCCCCGGCGCCCGAAATATGATCTGCGGGTGGAAGCCTATGGCACGGTTGAAGAGGCCAATGCCTGCGTCGGCGTGGCCCGCATTCATTCGGGTGCGCAACCCAAGATCGACAAACTCCTGAGCCGTATCCAGAACGATCTGTTCGATGTCGGATCCGATCTGGCGACCCCCGGCGCCGACGATACCGACACGGACCACCCCACGCTGCGCGTCCGCCCGATCCAGACCGAGGCGCTGGAAAAAATGATCGACCAGTACAATGAGTCGATCGCGCCACTGAACAGCTTCGTGCTGCCGGGTGGGACGCCGCTGGCGGCCGCCCTGCATGTGGCCCGCACCGTGACCCGGCGCGCCGAGCGCATCACCGTGGAGCTGGCGGCGAACGAACCCGATACCAATCCTGAAACCCTGCGTTACCTCAACCGGCTCTCGGATCTGCTGTTTGTGCTGTCGCGGGTTGCCAATGCCAATGGCACGGCCGATGTGCTGTGGGTGCCCGGCAGCAATAGCGATCTGAAAAAGGGCTGAGACTGTCCGGTGGCCGGCGGTCCCATGGCGTTAATCGCCGGTTAACGCCGCAGACTCGCGATCAGGAGCAATACCACCATTCATTGCAGGATTTGTTTACACCTGCCCGGTAGAATCAGCACCTGGACCATGATCGAAAAGGAGGTCCGCCATGAATACTGACCTCTCGACCCAGATGCTGTCCATGAACGCGGCCTCGCTGCAGAACAGCGTCCAGATCGCCGTGTTCAAGAAGCAGCACGACATGCAGAGTGATCTGCTCAATACCCTGATGCAGACCGCCCTGTCCGCGCCGCCGCCCGGCCAGGGCCTCAAGATCGACAAGCAGGCCTGACCTCGGCGCACCGTATCGGGAGCACCAGACCATGAGCAGTGATCTGTCCGTCAGCCCCATCGTCATGATCAATCGCATCGCCGCGCGCGAAGTGGCGTCCGACGACGTGCATCTGGCCAAGGTCGCCGAACTGCGCATGCGCCTTGCCACAGCCGAGAGCGCGCAGCAGGCCCGCGCCGCCTTGTTCGATCCCAGCCCTGCTCTACCGCCCGCGCTCACCGGCGCCGACGTCGACCGACTGGTCTAGCGCGCCGCCTGCAGCCCGATCAGGGCTTCAACCACCGCTTCGCCATCGGCTGTGTTCCACTCCGCTGGCCCCTGCAGCACGCCCAGCTCACAGCCATTTTCATCCAGCACCAGCGTCGCCGGCAGGCCGACCGCGACCGCCTGCTGCTTGAGGCGATCGAAAGCGGCAAAGGTGTTGTCGGCATAGAGCGGCAGGTTGGCGAATGTGTTGTCGGCGAGGAATTTCTCGGCCTTCACCAGGCCATTTTCCCCGATATCGAGATTGATCGGCAGCACCATGAAGCTGTCGGAATTATACTTGGTGGCCAGTGCGTCGAGCGCCGGCATCTCCTCGCGGCATGGCACGCACCAGCTGGCCCAGAAATTGACCAGCAGCGCCTTGCCCCTGAAATCGGCAATGGTCAGCGCGGTACCTGCGGCATCCTTGAACGCCAGGGTGGCATAACCGCGCCCTTCGCCAGTGCCATTGAGCGCGGCCAGTTCACCCACCGCCGCCGCATCAATGGCCGCGGCAGCGTCTGCCTGCACCGGACATTCCCGGGCCACCCCGGCATTGCCGAGCCACACCCACGCCGCTATAGCTACGGCCAATCCCGCCACCCCCAGCGTGACCAGCAGCCGAACCCGGCTGGAAGCTCCGGGGCGAGGCGCGTGCGTATCGGTCATAACAGGTCTCCGAGGTATTCGATGAGCAACAAAATGTGGGGCGGCCGGTTTGCTACCGGTCCCGACGCCATCATGGAGGAAATCAACGCCTCGATCGGTTTCGATCAGCGCCTGTTCCGCCAGGATATTGCCGGATCGATCGCCCATGCCACAATGCTCGCCGAGACGGGCATTCTGACGCAGGACGATCGCCAGACCATTATTGCCGGTCTAACCGAGGTGCTCGCCGAAATCGAGAGCGGCAGTTTCACGTTCTCGCGGGCGCTTGAAGACATTCACATGAATGTGGAAAGCCGGCTGCGCGAAAAGATCGGCGATGCGGCCGGCAGGCTGCACACCGCCCGCTCGCGCAACGATCAGGTGGCGACCGATTTCAAGCTCTATGTTCGCGACACCATTGATACGCTGGTGGCCCAGATCGCCGCCCTGCAACTGGCACTGGTGACCAGGGCCGAAGATGAAGCCGAGACCATCATGCCCGGCTTCACCCATTTGCAGAATGCCCAGCCGGTGACCTTCGGCCACCATTTGCTGGCCTATGTGGAAATGCTCGGCCGCGATGCCGGCCGCCTGCTCGACGCCCGCAAGCGGCTCAATGAAAGCCCGCTCGGTTCGGCCGCGCTGGCCGGCACGCCCTACCCCATCGATCGCTCCATGACCGCCGAAAAGCTCGGCTTTGACCGCCTCACCGCCAATTCGCTCGATGCCGTCTCGGACCGCGACTTCATCCTCGAAACCCTGGCAGCAGCATCCATTTGCGCCATGCATCTGTCGCGGTTCGCCGAGGAGATGGTGATCTGGAGTTCGGCCCAGTTCGGCTTCATCAAGCTGAGCGACAAATTCACCACCGGCTCCTCGATCATGCCGCAAAAGCGCAATCCGGACGCCGCCGAACTGGTACGCGCCAAGATCGGCCGCATTGTCGGCGCGCTGACCAGCCTGCTGATGGTGATGAAGGGGCTGCCGCTCGCCTATTCCAAGGACATGCAGGAAGACAAGGAAGTCGCCTTTGATGCCCTTGATGCCCTGTCGCTGTCGCTGGCGGCGATGACCGGCATGGTCGGCGACCTGACGGCCAATCGCGAGGCCATGCGCGCCTCGGCCACCGCCGGCTTCTCCACCGCCACCGACATTGCCGACTGGCTGGTGCGCGAACTCGATATTCCGTTCCGCGATGCCCACCACATTACCGGACAGATCGTCGCTCTGGCCGAGCAGAAGAATTGCGGGCTGGAAGGGCTGACCATCGAAGATTTCAAATCCATCGATCAGCGCATCGACAGCCGCATCCACAAGGTGCTGACCGTCGAGGCCTCGGTCGCCGCCCGCCAGAGCTATGGCGGCACCGCGCCCGCCAATGTGCTGACCCAGGCGGCGCGCTGGAAGAGCGAACTCACCGGCCAGCCGCATGAGCCCAGGCCACTGGCGCGCAAAAAGCATGGCGGCCATGGTGATGGCGGGGTTGCTTAGGCCGCGCCGCCACCTAGATTGATCTCTGCACGAATCTGGAAGTGAAGTGATGATCGGCAGACAGCGACAGATGCGCCTCACCCAGCGTCATGTCGACTATCTGCAGCCAGAGTGTGTCTCTGACCAGATGCCGCCACCGCCCGCAGGCATGCGCGCGGCAACGCCGGAGGACCATCAGGCCACGATTGCCGACCTGCTCGGTTCCCAGCGCCATGGCGACGAACTCTGGGTGTTCGCCTATGGTTCGCTGATCTGGAAACCGGCCTGCGACTTTGTCGAAATGCGCACTGCACTGGTGCATGGCTGGCACCGCGCCTTCTGCCTGGGCTGGAATACCCGCTTTCGCGGCTCGGACGAAAATCCGGGCCTGATGCTGGCACTTGATCGCGGCGGTGCCTGCAATGGCGTGCTCTATCGATTGCCGCCCGACCGCATTGACGACAGCATGACCCGCCTGCTCGAGCGCGAGATGGGTTGGCTGCCATCGGCCTTCCCTCCCCGCTGGGTCAATGCCCGAACCGGCGAGCGCACCATCCGCGCCCTGACCTTCTGCATTGATCGTCACTCCGGCCGCTATGTGACCGGACTGCCCCCCGAGCGGATCGCCGCGGTTCTGGCCACTGCGGTGGGCAATCGCGGCTCGATGGCCGAATATCTCTATGCTACCGTCCGTCACCTCGAAGAAGCCGGCATTCACGACCCCCATCTCTGGCATTTGCAGGCACTGGTGGCCGCCCAGATTGAAGCTGCTTATGAGCCGAACCGATAAGTCGTGCTTTCGTTTTGCGCCGCGCTGGACTAGAGCATGACCATCCTCCCTTGTCCCCTTGCGGGACAAGGTGGCGCGCAGCGCCGGATGAGGGGTCCGAGAGGGTGGACAGAACCCTTTACCCGCCCTTCGGGCACCCTCTCCCGCAAGGGAAGATGGAAGGCAGGAATCGACGCATATGGTCCACCATTTCGAACACCGTGACGGCACGCTTTATGCCGAGGACGTCAATCTGAACGATCTGGCAGACAAGGTCGGCACCCCGTTCTACGTCTATTCCAGCGCCACCTTGCGCCGGCACGTGCGGGTGGTGAAGGCCGCGTTTGAGGGCATCCCGACCCTGCTGGCCTATGCCATGAAGGCCAATTCCAATCAGGCTGTGCTCAAGCTGATGGCATCCGAAGGCGCTGGCGCCGACGTGGTGTCGCTGGGCGAACTCGAACGCGCCCTGGCCGCCGGCATTCCGCCCGAGATGATTGTATTCTCCGGCGTCGCCAAGACCATTACCGAGATGCGCCGCGGCCTGAGCGCCGGCATCAAGTGTTTCAACGTCGAGAGCGAGCCCGAACTGGAGCGCCTCTCCATGGTGGCTTCGGAAATGGGCATGACCGCCTCTGTCTCGGTGCGCATCAACCCCGATGTCGATGCCCGCACCCATGCCAAGATTTCTACCGGCATGGCCGACAGCAAGTTCGGCATTCCCTTGTCGCGCGCCCGCGAGGTCTATCGCCGCATTGCCGCACTGCCGGGCGTGGAGGCCGTAGGCGTTGACATGCATATCGGCAGCCAGCTGACCGATCTCGAACCCTTCGGCAATGCCTTTGGCTTGCTGGCTGAGCTGGTAAAGGCGTTACGGGCCGATGGCCACGATATTCGCCATGTCGATATCGGTGGCGGTCTCGGCATTCCCTATCACCACAACCAGGAAGCCCCGCCGCACCCGGAGGCCTATGCCGCCGTGGTGCGCGACAAGATCGGCCAGCTCGGCTGCACCCTGGTGATCGAGCCGGGCCGGCTGCTGGTGGGCAATGCCGGCATCATGGTAACCAAGGTGGAATACGTCAAACAGGGCAGCACCAGCTTCATCATCGTTGACGCGGCGATGAATGATCTGCTGCGCCCCACGCTGTATGAAGCCCATCACGACGTGGTGCCGGTGAACTATTCCAACCTGCCCCCGATCACCGCCGATATCGTCGGTCCGGTCTGCGAAACCGGCGATTATCTCGCCAAGGGCCGCACCATGGCCGGTGTGCAGGAGGGTGATCTGCTCTCCATCATGAGTGCGGGCGCCTATGGCGCGGTGATGGCCTCGACCTATAATTCCCGGCTGTTGATCCCTGAAGTGCTGGTTGACGGTGACAAATTTCATGTCATCCGCCCGCGCAAGTCGCTGGCGGAACTGATCGCGCTCGACAGCGTGCCCGACTGGGTCTAGGGCTCGCGCGCCTGCCGGGCCAGCGAAACCACCTCGACTGGCTTGCCGGCCAGCGCATCGTCGATCTTGGCGAGCAGCTCGGCCAGGGTGAACGGCTTGACAATCACATCATAGATCAGCGCATCGAGCCCATGGGCCCGTTCGCGCTGATCGGCAAAGCCGGTCATCAGCACAATGATGATGTCGGGATATTTGGCCGCCACATCGAGCGCCAGCGCAATGCCATCCATGATGGGCATCTTGATATCGCTGAGCAGCAGGTCGAACCGGCCGCCTTCGGCATCCACCGTTTCCGCGGCGAGGCCGCCATCTTCTTCGGCGACGACGTCATGGCCCTTCATGGTCAGGGCGCTGACCACAAAGGCACGAACCGAAGGATCGTCTTCGGCAACAAGAATGCGGGCCATCAACGATGCTCCGGATTGGCAGTTGGGAGGGCGGCGGCAGCGCCGGGATCAGATTGCCCGGCAGCACCGGGACGGGTGGATGCGCCGGCCGACCGGACGGTCTTGCCCGTGAGCCGCGCACCACCGGCAAAACTCAGCCGTACCCGCGACGCCTCGCCGGGCGGCAGGGTCAACTGGGTTTCAAAGGTCGAACGCTCGCCAATCATCAGATCGCGGACCGCTGGCCGCACACTCCACTGATAGATGCCCTGCCCGTTCGGGCCGATCAGGGTAACGACCACGGAAGGCACTGGCACCGGGACGGGTGACAGGCCGACGATCTGGGCGGAGACGATCAGCACTTCCTTGCCATTGCGCAGCGTCTGCATCGAGCTCACATTGGAAAAATCCAGACCAACGACATTGATCTGCAGCCCGACCGCCTCATAAATGCCGGCCATCGCCGGAAAGCGCTGCACCACCTGCACCCGGCCCCAATAGGCGTAGGCCAGGACCGCCACCAGCGCGACACCCCAGATGATCCGCAGCGCCAGGCGCAAGCGCTCCACCGGTTGCTCCTCGCTCACGCTTTCTTCGCGCGAAAAGGCCTTGCGCCGCTTGCGCACCACGGCCGGATCAAGCCTGCCGGCCGCCGACTGACCGCGCGACTGGTCGTCCTCGAGGTCGTCCTTCTTGGTCTTTTTGGGCTTGGTGGCTTTTTCTTTGCCGGGTTTGCCGGCCGCAGCCGTTGCCACTTTCTCCTCGGCGCTCAGGGCATCGTCCAGAGCATCTTCGGCAAGCGCCTGCTCGGCCTGGCGGATCGCGGGCGGCGGCTCGTCCGGCTCGATCGGCCCCTGATCCCAGGCCTGCTGACAATGCGCACACTGCACCTTGCGACCAGCCGAGCCGATGGCCTCGTAGGTCACCTGATACTTGGTCTGGCAATGTGGACAGGAGATGATCATGGAGCCAGACTATTGGTGCAGATGCGAAAATGACGTCGTTCAAATTACCCGCAGGGTGTTAAGACTCCTCAAACTTGCGACCAGCCGGGCGCCATCCACCACATTTGTGCCGCTTTATTGCGGCCAAGCACGGTGTGTGCGGTTTCGATACTGCGCCGCTGTTATGATGCGGCCCATGCCTGATTCGTCCCAACCACGCCGAGCAATGGGGAGCCCCCAATCTTGATCGAATTTTCCGATGTAGGATTGCGCTACGGCAATGGCCCCGAGGTGCTGCGCGATTTGACGTTTTCCGTCGAACCGGGCTCCTTCCATTTCCTGACCGGTCCGTCGGGCGCCGGCAAGACCAGCCTGCTGCGCCTGCTGCTGCTGGCTCTCAAGCCATCGCGCGGCCAAGTCACCATGTTTGATGAGGACGTCAGCAATCTCAACCAGGACCGGCTGCTGCAAATGCGCCGCCATATCGGCATTGTGTTCCAGGAATTTCGCCTGCTCGACCATCTGACCACCTTCGAGAATGTGGCGCTGCCGCTGCGTGTACTGGGTCAACCCGAGAGCGAGTACCGCCCCAATGTCACCGAATTGCTCGAATGGGTGGGGCTGGGCGAACGCATGAATGCACCGCCATCCCTGCTATCTGGCGGCGAGAAACAGCGCGCTGCCATTGCCCGCGCCGTCATCGCCCGCCCCAAAGTGCTGCTGGCCGACGAACCGACCGGCAATGTTGACCCCGATCTGTCCAGCCGGCTGGTGCACCTGTTTGCCGAACTCAACCGCACGCTGGGCATGACCATCATTCTGGCGACCCACGAACTGCCGCTGCTCGACAAGTTCAACTATCCGCGCATGCTGCTGAGCAAAGGGGAACTGACGATCCATGATTGAGCGCGTTCTCGCCCTGTTGCCGCGCCATGGCGGCGCTGCCCCCATCGTTCCCGAAAAGAGCGTCGCGGGGCGGACCCTGTTGCTGCTGATTACCATTATGGGCTTTCTGTCGGCGGTGACGCTGGGCGGGGTGGTGCTGGTGCAGAAATCGGCCATTGCCTGGTCATCCGATGTCGGGCGCGAGGTGACCATTCAGATCCGCCCCGTGGCTGGCGAGGTGATGGAATCCAATCTGCGCACGGCGGTTTCCCTGGCCGAAACCACCGCCGGGGTTGCCTCGGCTCGCGCCCTGACCCTGCAGGAAAGCGAGAAACTGCTGGAGCCATGGCTCGGGGCCGGGCTTGACCTGACGGCCATCGAAATTCCCCGCCTGGTGGTGGTGCAACTCTCAGACCCCCAAGATGCCGACCTTGCCGGGCTGGAGCGCAATCTGGCAGCCGTCAAGGGCGCCAGTCTCGACACCCATGCTGCCTGGCGCCAGCAACTCAACACCATGGCCGGCACCATCGTGCTCTCGGGCCTGCTGGTGCTGCTGCTGATCGGCGCCGCAACCGTGCTGGCCATTATCTTCGCCACCCGGGGCGCCATGGCCACCAACCGGGAGATCGTCGATGTGCTGCACTATATCGGCGCCTCCAACAGGTTCATTGCCGGCGAGTTTCAGGGCCGGTTTCTGTCAATCGGTCTGCAAGGTGGACTGCTGGGCGCTGTTGCCGCCTTGCTGTTTTTCGTCCTGATCGGCATGGCGGCTGGCAATATGCTGTCGAGCGAGGCCGGGGCCCAGGTTGGCGTGCTGTTCGGACGTTTTGCCTTGGGCTTTGACGGCTTGCTCAGTATTGCCGCGGTGATCCCGGTGATCGCGGCGTTGACCGCCATCACCTCGCGCCACACCGTGCGGCGCTATCTGGTGCAGACCTCCTGAACTGCGCGTTTAGCGCCCGCCGCCGGGCCGTCCGGCCTCGCCAAAACCGTTGCCGCCCGCTATGACGCTGGCAGCAGCCCCAGGGAGAAATTGAGCATGGTCATTCAGGCAATTCGCACCGCGGTATTTTATGCGCTGTTTATCGGCCAGACCATCGTGATCGCCCTCGTGCTCGGCACCATCGCCCTGATTTCCGGCCGGACCCGGGCAAGCTGGGCCATTGCCGTGTACTGGGGCACCTCCACGCTGCGCATTCTGCGCTGGCTGACCGGCGTCAGGACCAAGGTCAGCGGCCAGGAAAACATCCCCGAGGGCGGCTGCATCATTGCCGCCAAACACCAGAGCGACTGGGATGTGTTTTCGATTTTCCCCCATACCGGCCGGCCGGCCTACATCATCAAGGCCGAGTTGATGCGCATTCCCTTCTTCGGCTGGGCGGCGCGTTCGCTCGACTGCATCGAGGTGGACCGCAAGAAGGGCGCCAAGGCGATCCCCGCCATGATGGCCCAGGCTCATGCCGCCATCGCGCGCGGCTGCCGCATCGTCATCTTCCCCGAAGGCACGCGCCGCGCGCCCCTGGCACCGCCCGATTACCGGCAGGGAATTGTGCGTCTATATATGGAACTGAACGTACCGGTGGTGCCGGTGGCGCTCAATTCCGGCCTGTTCTGGGGGCGCAACAGCCCGATCATCTGGCCCGGCACCGCCGAAGCCAAATTTCTGCCGCCCATTGAGGCTGGACTGTCCGCTGACGTTTTCGTCGAGCGACTCAAAAAAGCCATCGAAACCGAATCCAATGCCCTGGCCCTCAAAGCCGAGGCCCAAGGCTTGTCGCGCCCGATTGGCCCCGAATTGCGGGCCCGGTTCGATGCGCTCAAGCAGCAATCGTCCGGAACGCCCTGATCCACTACATATTGACGAAACAACCGAACGGCACCATACATATAGTTACCAAGCCACGGACGGCTTGACATCCACTGCATTTTGTTCTATTTTTGTTCCAATGCAAAGCATCGCTATCGGGATGGCGTCATATGATCGGAAATTGCCGCACAGTCGTGACCCATAATTTCATCCGGCACAGCCACTGGCAGGGCCGCTCCGGTCGTGACTATGACCTTGCCATCGAAAATTTCGAACATTTCTCCATGGACGATACCGCGCTCTACCTGATCGCCAAGGGCAGCCACGTGCTCTGGGTCGGATCAACCAGCGAACTGGTCGGTGATCACCTCAGCCGCTCACGCTTCCGTCTGGCGCTCGATTGCGCCGACCGCGTGTATCGCTTGCTGACACCGGGCGCTGCTGGCGAGCGGCTCTCGACCATCTGGGATCTGGAAGGCGCGCACCCCCTGGCGGGCGCGCAGGCGGCCTAAGCGGCCGTTGACGCCTCTTCGCGCAGCAGGTCGGCCAGTGTCTGCAACTGCCGATCAGTGATACCCAGCAACTGCAGGTGGCTGGCGGTATTGAGCACATAGTCAATATTGCGCCCCGACAGGCCGACCCCGGCGCGGACCATGGCCAATTGCTGCTCCAGTGTCAGCTTGCCGGCAAATTGTTCGTGTCGCTCATCAACCACGAAGGTCAGCGCCCGGATCGCCCGGCCATCGGCCAGACGCACCGGTCGGGTCACATCCCGATAGACTTTGGTCACCTGTTCGCGCTGCTCGAGATAAGCCCGCACCGCGCCCCAGTCACTGCTTGCCACCTCAAAGGCCATGCCGCGGCACGAGCCGCCGCGCGCCAGTCCGAACACCAGACCCGGCCGCTCCAGTGTGCCGCGATGATGGTGCGAGACAATCGACAGGCTGCGATGGGCACCGCGCAACAGGCCCTGCTGGGCGCCGATATGGGCAAACCCGGGATTCCAGATCAGCGACCCGTAGCCGAACACCCAATATGTGCTGTCGTTACTCTGTTCTGCCATTGCCATACCCTGACCAGAAATCTAGGCAATCCTGCCCGCCGAAACAATTGCCATCCTGCCATAGCGGCCCTGCACTGCCGGCGCGACCCGGTTTGAACCAACACCGCGACGGCCCGCGCCAATAGCGCTTTGTCGCAGCCAACGCTAAGAATGCCAGCCATGAAGAAACGAATCATTATTCTGGGCAGTTTTGTGCTGGCCGTCCTCGCCCTGTGGAGCCTGGCCTGGTTCGTACTGGCCGGGCTGGTCAAGCAGCAGATCACCGCTCAGGCGCAAGCCGACGGCACTACCGCGCCCCAGATCAGCTGCGGCACGCTGACCGTCGGCGGCTTCCCGTTCCGCTTTGACGTCGATTGCGACCAGGCGCGTCTGGTCAGCGGTGATTCGATCGTCGCCCTGCGCGGCCTGCGCGCCAGTGTGCGCATCTATGCGCCCACCCATGTGCTGGCCTCGGCGCTGGGCCCACTCCAGCTCACCGACACGTTCACCGGCTCGCGCAATCAGCTGAGTTGGTCAGGGCTGGAAGCCAGCCTGCGTCTTGCCGATTGGCGGATCGCCCGCGCCTCGGTATCGGCCAGGGATATCATCTGGTCCGACACGCTGGTGGGTGAAAGCCTGATCGCCCAGGCTCCCCTGGCCGAACTGCATTTGTTCGATATCCCCGAACAGCACGACGCTGCACGCCGCACCACCGCACTGGCCGGCTATCTGCTGGCCAGCGATCTGGCCTATCCCGGCCTGACCCTGAGCGACACCAATGCCGAACTGCAGGTGGAACTCTCCGGCCTACCCGACGATGTGCGCAATTGGGGTGAGCCCGATCTCTTGCCCAGACTGCAGGCGGCCGATGGCCAGCTCAGGCTGGTGGCGATCCGCGGCACCGATGCCAGCGCGACACTGGACGCCAGCGGCGCCCTGATGCTCGACCCGCAGGGGCAGCTCGATGGCCAGATCAGCATCAGCTCGACCGGCGTGGCCGAACGCATAGGGCCGCTGCTGGAAGAGCCCTGGCGCACTCTGGTGCTCGGCACGCCCGCCACCGACGGCAGTTATGCCAACCAGCTCAACTTCCGCGCCGGTGGGGTGTTTTCAGGACTGGTGCCGATCGCCGCCATCGGTCCGCTCTATTAGGCGTCGTCGCCGCCACCATGTTCGCGGATAAATGGCACGTCCGGGATCGGCGGCGATTCGTGCGGCCGGCCGAAATCGGGCGCGGCGGTTTCCTGCCCGGCCGAAATGATCGAGCGGCGAATTTCCCGGGTCCGGGTAAACATCGCCTCCAGCGCTGGGCCGTCACCGGTACGCACGGCGCGCTGCAACACCGACAAATCCTCGGAGAACCGGCCCAGCATTTCCAGCACCGCCTCGCGATTGGTCAGGAACACGTCGCGCCACATCACCGGATCTGACGCTGCGATGCGGGTAAAATCGCGGAAACCTGACGCAGAGAACTTGATCACCTCCGACTGGGTCGCCGCTTCCAGATCCGCCACCGTGCCCACGATATTGTAGGCCACCAGATGGGGAATGTGACTGGTGATGGCCAGCACCATGTCATGGTGGTCGGCCTCCATGATTTCGACCTGGCTGCCCATGGCCCGCCAGAAGGCGCTCAACTTCGCGGTCAGGGCGGGATCGACCTCGGGACCCGGCGTCAACACGCACCAGCGCCCGGCAAACAATTCGGCAAAGCCCGCCGACGGCCCCGAATGCTCGGTGCCGGCAATCGGGTGGCCTGGAATCAGACTTACCCCGGCCGGAATATGCGGCGCCAGCGCCTTGACCACATGACCTTTGACCGAGCCCACATCGGAGACAATGGCGCCCGGCTGCAGCGCCGGCGCAATTGCCTTGATGACGCTCTCATAGGCCCCAACCGGCGTACACAAGATCACCAGATCGGCGCCCCGTACCGCTTCGGCGGCATCAAGGGTATAGATATCGCCCAGCCCCAGTTCGCGCGCCTCGTCCAGCGTGCCCTGCTGGCGCGTGGCAATGGCAATCACCTCGACCAGGCCCTGTCGCCGCGCGGCCAGGGCAATTGAGGAACCGATCAGGCCAATGCCGATCAGAGCGAGCTTGCGAAACTGTGCACTCATGCGATTTGAACCAATGCCTTGAGGATGCCAACGACGCCGCGCATCGCCTGTTCGGAGCCGATGGAAATGCGCAGGCCGTGCGGGATGCCATAGGAATTGCCGATTTCACGGACCACCAGCCCCCGCTCCATCAGCGTGTCGAAGGCCAGTTGGGCATGTTCGGAATCGGGGAACAGCACCATGACGAAATTGCCCTGGCTGGGCACGACATGCATGTGGTTGGAATCCAGCTCCTGGGTGATCCAGTCCCGCCACTGCGCATTGTGCGCCTTGAGGCGGGCGGTGAATTCCGTGTCGCGCACCGCTGCCGCCCCTGCCAACTGCCCGGGCAGATTGACATTGAACGGTCCGCGAATGCGGTTGATGGCATCAATCACTGCGGCGGGTCCCACCATCCAGCCAACCCGGGCCGCCGCCAGACCCATTTTCGACAGCGTCCGCACCATCACCACATTGCTGGCCTGGGTCGCAAGATCGAGGCCCACCGAATAGTCGGCAGCCGTAACATATTCCGCATAGGCGCTATCGATCACCAGCAGAATATCCGGGCGCAGGCCGGCATGCAGCCGCCGCACTTCGGCATCGCTGAGATAGGTGCCGGTGGGATTGTTCGGATTGGCCAGCCAGACAATTTTGGTTTTGGGCGTCACCGCCGCCAGCAACAGATCGACATCGGCCGTGTAGTCGGTCTCCTCGACCATGACGATCGACGCACCGGCCGCCTTGGTGATGATCGGATACACCGAAAAACCATAGCGGTTCATCACCGCCTCATCGCCTTCGCCCAGATAGCACTGCGCGAGCAGGTGCAGCAGGTCACCAGAACCATTGCCGCACACGATCCGCTCGGCGGCCACGCCATGTACGTCGGACAGCGCCGTCCGCAGCAGGTTCGATGAGCCTTCGGGATAGATTTCCAGATGCTCAGACGCCGCGCGAAAGGCGGCGACTGCCTTGGGGCTGGCCCCCAGCGGGCTTTCATTGGCCGAAAGCTTGACGGCATGGCTGCCCGCCGCGCCGGCCTTGCCGGGCACATAGGCCGCAATATCGAGAATACCAGGCTGCGGAAGGGGGCGAATATCGTCTGCCATGATGCCAGTTCTGGGTGGAAAAACCGCGCGGACCATAGTCAAACTGCTCGGTCTTGGCAAAGCGCTTCTCACGTTCGGGCCGTGCCCGCCTCCAATTGCCATCGCCTTGCGTTCTGTCCTGGAACAGGACGGTCAATCGGCTTATCGTGAATTTGTCCGGCGCCAAGCCAGCCGGGCCGGGCTGCCAGGCAAGAACGGGCCAGAAAAATCGCTGCCGCAGCGATTAACGCTTTGCTAACAAAACGACGCCAAAGCCACACAATTCATCCCCTGTTAGGCAAGCTGAAGCGGCCCGAGCCGTTCTGGCCAACGAGGACACCGCACCCGACAGCTCTTGTGGCTATCGCCGCCAGCTACCCACCACCCCTAGCGGTGAACAAAACAGGATTTTGTGATTCGCACCGATTCGGTGCCGTTTCGTTCGCGCCTTGTTCCATCCCTTAAGCCCGATGACAAAAACGTCGCACTGGCTGTCCTTTGTTGGCACAGCCCATCGTGCCACTCGCAACTGTCGCACGGACCACCTACATTGGCTCGAAATGAGTTTCCCGCCCGCCCAGTCGGTCAAGGCAATCCTTGGCCCCACCAATACCGGCAAGACCTATTTTGCCATTGAACGCATGCTGGCCCATCCCACCGGGATGATCGGCCTGCCTTTGCGTTTGCTGGCCCGCGAAGTCTATCAGCGCTGCGTCGAGCGGGTGGGCGAACAGGCTGTCGCGCTGATCACCGGCGAGGAACGCATCGTCCCCGCCAAGCCGCGCTACTGGGTCTGTACCGTGGAGGCCATGCCCACCGATATTCGCGTCGATTGCCTGGCCATCGACGAAATCCAGACCGCGACCGACTTTGATCGTGGCCATGTGTTTACCGACCGCATCCTGCATGCGCGCGGCAGGCACGAAACCCTGCTGCTGGGTGCCGCCACCATGGCGCCGCTGATCCGCAGGCTGTTGCCCGATGCCGAGATCATCGACCGGCCGCGCTTCAGCCAGCTCACCTATTCGGGCTCCCGCAAGATTTCGCGCCAGCCGGCCCGTTCGGCCATTGTCGCCTTTTCGAGCCGTCAGGTTTACGCCATTGCCGAACTGATCCGCCGCGAACGCGGTGGCGCGGCCGTGGTGATGGGGGCGCTCAGCCCGCGCACGCGCAATGCCCAGGTCGAGCTCTATCAGAATGGCGATGTCGATTTTCTCGTCGCCACCGATGCCATCGGCATGGGGCTCAATCTCGATATCCACCATGTCGCCTTCGCCGACGACAGCAAGTTTGATGGCCGCACCAGCCGTCCACTGACCCCCGCCGAACTTGGTCAGATCGCCGGCCGGGCCGGTCGCCACGCCCGCAATGGCACCTTTGGCGTTACCGCCGGCACCGAAGGATTCGACGAAGAAATGGTCGTGGCGCTCGAATCGCACGACTTTGCGCCCATCAAAGTGCTGCAATGGCGCAACAATCGGCTGGATTATTCATCCATCCCGGCCCTGCTCAACAGTCTCGAAGCCACTGCCCAGGACCGCAATCTGACCCGCGTTCCCATTGCCACCGATCAGCGCGCCCTCGAATTCGTCGCCCGCAATGAGGCCGGCAAACTGGCGCGTGGCCTCGATGGCGCCCGTTTGCTCTGGGAATGTTGCCAAATCCCTGACTATCAGGGCATTTCACCGGCCAATCACGGCGAAATCGTCACCCGTATTTACTCCGACTTAGTCAAGCATGCGAAGGTTGACGCGGATTGGATTGCCGAGCAGGTCCGCTTTTGCGACAATGCGAGCGGCGACATCGACACCTTGAGCAACCGGATCAAGCAGATTCGCACATGGACCTTCGTCGCCAACCGCAAAAACTGGCTTGCAGACCCTTCACATTGGCGCGAAAAGACCCGAGACATTGAGGACCGACTGAGTGACGCGCTGCACGAGCGACTAACTCAACGCTTCGTCGACCGGCGCACCAGCGTGTTGCTTCGTCACCTGAAAGACAAACGTATGGCATCTCCCGAGATCAATGAGCGCGGCGAAGTACGGCTGGAAGGCCATCTCATCGGCACGCTCGAAGGCTTCCGCTTCACCCTGGCCCGCAACGATGGCGACGCCGACATCAAGAATCTGCGGTCCGCCGCCGATCAGGTTGTGGCGCCCGAAATCCACCACCGGGCCGATCGCCTGGCTGGCGCGCCCAATGAAGAACTTGTGCTGGCCACCGATGGTCGCATGCGCTGGAAAGGCGATATCGTCGCCGAACTGGTCGAGGGCGATACGCTGTATCGGCCGCGCCTGCTGATTCTGGCCGATGAGACGCTGACCGGAACCGATCTTGAACGGGTGCAGCATCGCCTGAACCTGTGGCTGCGCCACCACGTCAACACCATTCTCGAATCCGTCATGGCGCTCGAAGCGCCGGCAGATCTTGACGGTACCGCGCGCGGCATTGCCTTTCAGCTGTTCGAGCATCTCGGGCTGATCCCGCGCAGCCAGGTCGCCGATGAGGTAAAGAACCTCGACCAGGACGTCCGCGGCAAGATGCGCAAGCTAGGCATCAAGTTTGGCGCCTATCACATCTACCTGCCGCTTTCGCTCAAGCCCGCCCCGCGCGAACTGGCGCTGATTCTGTTCGCGCTGAAGAATGGCGGCATTCGCCAGCCCGGCGTCACCGATATTCCCCATATCGTGCTGTCGGGTCGCACCAGCTTTCTCGTTGATCCCGAAGTCGACACCCGGCTTTACGAGATCGCCGGCTTCAAGGTCGCTGGCAAGCGCGCCGTGCGGGTCGACATTCTCGAACGCCTGGCCGACATCATCCGCCCCTTGATCGCCCTCGATCCAACCCGCCACCAGGGCGAAGTGCCCGCCGGGGCGGCCGAAGGCAATGGCTTCCGCGTCACCGTGGAAATGACCTCGCTGCTGGGCTGCTCGGGCGAAGACTTTGCCTCGATCCTCAATTCGCTTGGCTATCGCGTCAAACGCACGCCAAAAATCGCCGCGCCCGTCACGCCGGCCGAAGCCAGTGCCGAAGCGCCCGCGCTCGAGGAAACCCTGGCCGAAAACCCCGTCACCACCGACGCTGCTGAGGAAGCGCCAACCACAGCGCTGGCGGACGAGGCGACGCCGGCCCAGGACGCAGCCATTCCGGCCACCACCATTGTCGAGGCTGCGCCAGAGACCGAGGCACTGGCTGGCGAAACCGCCCCGACCCCACCGGCCGAACCCGAGTTCGACGAAATCTGGTCGCCCAGCGGCAAGCGTCCCGAGGCCAAGCGGCATGAAAGCCGCCGCCGGCCCGAGGGCGAGCCGCGGCAGCGCCCCAACCGTTCGCAGGCCCCGCGCCGCCCTGAAGGGGAAGTGCAGGATCTGACCAAGGCGCAGCACCTCAATCCCAAGGCCAGGCCGGAAGGCCGGCCGCGCAATGAGAATCGCCGGCCGGACAGCCAGAAGGGCGAACGCGCCAAGTTCCAGCAGCCGCGTGAAGAAAAGCGCGACAAGGTCTTTGATCCCGATAGCCCCTTCGCCAAGCTTGCTGCCCTGCGCGACAGCAAGGTGAACTAGCACTTGCCGGGGCCTGTCGAGCCCGCCGCCCGCAAGGAGCGGCTCGACAGGTTCCTGTTCTTTGCGCGCGCCATAAAGTCGCGCACCCTGGCGCAGAAATTCATCGAATCCGGTGCCGTTCGGGTCAATTCCGAGCGCACCGATCGCAGCGATTTCAAAATCGGTGCCGGCGATGTGCTGACCATGGCGCTGCACAATCGCATTGTGGTCTGGCGCATCGTCGCCCCGGGCAGCCGTCGCGGCCCCGCCACCGAAGCGCAGGGGCTGTATGAGGATCTGTCGCCGCCCGCCCTGCCCAAGGCCGAACAATCGCCCTATGAGGCTGCCATCGCCCCGCGCGATGCGGGCACCGGCCGTCCCACCAAAAAGCAGCGACGCGACACGGACCGCCTGCAGGACGGGTCCGACTGAGCTGTGGCAAATGGTTCCGCGGATGGACGGATTCGCGCCAAACCCTGCCTCCGGCTGACCTTGCAGCCCACCTGAAAAGAGTTTAGCACCGGACTGTTGAGATCACTCCGGTTGCGCCGCCTGGCGCGCCGGCTTCTATGCGGGATTGCCCCTGGATGACCTACATCGTCACCGACAATTGCATCGTCTGCAAATACACCGACTGCGTTGAAGTCTGTCCCGTGGACTGCTTCTACGAAGGCGAGAACATGCTGGTGATCCATCCGGACGAGTGTATCGACTGCGGCGTGTGCGAACCCGAGTGCCCGGCCGAGGCCATCAGCCCTGACACCGAAAGCGGGCTCGACCACTGGCTGGAGATCAACACCAAATACGCCTCGATCTGGCCCAATCTCACCGAACGGCGCGATCCCATGCCCGAGGCCAAGGAGCGGGACGGCGAGACGGGCAAGTTTGAAAAATACTTCTCGGAAAAGCCCGGCGAAGGCGACTGATCGAGCTCAGCCGCCCCGCGGCAAGTTCAGACTGCCAAAGCGTCGCGGCCGGCCAGCCGGTCCCGCAGCGTCTTGTAGGGCACCAGCAGCAACACGGCGAGCACCAGCTTCACGGTGAAGTCGCCCAGGCCCAGTGACACCCACAACTCGACCTCGGGACCCACGCCCAGTAGCGGGGCCGGAAATGCCAGTGAACCATCCTCGCGGCCAAACAGGGTGTCGAGTACGCCGAACGGCGCGGCAAAGGCCAGCGAAAAGAAGATCACCGTATCCATTGCCGAGCCGAACAGCGATGACACCACCGGGGCCTTCCACCACGCACTGGTGCGCAGGCGGTTGAATATGGTGATGTCGAGCAATTGCGCCGTCAGGAACGCCGTGCCCGAGGCAATGGCGATGCGCGGCGTCGCCAGATAGATCGAGATCAGCACCGCAACCGCAAAACCGGCCAGCACCGCCTGCCGGGCCCGCGCCGGGCCAAAGCTGCGATTGGTCAGGTCGGTGACCAGAAAGGCGATTGGATAGGTAAAGGCCCCCCAGGTGAGAATGTCTCCCAGATGGATGGAGCCAAGCTGGAAATCGACGGGGAACTGGACCAGGAAATTGGAGGCCGCGACAACAACGACCATGGCGGCAATGGCCACCCAAAAGCGAGCAAGCATCAGAATGCACCTCTATGAGCCGCTCACTGGCAGTAGACCAGGGCGGGATGTGCCGAGATTGGCACAAAACAAAACCGCGCGGAGCTTAACCCCACGCGGTCAATTCGTCACCGGGACAGGTCGCTCAGGCAGCCAGAGCTGCGCGAACTTCCTTCTTGATGCCCTGAGCCAGCGTCGACAGCGTGTCGTCGTTCTGCTTGAGCAGGAAGGCATCCAGCCCGCCGCGGTGTTCAACCGAACGCAGGGCGTACGCACTGATGCGCAGCTTGACGGAGCGGTTCAACGCTTCCGACATCAGCGTCACTTTCACCAGGTTCGGAAGGAACCGGCGACGAGTGCGATTGAGAGCGTGCGAAACGTTGTTGCCAACCATAACGCCCTTGCCAGTAAGTTCACAGCGCCGTGCCATGGTCATGTATCCTGTTGCAAAAGGCCTCTCATGCGGGGATCGAGCCCCGCAACGGGCCTAGCTGTCCTGAAATCTGAGGGCTCTTTAGAGAATATGGGCGGCCCCGTCAAGACAAACGCCAGCTCAATCCAGCGCGAGCGGCTTGCGCCGGACCATTGCAGACGGCACTTTCAGACCTTAGTCCGATTCGCGCCGCCCATTGCAGAGACGCCCGACCTTGACCCAGCTCCGTTTCGCCGCCTTTGCCGCACTCGCCCTGTTCGCCAGCCTGCCCGCCAGCGCGGCCCCGGTCGAGGCCCGAGCCAGCTATATCCTGACCCTGGGCGGCATCAATATCGCCAGCATGGATGTCGATCTCAGGGATGACGACACCAGCTATAGTCTGGACCTGTCCGCCAATGTTGCGGGCATGGGCGCCATTGTCGCCAGCGGCACCGCCAAGGCCAGCGCCTCGGGCGTCTCGCGCGGGGGCAAGCTCGCCGCCCGTGCCTTCAGTCTGCAAACCCGCGCCCGTGGTGACAGTTTCGATGTCGCCGTCACCTTTGCCGGTGGCGATGTCGGCACCTTCAAGGTCGAGCCGCCCATCATCGACAATTATGACCGCGTGCCGCTCGAACGCAGCCATCTGAGCGGTGTCAGCGATTTTCTGTCGGCCTTTGTGTTCAAGGGCGGCTCGTTGGACGCCAGCCTGTGCGCGCGCAAGGTCGGCATCTTCACCGGCGTTGAACGCTTCAACCTGGCGATGGCCTTTGCCGGCACCGACGAGGCGACCTCCCCCCGCACCGGCTATCAGGGCCCGGTGGTACTGTGCTCGCTCGACTACATCCCCGTATCGGGCCATTTCACCACATCCGAAATCACCAATTATCTCGCCGATAGCGACCGCATCATCATCTGGTATGCCCCGCTCGGCCCCACCGGCTATTTCATCCCCTATCGGGTACTGCTGGGCACCAATATGGGCGATCTGTCCATGGTCCTGACCGGCATGCGCTTCTAGCGCCGCGTCCCGCTTCGGGACGGTCAATCGCTTTATTGCTAAGATGCAGCTTGCGGGCCCCCGATAGCGGGGCCCGAACTGTTAACGCGCTGTCACAATCAGGGCGGGGCGCCGGCAGGATCATCGCAAGCTTTGCGCCGATCGGACCAATCTTCATGCTTTGCTCATCAAGATGAACGTCATCTGCGTGATTTTGCCTGCCCCCGTGGCCACATCGCGCCGCTAGTGCCGCGCCCTGACCCACACCCCCAGATACAGTAGTGAACAAAGCCGGATTTTGACCCCAGACCTGATTCGACCTTGGTTCGTTCCCGCTTTGGTGCAGGCATGAACAGGCGCGCGCGCCGCAGCCGCCAAACGTGCCGAAATGGTACAGGCCTCACCCCTGCCGCGCGGTCGCTGCACTCATGCCCGGCACCCGGACGAATCGCTCCTCGCGCTGGCGACGCGGAATGGCCGGAAACGCCTGCTTGCGGGCGCGCACACAGATCACCCCGCTCATGGCCGGGCCAAACACCCGCCCCAGCCGCTCGAACAGCCGGGTGGATTTGAGCACGAACGAACTCTGGAACGGCGGCACGAACAGCCCGGCGCGCCAGGACACCGGCACAAAGCCATGCTCGCGCAGCAGCTTGTCGAGCTGGCCACCCGAATAGGGGCTGCCCTGCCCGAACGGGGTATTGTCGCGCTGGGCCCAGATGCCCCGCCGTCGCGGCACCACCAGAATCAGATCGCCATTGGGCGCGGTGATCCGCCACAATTCGCGCATCAGCTCCTCGGCATCGGCCACATGCTCGATGGCGTGAATGGCGATGGTCAGATCGATCGCCGCGTCGGTCAGCGGCATTTCCAGCGGATCGCACAGCACCGTGTGCGACGGCCCCTCGCGCGGCCAGGCCGAGGCCCCCTGCCGCGAGGGCATGAAGGCCAGTACCCGTTCAGCCTGATCGAGCGTGAAGCGCAGATAGGGGGTGGCAAAGCCCAGCCCCAGCACACGCTTGCCCTGCACATCATGGGCCAGCGCAACCACCTGCTCGCGCACCAGCGCCCGCGCGATCCGGCCCAGCGGCGAGCGATAAAAGCCAATCAGGCGTTGAACGTCAGCGGTCATGATCACAACTCTGCCGGTTTCGGCCCAACTTGTCTAATCGCTGGTTGTTATCTCGTCTCGCTCTCCCTAGCTTGCAGGCAATGGTGATGATGCGGAGTGATGGTTGTGACGGTGATTGTGGATGTGTTTGGCGCGCGCGACGATAACTTCGGCTATCTGGTGCACGATACCGCTACCGGGCGCACGGCAGCGATTGACGCCCCCGATGCCGCCGCCATCCGCAATGCCCTGCTGCAGCGCGGCTGGGATCTGAGCGACATCTTCGTCACCCACCACCATATCGACCATGTTGAGGCCATTCCCGAGCTCAAGGCCGAGTTTGGCGCCCGCGTGGTGGGGCCACGCGCCGAAGCCGACAAGATTGCCGACCTAGATGTCCTGGTGGGCGGCGGCGACACGGTAACGCTGGGCGAAACCAGCTTCGATGTTTACGACACGCCCGGCCACACGCTGGGCCACATCGTATTCCACGAGCCGGTCGGCAAGCATCTGTTCAGCGCCGATGCGTTGTTCTCGCTCGGCGTCGGCCGCATGTTCGAGGGCACGCCAGGGCCCATGTGGGAAGCGCTCAAGGTGTTGCGCGCCCTACCCGACGACACGCTGGTCTATTGCGGCCACGAATATACCGCCAGCAACGCCAAATTCGCGCTGTCGATTGATCCCGACAATGCCGCGCTGCAGCAGCGCGCCGCCGAGGTGGCCCAATTGCGGGCCGCCGGACGACCCACGATTCCCTTCGCGCTGGGTCAGGACAAGGCGGCCAATCCATTCCTGCGCGCCGATGACCCGGCTCTGGCCCGCCACTATGGCCTTGCGGGCGCCGATCCGGCCGAGGTGTTTGCCGCCATCCGCAAGGGCAAGGACAACTTCTAGCCCCAGCCCCAAAGCAGCATTGGTCAGGTTCAATCGGCGCCTTGCGGGCGCCGGTTTTCTAGTGCGCGACCCCAGCCGGACGCCGATCACCTCACTTTGATGTTAACTATGCCGCGTTTTACCGTCGTAATTGCTTAACAAAGCGTTACCATCTGGCACACCGATTGCTCTTAAAGGGATAGTGGGCCAGATAATGTGTCTCAGTTTGAGACAGCCTGGCCCGTTTCGAGACAAACGAGGCGAATATGGCCAGTAGTGAAACACCCCAGCCCGGCCTTCCCGTGACCACGCAGCCGGCCACCCCCCGTCCCTCGCTGGCGCGCAGCCAGACCGGGGCCGCCTTTGTCAGCCAGCTGCTGGCCGCCCGCGCCAACCTGCCCGCCCAGCGCCTGCGCCGCCGTGGCAGCAGCGAAGGCGCCATCGGCGCCTATGCCGACGGCGCCAAGGTCGCCGTCAAGCGCATGCCGGCGGGGTTTCGCAAGAGCGTGATGGCTTGACGGTGTCAATTCCCGGTCTGCGCACCAACAGCAAGCCCGCATGGGCGCTTGATCTGCGTCAAGTGCCGGCGTCGCGGCCCTGCTAGGGTAAGCTAGTTCACCTGACATATGAGGGCTGAAATGGTTGACGTGGCTTCTCCCGCTCCCCGCGCGGTCCGCCTGGACATCGACTATCCTGGCAAGATGGATCGGCTGTCCACCTTCTTTCGGCCGATCTGGGCCATTCCCATCCTGATCATTCTCGGGCTGCTATCGGGTGCCGGCAACAGCCGTTACGTCACAGAAGCGGGCCGGGTGGTCGAATCCAGCGCCGGCGGCATCACCGCTGGCCTGTTCGCGGCCACGCTGCTGATGCTCCTGTTCCGGCAACGCTATCCACGCTGGTGGTTCGATTTCGCCCTGGAGCTGGGCCGCTTCGGCGCGCGCGTGGCCAGCTACTTGCTGCTGCTGACGGACCGCTACCCGTCCACCACCGAGGCACAGTCGGTCCACCTCGACGTCGCCTATCCTGACGCCGAACATGATCTCAACCGCTGGCTGCCGCTGGTCAAATGGCTGCTCGCCCTGCCCCACTACATCGTCTTGCTCGTGCTCGGCGCAGCAGTCGTGCTGGTGACCATCATTGCCTGGTTCGCCATCCTGCTGACCGGCAGCTATCCGCGCGGCATGTTCGACTTCGTCGTCGGTGTCGGGCGCTGGGCGGTGCGGGTCTGGGCCTATGCCTTCCTGCTCGCCACCGATGACTATCCGCCCTTCAGCCTGCAATAGCGCCAGCGCACCGGCCCGCTAGTTCATCGTGACATCGCGGTGTGCGCTGGTGATTGACACCGTAAACCCGGCGACCACATCGATCAGCGCCATCACCATGAGCAGGAAGAACACCGAACTCGCGGCGGCCCCTACCAGCAGGAATTCGATCAGAAATGCCACGAACAGCACCATGGAGAGCATGTGCTCGGTGATGGAATTGCGCCCGCTATTGGTGGCTTTCAACACTTCGAAAAACAGCATGATGATGCCGATGACCAACAGGAAATCGCCGGCAGTGATCGCCCAGGGCGTGCCCGACACCATGGGGATGGTGAACAGGCCCTGGCCCCAGCCGAGCGGCGCGCCGGCATAGAACAGGAAGGCCACCACATTGTAGAGCACAAAGGGCACCACCAGCAGCGGCGGCACGAACCGCCCATTGCGGCGTGGCGAGCGATGGGTGGGCATGATCACGGTTTCGGTCATGGCAAGGGCCTCGGGTTGCGGACGTCAGCATGGCAGAGCCAGGTGACGCCGTGAAGCAAAACCAACGCGGGCCCGCCCTGCCCGCTCCCCTGAGTGGCCCGGGCCGGTCGTCCCCTCGCCCCCCAGGGAGAGAGGACGAACGACAAGCGGTTACGACTTCAGTTTGAGGGGACCGACCATTTGTTCGGGCTTCACTTCAGCGTCGAATTCTTCGCCGCTGAGCAGGCCCAGTGCGATGGCTTCTTCGCGCAGCGTCGTACCGTTCCGGTGCGCCGTCTTGGCGATCTTGGCGGCATTGTCATAGCCGATGCGCCGGTTGAGCGCGGTCACCAGCATCAGCGACTTGTCGACCAGTTCCTGAATGCGCGCGCGATCGGGCTCGATGCCGACCGCGCAATGGTCGTTGAATGACTGGGCCGCATCGGCCAGCAGCCGCACCGACTGCAGGAAATTATAGGCAATCACCGGCTTGAACACGTTGAGCTCAAAATTGCCCTGACTGGCGGCAAAGCCGATCGCCGCATCATTGCCCATCACCTGGGCCGCCACCATGGTCATGGCTTCCGACTGGGTCGGATTGACCTTGCCCGGCATGATCGAGCTGCCCGGCTCGTTCTCCGGAATGGTCAGCTCGCCCAGCCCCGAACGCGGGCCGGAGGCCAGCCAGCGCACGTCATTGGCAATCTTCATGAAGGCGACGGCAAGCTGCTTGAGCGCCCCCGAAGAGCCCACAAAGGCATCGTGGCCGGCCAGCAGCGCGAACTTGTTGGGACCGGTCACGAAATCACGCCCGGTCAGCGTGGCGATCTCCTCGGCCACCGCAACGGCGTAATCGGGATGGGCATTGAGCCCGGTGCCGACCGCTGTTCCACCCAGCGCCAGTTCCTTGAGCTGGGGCAGCGTCGCCTTGATATTGGCCAGTGCATAGTCGATCTGCGCCACCCAGCCGGAAATCTCCTGGCCCAGCGTCAACGGCGTCGCATCCTGCAAATGGGTGCGGCCGATCTTGACCACGTCCATATAGGCTTCCGCCTTGGCCGCCAGCGTGTCGCGCAGCAGCATGACGCGCTTGAACAGATAGCCTTCAATGGCCTCGACCGCCGCAATGTGCATGGCGGTGGGATAGGTATCGTTGGACGACTGGCTCATATTGACGTGGTCATTGGGGTGCACGGGCGTTTTCGAGCCCATGGTGCCGCCGGCCAGTTCGATGCCGCGATTGGAGATCACCTCGTTGACGTTCATGTTGGACTGGGTGCCCGAGCCGGTCTGCCACACCACCAGCGGGAAATGCGCTGCCAGCTTGCCGGCAATCACTTCATCGGCCGCCGCGACGATCAGGTCGCGCGTGGTCTCATCAAGCAGGCCCAGCTTGTGATTGGCCAGCGCCGCGGCCTTTTTCAGAACGCCGAAGGCGGTGATGATCTCGCGCGGCATCTTTTCGCCGCCAATGTCGAAATTGGCCAGGCTGCGCGCGGTCTGGGCGCCATAATATTTGTCGGCGGGCACATTGATGGTGCCCATGGTGTCCGATTCAACGCGCATCGTCATGGCAATCTCCGGGAATTGGGGCCGCGCCGAACCGCGGCAAGGCAAAGAAAAACGGCCGACCCCGTCAGAGGGTCGACCGTTGGCATATCAGAAGGGAGCGCATCGCGCTGCCAGACTCAAGAACTACTACTTCTTGACTTCAAAAACTTGACGACCGCGATACATGCCGGACTTGAGGTCGACGTGATGCGGGCGACGCAGCTCGCCCGAATCCTTGTCTTCGACATAGGTGGGGGCGGACAGAGCGTCATGCGAACGGCGGAAGCCGCGCTTCATCGGCGAGGTCTTGCGTTTTGGCACTGCCATGATCGGTACTCCGAATTCAATATCGTTGCGCCGCCAGAGCGGCCCAGAGACTTATCTCTGATGGGGTTGCTGGGCTCTATAGAGGAACTCCGAGCCCTTGGCTAGAGGCTTGATGCTGACTCTGGCCAACAAATCCAGCACCGCCCAAAGCCGCCAGGCTAGAGCGCCAGCTGGCCATTCCTGCCGACGCAATTGGCCCGCTCTCCGTAGTCCTGTACCCGGCGCGCGATGATCCCGGCAATCCGCACCATGCCCGCCGAGGGCCGCCCCGGCTGACGCAGCATGGGATTGGGCAGCGCGGTGACCAGCAGCGTTGCGGTGCGCCAGTCCAGATCTTGTGGTTCAATGCCAAAGGCCCGCTCAGCCCCCGCCGCAATGCCGAACTGGCCCTCGGGGCCCCATTCGGCAATGTTGAGGTAGATCTCCATGATGCGTTTTTTCGGCAGCACCAGATCGATATAGACCGCCAGCGGCACCTCGAGCGCCTTGCGCAACACACTTTGCCCATTCCACAGGAACAGATTGCGCGCCACCTGCATGGTGATGGTGGAGGCGCCGCGCGCATCCTCGCCCGCCATGAAACGGGCCACCTCATCGCGCAGCGCTGCCACATCAACCCCCCAATGGCGGCAGAACTGCCCGTCTTCCGACAGCACCACCGCCGCCTTGAGCCGGTCGGAAATGTCGTCGATAGACCGCCATTGCCGCTCCATCGGCCGGCCGGTGAGCAGGCGCGACAGCATGGGTACCGAGACAGGATTCACCACCAGATAGAGCGGGGTGAGCACTGCGGGCACGGCCATGACGAGGGCCAGCGCCATGCCCAGATTGCGCAACAGCGCCCAGATGCCGGTGAGTTTGCGTCGTGCCATGGCCTTTCCATAGCCATCCCGACCGGTACACGGAAGGCACAAAGGTGCGGTTTTGCCCATCGGCATGCGCTTGTGGCGCCTTGCCCCGCTACGATGGCTTGCCGCCCCGCCACCAAACCGGCTAGCAACAGATCATGTATGATTTTTCTGCCGATATGCGCGATTGCGCTACCGAGATTGAGGTGGCGCTGGGCAATCTGCTCAGTACCGCCAAACTGTCTGGCCCCGGCCCTGCCGCCGAGCGGCTGGTCGCTGCCATGCGCCATGGCAGCCTTGCCGGTGGCAAGCGCCTGCGCCCCCTGCTGGTGCGCCAGGCCGCCGCCATCTTCGCCGTACCTACCGCCAGGGCGCTGACCGCCGGGCTCGCCGTTGAACTGGTCCACTGCTATTCGCTGATCCATGACGATCTGCCGGCCATGGACGATGACGATCTGCGCCGCGGTCGGCCCACCGTGCACAAGGCGTTTGACGAGGCCACCGCCATCCTGGCCGGCGACGCCTTGCTTACCGAAGCCTTTGCCCTGCTGGCCGCGCCCGACTGTCACCCCGATCCGGCCATCCGCATTGCCCTGGTCGCCGAACTGGCCCGCGGCGCCGGTGGTGGTGGCATGGTGGGCGGCCAGATGCGCGACATCGAGGGCGAACAGGGCGGCTTTTCCGGCGACGACATTTCCACCATGCAGGCCATGAAGACCGGCGCGCTGATCCGCGCCAGCGTGCGCATGGGCGCCCTGTTGGGTGGCGCCGATGCAAGGGGGCTGGCCGTGTTGACCGCCTATGCCGAGGCCGCCGGGCGGGCCTTCCAGCTGGCCGACGATATTCTGGACGTCACCGCCTCGGCGGCCGCCATGGGCAAGGCCACGGGCAAGGATGCCGAGATGGGCAAGCAGACCCTGGTTACCACGCTGGGCGTTGAGGGGGCCCGCCAGCACTTGAACGAAACCGTCAGCACGGCGTTGTCAGCCCTGCGCACCTTCGGCCCCAAGGCCGACGGATTGCGCGCCACCGCGCGCTATTTCGCCAGTCGGGAGCACTAGAGCCTTGGCCATCCTTTCCAGCGTCAATATCGGTCAGGCCGAGCCCATTCCGGGCAAGAAAACCGCCCAGACCGGCATCTTCAAGCGCCCCGTTGCGGGCGAAGTGGAACTGACCCGCGAAGGTCTCGCCGGCGACGCCATTCTCGACCGGCGTCATCACGGCGGCAAGGATCAGGCGGTCTATCTCTATTTCGCCGATGACTATGCCTGGTGGTCCACCACACTCGGGGCCGAAATCGACCCCGGGGTGTTTGGCGAGAACCTGACCATTGGCGGCGTCGAGGGCCGCAACGTCGCCATTGGCGACCGCTTCATCATCGATGAGGTGGTGCTCGAAGTCACCTCGCACCGCACCCCCTGCCTGACCCTGGCTGCCCGCATGGGCGACCCGAAATTTGCCAAGCGCTTTCACCAGGCCGGCCGGCCCGGCGCCTATTGCCGGGTGCTCAAGCCCGGGACCGTGCATAGCGGTGAACCGGTGCGGCACGAACCCTTTGCGGGCGAGCGCATCACCGTGGCCGAGCTGATGGCGCTCGACGGGGTGCGCGAACTCGACCCCGATTTCATGCGGCGCGCCCTCAAGGCGCCGCTGCACCACAAAACCCGCGAGGACTATCAACACCGCCTCGCCCGCCTGTTCTGAGAGTATTCCGATGAGCCTGCAGTCCGTTCAAGCCGATCTCGCCGCCCGCGCCCCTGAGCTCGTGGTGGAAGTCACCGCCGATTCCACCGCCACCGTGCAGACCGCGGCGCTGGTGCATGGCGTCGAACCCGGCCAGATCGCCAAGACCCTGTGCATCCGCGTCGGTGGCGAAGTGCTGCTCCTGGTGACGCGCGGCGATGCCCGGCTCGACAACCAGAAATCCAAGGCCGCCTTTGGTGGCCGCCCGCGCATGCTGGGCGCCGAAGAGGTCGCGCAACTGACCAGCCACGAGGTCGGCGGCGTCTGTCCCTTTGGCCTGCCCGCCGCCCTGCCGATCTGGCTCGATACATCGCTGCAGATTTATGATCTGGTGATCCCGGCCGGCGGCGATACCCATGCCTCGGTCCGCGTCTCGGTCAACCGGCTCGCCGAACTGTGCGGCAATCGCTGGGTCGATGCGTGCCAACCGCCGCTCTAGGTTTTTGATTGGTCGCGTTTTCGAACCGCACAGTGAAGTCACTTCTGCAGAAAACGCTTAGGAGTCTGCCATGCTGATCATTCTGATTTTCATCACCGTCATCAGCGCCCTCGTGACCACCGGCTTTTCGCTGGCCGCCCTGTTCTTTCCCGGCCTGATCGTGCGCGATGGCGAGGCCACGCCCACCGCAAGGGTATTTGCGCTCTATGGCCTGGCCCGCTCGGTGGCCTTGCTGCTGGTGGTGCTGTGGGCCGCCTTCCGCGCCGACGCCACCGCATTGATCTGGCTGGGCACGCTGGCCGGCATCATCCTGCTCGCCGACGCTGCCGTGGGCACCCAGACCGGCGACAAGCTGAAAATCTGGGCCCCGCTCGGCCTGGGCCTGGCCCAATTGCTGGTGGTCGTGCTGGCGATGTGGTTCGTCGCGTAAGTCGCGCGAACCTTTGTCGCGGGCAGGTCATTGGAACGGCGGGGCCGGGAGAACCAGCCCCACCACGCAAACCTACTCCGCCGCGTCCCGCTTGCCGGCGCCGAACTTCTTTTCGATATAGTCCGCCACCATCAGCTTGAACTGCTCGGCCACATCGGCGCCGCGCAATGTGGCGACCTTCTGGCCATCGACAAACACCGGCGCGGCCGGGGTTTCGCCGGTGCCGGGCAGGGAAATGCCGATATTGGCGTGCTTGCTCTCACCCGGCCCGTTGACGATGCAGCCCATCACCGCCACCGACAGCGTTTCGACGCCCGGATAGCGTTCTTTCCATTCCGGCATCGAGCGCGACAGATGTTCCTCGATGTCCTGGGCCAGCGTCTGGAACGTCGTCGAGGTGGTGCGGCCACAGCCGGGGCACGCCGCCACTGTCGGCACGAACTGGCGGAAGCCCATGGTCTGCAGCAATTCGCGCGCCACCTTGACCTCGGTGGTGCGATCACCACCCGGCTCGGGGGTCAGCGAAATGCGGATGGTGTCGCCAATGCCCTGCTGCAGCAAGATGCCCAGCGCCGCCGATGACGCCACCACGCCCTTGGTGCCCATGCCCGCCTCGGTGAGGCCGAGATGCAGCGCATAATCGCAGCGCGCCGCCAGATCCTGATAGACCGCGATCAGATGCTGCACGTCCGATACCTTGGTGGAGAGGATGATCTTGTCGCGCCCCAAACCGATCTCCTCGGCCCGTTGCGCGCTCAGCAGCGCCGACTGGATGATCGCCTCGCGCTGCACTGCAGCGGCGCCCAGCGGACTGCCGGCAGCAGCGTTTTCATCCATCAGTCGTGTCAGCAGCTCCTCGTCGAGCGACCCCCAGTTCACCCCGATGCGCACCGGCTTGTCATATTTCAGCGCCAGCTCGATCAGCGTCGAAAACTGCGTGTCGCGCTTGGCCTTGAAGCCGACATTGCCCGGATTGATGCGTTATTTGGCCAGCGCCTCGGCGCAGGCCGGATGATCGGTGAGCAGCTTGTGGCCAATATAGTGGAAATCCCCCACCAGCGGCACGTCATAGCCCAGCACGGCCAGGCGATCGCGGATGATCGGCACGGCGGCCGCCGCCTCGTCGCGATCCACCGTGATACGGACGATTTCCGAGCCGGCCCGCGCCAGCGCCATCACCTGGCGTACTGTCGCCTCGATATCGGCGGTATCGGTATTGGTCATCGATTGTACGACAATGGGGGCGCCGCCGCCCACCATTACGCCGCCGACATTCACACCCACCGCCTGCCTGCGCATCGCCGGACCAGCCATCAAACACCTCACTCGTTCGCGCACAGAAATAGGCCCATGATGATGACGGCGCAATGTCTGTCGAATGTGTTCGTCAGAAGAGCCTGTGCCCTTGAACCAAGCCAGGGCGTGCCCATTTATACTGCATGATCAAAACGCTCCTCCCCCGCATCGTTCTGTTTCGCAAGGAAGTTGTGCTGCTCTGGCAGGCGTTCTTTGCCCCCGAAACGCCGTTTTACCTGAAGGCTGCGACGGCGTTTACCGCCTTCTACCTGCTCAATCCGTTTGACCTCATCCCCGATGTCATCCCGGTGCTGGGCTGGGTCGATGACTTGATCCTGGTGCCCCTGATGGTCAGTTGGATCGTCAGTCGGCTGCCGGTAAAGGCCAAGGCCGACCACCGCGAGCGCAATGATCGTCGCGGCGACGCTGCTGGCCCGACCATCGATGGCCGCGCGCGTCGCCTCTAGGCTGAATCACCTGTGCCGATAAGATTTTAGCGGCTTTTATGTCATATCGTTAGATGAGAAGGACTACCGTTCGGCAGTCCCTTGCAAAATCGACGATCCCCATGAACGAAACAATACCGCGGCTGGTCCTCAATCTGATTGGTCCGGGCACGATATCGGTGTTTGGCCTGGGGTTTGTGGGCGCCTGGCTGATCGACCGCAAACGGGTTTACCTGCTGGCTCTTGCCACTGCCTGCCTGATGTTCGGCACTGGCATGGTGGTGCAGGTGTTTCACCTGCCCCCCGACTTTGCCATCAATGCGCTGGTCAGCAATCTCTGCTACACCATAGCCGTCCTGATGGTTTCCCATGGCCTGTTGCGGCGATCCGGCGGCGCGCTTGCGCCATGGTTCGCTGCTGTCACCCTGGCGTTGACCAGCGGACTGATCGCCTATTTTTGCTATGTCGACCGGGACGTGCAGGCGCGCATCTACGTGCAGAATTTCGGCTTCGGCGCAATCCTGCTGCTCACCGCCATCCAGCTGCGGTCTCTGGTTCATGGCCGCCTGATCGACCGGGTTCTGTTCTGGACCCTGCTCGTCTTTTCAGTGCAGTTCTTCCCGCGCACCCTGCTGACCGCGGCAAGCATGCGACAGGGCGCCGATCCAGCTGGCTTTGGTCAGTCCATGTTCTGGCAGGCCCTGCAACTGTCCCTTGCCGTGCTTGGCGCGGCGCTGGCCCTGACCATGCTGATCGCCGCATTGACCGATGTCATCGAAGACATGCGGCACGAACGCGATATCGATGAGCTCACCGGCGTGCGCAACCGGCGCGGCTTCGAGCAATTGGCCGAACGCCTCCTCAGCCGCACCGGCGCGTCGGCACCCAGTCTGATCATTGCCGATATCGACCACTTCAAGCAGATCAATGACGGCTATGGACACGCGTTGGGCGACGCGGTTCTGCACAGATTCGGCACCATGCTGGCCACCAGTGTCCGCGGCTCGGACGTCGTCTTCCGGATCGGTGGCGAGGAGTTCGCCATTCTGCTGCCCGAGGAGGACGGCAAAGCCGGCGAGCTCATCGCCCGGCTGCAGAACAACATCGCCCAGACCGACTTTGCCCTGCCCGACAGCGCGCAAACCATCACGGCAAGCTTCGGGGTCGCCGTCGCATTGCCCGGCGAATCCCGGCAATCCTGGTATGCGCGCGCCGACAAGGCGCTTTATGCCGCCAAGCACCAGGGCCGGGACCGCGCCATATTTGCCGGACCGGCGGCGGCGCTGACCTGACTCCGCCGGCTATTCAAATCTTACCAGCAGATCCTTGGCGTCGATCTGATCGCCCGGCTTGACCAGCACTTCGGCAATCACCCCGTCGATTTCGGCATGGATGGCGGTTTCCATCTTCATCGCCTCGATCGAGCA
>NZ_JAUYGL010000031.1 GCF_030689745.1 Devosia sp.
CAGCTTGGCGCAGAACGGGTTAAAATGGCGTTCGACGCAGACCCTGCGCGCAATTGCGCCGCACAGGCCCCCCATGGCGCCACGCGAGACAGTGGCAGCGGACGGGGCGTTGTGGATCCGCTGCGGGTCCCCGGAGCAGCCCATCAGCGCCCGCAGGCACCGATACGGACCATTGCCTGCGGTGGCAGCTCCTTCAAAACCCCTTGTTCTGCAGGCATTTGGCACTGTGTGCATGAATTTTATTCGGCAATAACAATGCCCGCAGAACTTGTTCAATGGTTTAGAAAGCATTTTGAAAAACAATGGGGGCGCGCTGCAGGAACAAAACCGGTGCCAGCGAGCGATGAGCGATAGCGTGACACGGACAGCATGGGCGGAGTTTTTTGATGAGTACAGCACTGCAATTTGAACCATCAGAGGGCGGACAAGACCTGCTTGGCGCGACGCAGGCCAACCAGTTCGTGACCTTCTCAGCCGGCGACAAGGGCTATGGCGTCGACATCATGGCGGTGCGCGAAATTCGCAGCTGGTCGCCCACCACCGAACTGCCCGATGGCGCCCATTCGGCTTGCGGTGTGCTTGATATCCGCGGCACCGTGGTGGAGGTGCATGATCTTGCCGCCATGCTGGGCGGACAAAAGCTGCAGGCGGCACGCGGGCATGTGGTGCTGGTGGTTTCGCTGGGCGCGACCAATGTCGGCATTCTGGTGGATTCGGTGTCCGATATCATCTTTGCCAAGGATGACGAATTCCGGGACGCGCCGGGCCATGGCGGCGACCCCGCCAGCGCCAAGGTTTCGCGCCTGGTGCGCCAGGAAGATCGGCTGATCGCCATTCTGAACCTGCAGGCCCTGTTTCCCTACGCCAGCATGCACTGAAGCGAGCGGGCGGCATTGCCGCCCCCGAACCAACGCCGCGCGCCCGCCCGGGCCGGGGCGCGCCGTGTCTTGACGCTGTGGGTCGCACCCGCCAGCTTGCCATCATGCGCCCTGATTCGCCGATTAACCCGCCATGACCTGGCTCGCCGAAACCGCCATGCTCAGCCATGGCTGGCGCCGTTTCGTGCTGCTGGTGGCCGCCGGGGCGCTGGCCGGGCTGTCGGTGCCGCCGCTCTTTGTCCTGCCCGCCCTGTTCCTGGCTTTTCCGGTCTGGATCTGGTGCCTTGATGGGGCCGAGACGCCGCGGGGCTGGCGCCGCCTTTTCGGCCCGGCCTTTACCATCGGTTTTGCCTTTGGCTGGGGCTACTTCGCTGTCGCTTTCCATTGGCTGGGCGCCGCCTTCTTTGTCGATGGCGGCATCATGCTGGCCGTCATGCCGCTGGCCATTCTGGCGCTCGCCGCCCTGATTGCCCTGTTCTGGGGGCTGGCCAGTGCGCTGGCCCATCTGTTGTGGAGCCATGGCCCCTGGCGCATCGTCACCCTCGCCACCTTTCTGACCCTGGCCGAATGGGCCCGCGGCCATGTGCTGACCGGCTTTCCCTTTGATCTGCTCGGCTATGCCCTGACCCCCAATGACGAGATGATGCAGCTCAGTTCGGTCATCGGCATTTACGGGCTGACCCTGCTGGCAGCACTGCTGGCCATGACCCCGGCCCTGATCTGGCCGGCCGACGGGCGCAGTCTCAGCCGCCGGCTTCTGCCGTTCTTTGTCGCCATTGCCGTGATTGCCGCCCAGCTCGGCTATGGCTACAACCGCCTTGCCGGCATCACCGCGACCGAGCGCAGCGACACCGCCATGCGGCTGGTGCAGCCGCTGGTCTATGAGCATGCCGATTGGAACAATGCCGATCCTGTCGCCCTCATCGATCGCCTGCTGATGCTCTCGGATATGCGCATGGATCCGACCGATCAGGGGCTGGCCGATATCGATCTGCTGGTCTGGCCCGAATCCAGCCTGCCGTTCTATCTCTCCACCTATCCTGAGGCCCTGGCCCGCATTGCCCGGCTGCTGCCCGAACAGACCACTCTGCTGGCCGGGGCGCCGCGCCAGCAATATGAGCCGGGCTCGGCTTTGCCCTCGGGCCCGCCCTTCAATGCCATTCTGGCCATCGACAGCAATGGCGAAATCATCGCCAGCTACGACAAGTCCCATCTGGTGCCGTTCGGCGAATTCCTGCCCTTCGGCCCGTTCTTTGCCAGCCTGGGCATCAAGCAATTCGTGCCCGGCGCTGAGGGCTGGAGCCATGGCGATGCCCGTCGGCGTCTGATCAGCCTGCCCAACAGGCCATCCCTGCTGGCGCTGATCTGCTACGAAATCCTGTTTTCCGGCGATCTGGGTGATACCGAGAACGCGCAATTCCTGTTCAACATCACCAATGATGCCTGGTTTGATCATTCCATCGGTCCGGCCCAGCATGCCCATCACGCCCGCATCCGGGCGGTCGAGGAGGGCATGAGCCTGATCCGCGCTGCCAATTCCGGCCTGACCTTCGCCACCGACCCGCTCGGCCGCATCACCGCGCAACTGGAACCGCTGCAAATGGCGGCGCTTGATGTTCGCCCCCATGATCGGCTCGAGAGCACCCCGTTCACCCGGCTGCGCTACTGGCCCCTGCTGATCGCGCTGCTGCTCGGCCTGGCCATTTCCGTACTGGCCCGCCGCCCGCGCCGGCGGCCGGCCTAGACTGTCGCCTGCCGCCCCATCTCGGGCCGGCCAATATCGGGCCGGCCTTTCCAACGCCTTGATGCTGTGGCATCAGGGATAGACCCCAAGCTTGCGAGAGTTTTCATGGCGATCCGACTGCACCGCGGCGACCTGCCCAACTTGTCCAATTACGACGGCCGCGAAGTGGCGATCGATACCGAGACCATGGGCCTGCATCCCCATCGTGACCGGCTCTGTGTCGTCCAGCTCTCGCCCGGCGATGGCAGCGCCGATATCGTCCAGATTCCGCAGGATGCCAGCCAGGCGCCCAATCTGACCAGACTGCTTGCCGATCCCAAGGTCACCAAGATCTTCCACTATGCCCGCTTTGACGTGGCCGTGCTCAGGAACCGCTTCGATGTGGTCACCGGCCCGGTCTACTGCACCAAGATCGCCTCCAGGCTGGTGCGCACCTATACCGATCGCCACGGCCTGAAGGATATCAGCCGCGAACTGCTGGGCCTCGACCTGTCCAAGCAGCAGCAGAGTTCCGATTGGGGGGCCGACAAGCTCAGCGATGCCCAGCTCGACTATGCCGCCGCCGATGTGCTGCATCTGCACGATCTCAAGCGCCATCTCGACCGCATGCTGGCCCGTGAAGGCCGCACCGAGCTCGCCCGGGCCTGTTTTGACTTCCTCGCGACGCGTTGCGAACTGGATTTGCTGGGCTGGGACGAAACCGACATCTTCGCGCATAGCTGATGGATAATCTGGCGCTGGACCTGCAGGCCGATGCCGCCCAGCGGGCGGCGATCTATCGCCGGCTGCAGGGGCGCAATCGTCTGGTCGCCATTCTGCGCATCGGCGTGCCGGCGCTGGGCCTTCTCGTCTTGGTGGCGCTGCTCGGCCAGATCTATCTGTCCAGCCTGACCGGCCGCTTTGAAATCGGGCGTATCGAGGTCTCGCGCGATACCATTGCCATTGAGACCCCCGAATATTCCGGCGTGCTCGACGATGGCACCACCTATCGCGTCTGGGCCAGGTCGGCCGAGGCGGCAATTGCTGCCGCCGATCAGATCGCCCTGAGCGAGGCGGCCCTCACCATGCGCCGCCGCAGCGGGCTGGTGACCGAGGTCACCGCGCGCGACGCCACGCTCGATACCGGTCGCGAGACCGTGACCATCCCCGGCGTCGCCCTGGTCGAGGAATCGACCGGCACCACCGGCACCATCCGCGATTCGCTGTTTGACTATGCCGCCCAGACCCTGGTGGGCCAGGGCGCGGTGCATATTGACTATGCCGACGGCACCACGCTCGATGGCGTCGGCATGACCTATGATGTCAGCAACGCCATCTGGACATTTTCTCGTGTGACCGTCACTTTGCCCTCCACGCCCGGATCCGACACCCCATGATCAAGTCACCATGATGCTGCGCCTGTTTGCTTTCCTCGCGCTGGCCCTTGCGGCCACCCCGGCCCTTGCCCAGCAGGAGGTCAACATCACGGCTGACCTGTTCACGCTGGACGAGCAGACCAGCACGGCGGTGTTCACCGGCAATGTGGTGGTGGTTCACCCCACCGTCACGGTCTGGGCGCCCAAGGTGGTGGCCACCTATGGCGCCGGCGGCACCAGCGACATCAAGACCTTCGAGGCCACCGGCGCGGTCAAGCTCGAAACCACCGATCAGACTGCCACCGGTCAGCGCGCGGTGTTCACCCCCGGCGACCAGTTGCTGCGCCTCACCGGCGATGTGGTGGTGGTCAATGCCGGCGGAACCGTCAATTCCGACGAGCTCGTGGTCAATCTTGAAACCAATGTCTCGACTTTCACCAGCGGCCAGAAGGGCCGGGTTACCGGCGTCTTTACCTCACAATGAGCGCCAGTCCCGATCAGCCGGCCAGGCCGCGCCTCGACCAGACCGGCTGGCTCGTCGCCCATAACCTGGCCAAGAGCTTTGGCAAGCGCGTGGTCGTGCGCGATGTCTCCATTGCGGTGCGCCGCGGTGAGGCCGTCGGTCTGCTCGGCCCCAATGGCGCCGGCAAGACCACGGTGTTCACCATGATCATGGGCCTGGTCAAACCCGATGCCGGCTCCATCCAGCTCGATGGCCGCGCCATCACCCACCTGCCGCTGTTCCAGCGCGGCCAGCTCGGCATTGGCTATCTGCCCCAGGAGCCCTCGATCTTTCGCGGCCTGACGGTCAGCGGCAATATCATGGCGGTGCTGGAAAACCACATCAGCGACAAGCCGGCGCGCAAGGCGCGGCTGGCCTCCTTGCTGGCGGAGTTTTCCATCCAGCATCTGGCCAAATCCAACGCGCTGGCCCTGTCGGGCGGCGAACGCCGCCGCGTCGAGCTGGCCCGGGCGCTGGCCGCCGATCCCGCCTTCATGCTGCTCGACGAGCCCTTTGCCGGGGTGGATCCGATTGCGGTGGCCGAGGTCAAAGGGCTGGTGCGCCAGCTCACTCAGCGCGGCATTGGCGTGCTGATCACCGACCACGCCGTGCGCGAGACGCTGGGCCTGGTCGACCGCGCCTATGTCATTCACGGCGGCAAGGTGATGATTCAGGGGCGTCCCGAGACCATCAGCGCCGATCCCGATGCCCGCCGCGTCTATCTGGGCGAAAATTTCGAGATCTGACCGCGCAGGTCGCTCATCGTACTTGGCACGAAGAACTTGGCACGAAATTTGCCCGCATTGGGCACCGTTGCTTGCCCGCTGCGCAATAATGAGGCATGGTCGCGCTGAAAATTGGGCAGTTTTGGCCCGAACTTGTGCTCAGGGTTTCGTTTGATGGCACTTTCGCCGCGTCTGGAATTTCGTCAGGCCCAGAGCCTGACACTGACGCCGCAGCTGATGCAGTCCATCCGCCTGCTGCAGCTCAGCCACCTTGAGCTGAACAATTTCGTCGAGGACGAATTGCTGCGCAATCCACTGCTTGAGCGCGGCGATGGCGCCGAGCCCGGCGAGCCTGACATCCCCGAAGTGGTCGAACGCTCCACCGAAATCACTGCCTATGAAGACACTGTCGATCGGGGTGATCGCATCCAGGATGCCGATTCCATTGCCGATGGCTATGATACCGCCGTCGAGAATGTGTTCCCCGACCAGACCGCGCAGGATCAGCTCAATCCGGCCAGCCGGCTGGATCGCAATGGCAGCTCCGAGGCCGGCGAAGCCCCCGATATCGATCAGTTTGTCGCGTCCCGACCGGTGCTGAGCGAACACCTTGAAGCCCAGTCCAACCTCATCCTGCGCACGGCGGCCGATCGGCTGATCGCCCGCTACCTGATCGATGGCCTCAATGAAGCCGGCTACCTGACCGCCGATCTGGATGCCTTGGCAGAGCAGCTGGGCGCGGAGCGGGCCGATATCGAGGCCGTGTTGCTCGCCTTGCAGGGCTGCGATCCGGTGGGTGTATTTGCCCGCAGCGTTCCCGAATGCCTCGCCATCCAGCTGCGCGAGCGCGACCGGCTCGACCCGATGATGCAGGCGCTGCTCGACAATCTGGAACTGCTCACCGCGCATGATATGGCCGGCCTGCTGCGGATCATTGGCTGTGATCGCGAGGATCTGGTCGATATGCTGGCCGAACTGCGCCGGCTCGATCCGCGCCCCGGTCTGGCCTTTGACAGCGGCCCGGTCGAAACCGTGGTGCCCGATGTGTTTGTGCGGCGCGGCCCCGATGGGGGTTGGCAGATCGAGCTCAATACCGAGGTGCTGCCCCGTGTGCTGGTCAACCGGGTCTACTATGCCAGCGTCACCAAACAGGCCCGTGCGCCCGGCGAAAAGGCCTTCCTGTCCGATTGTCTCTCCACCGCCAACTGGCTCACCAAGAGCCTCGATCAGCGGGCCCAGACCATTCTCAAGGTGGCGGCAGAGATTGTGCGCCAGCAGGATGGTTTTCTGACCCACGGCATTGCCCATCTCAAGCCGATGACCCTGCGCATGGTGGCTGAAGCCATCGAGATGCACGAATCCACCGTCAGCCGGGTCACCGCCAACAAATATCTGGCCACCCCGCGCGGCCTGTTTGAAATGAAATACTTCTTCACCACCGCCATTGCGTCCAGCGATGGGGGCGGCGATCACTCGGCCGAAGCGGTGCGCCACCGCATCCGGCAGCTGATTGAGGCTGAACAGGTCACCGCGGTGCTCAGCGATGACACCATTGCCGAGATGCTCAAGCAGGAGCAGGGTATCGAGCTGGCCCGCCGCACCGTCGCCAAATACCGCGAGGGGATGAATATCCCCTCATCGGTGATGCGCCGCCGCCGGATGAAAAATTCCCAGCAAATGGCCTGATCCGCCAGCGCCCGGCCCGATGGCTCGCGCAGGATAAGGCGCTTTTGTGGCCAAGTCCAAGGGATAAACCACCCCGAACCGGGAGTTGCGCATTGCTTCGGTCGCGCCCGCAGGTCTAGCATTGGCGTAGCGGCCACCCATATCTCAAGGGGTAGGCAGCAGGCGTGATCCCGAAACCGGGAACGGCTTTCGGCGATCTTCACGTCGCACCACGACAAGAAGGGAATAGAAGCCATGACCTTACGCGTTTCGGGAAAGAACATGGATGTCGGCGATTCGCTGCGCGGCAAAGCCGAGGAGCATTTCAACACCGTTGTCGGGAAGTATTTCGACGGCGGCTATGACGGTCATCTCACCCTCTCACCCGATGGCATCGGCTTCCGCGCCGATTGCGTAGTGCACCTCGATTCCGGCGCGACCTTGCAGGCCAGTGCCCAGGGTGGCGACCCCACCGCGGCCTATGAGGTCATGGCACTCAACATTGAAAAGCGGCTGCGCCGCTACAACCGCAAGCTCAAGCAGCACCGCCGTGGCGCCAATGGCGGCGACGTGACGGCGCAATATACCGTGCTTGATGCCGGCACCCAGCTCGATGAGCTCGATGCCGACTATGCGCCGCCCGTGATCGCCGAAGGCACCAAGAGCCTGCGCCAGCTCAGTGTTGAGGAAGCGGTGATGGAGCTCGATCTGACCGGTGGCCAAGTTGTGATGTTCCGCCATGCTGGACATGGTGGGCTGAATGTGGTCTACCGCCGCACCGACGGTAACATAGGTTGGATCGACCCCGCCCTCGGAGCCAGTTGATGTGCTCCTGAACCACAACTGGCGCAGTTAATCGTAAGGTAATTTGAATGGAATTGGCCAATATTCTGGCTGAGCGTGCCGTGCTATTTTATCCCGATACAACAGCCAAACGCCAGTTATTTGAGGACCTTGCCACCCGTGCTGCTGAACTGACCGGGTACCCGAAGGCCGACATCCTCGCTGCCATCAATGGCCGCGAGGAACTTGGCTCCACCGGGTTGGGCAATGGCATCGCCATTCCGCATGGCAAGCTCCCCGGACTCAAGGATGTCACCGCGCTGTTCGCGCGGCTGGATCATCCCATCGAGTTTGATGCAGTTGATGATCAGCCGGTCGATCTGGTGGTCCTGCTGCTGGCGCCCACCGGGGCCGGCGCCGATCATCTCAAGGTGCTGTCGCGCGTGGCGCGGCTGCTGCGCACCGATAATGTGGTCGATGAACTGCGCCAGACCGAGGACCCGGCCCAGATGCACGCCATTCTCACCCAATCCCTGCTGGGCACCTACGCCGCCTGATCGACTGGGCCAGTCAGTCACTCAACAAAAACCCTCCAGCGGGTGACGCTGGAGGGTTTTTCATTTTGTTACTGGCCCTGGTGGGGTTCAGTGCAGCGTGGCCAGGCCCAGATTGTTCTCGCCGAGCCAGTCATTGACGGAATCTTCGGTGTCGGTCACCAGCAGCGGCGTACCATTGGCCGCCATCAGCAGCTGATACTCGGTCTCGGCCTCAAACACCGCATCCTCGATCAGCGTGCCCAGCACAGCGCCGGTCACCGGGCGCAGATAGGCCACGGCATCGCCGCCCAGGGCGGCAAATTGCGCCCGTGTCAGTGATTTCAACGGATGGATCACGCGATCTGCTGCGGCCACGTCGGTTGGTTTTTCATACATGGTGTCGGCCTTTCCTCAGATTGAGCGAATTTCGATACGGCGGGCGTTCTTGGGCGCTTGCGGGCGTTCAATGGTAATAACGAGCATACCGTGCCCTAAAGTTGCATCCAGTACCATCATGCCATCGGCCAGCAGGAACGAGCGTTGGAATTGTCTGGCGGCAATGCCGCGATGCAGAAACTCCCGTCCTGGCTCGTCCTTCTGCTTGCCGCGCACGATGATCTGGCTGTCTTCGGCCAGAACCTCAAGCTCATGGGCGCCAAAACCGGCAACGGCGATGGAAACCACAAAGTGCTCGGTGCCCTGGGCATCGACAGTGCGCTCAATGTTATAGGGCGGATACCCGTCGGCGGATTTGGCCAACCGATCGACGCGCTCCTCAAAGCTGTCAAAGCCGAGGAGAAATGGGGCGGAAAATACCGAAACACGCGTCATACACACCGTCCTTGATCGTCAAGCAACGCACCGACACGCGACCCGATTGCAGTGGCATCGCGCGTCTGCCACGAATATGGGACCTGCACGCCCATCGTTCAAGGTCGAGGTTTTGCTGCCGTGTCCCACACCGTTTCCATCATCACGCCGGCCTTTCGGGCCCAGCCCACCATATTGGCCACCGTGCGCTCCGTGCTGGCGCAAACCCATGCCGATTGGCGCCTCTGGCTCATTGCCGATGATGACTTTGACTATGCCGGGCTGCTGGCCGAGGCCGGGCTGGACGACAGCCGCATCCTGCATCTGAGCAGCGGCGGCGTCGGGCTGGGTGCCGCCACCGCCCGCAATCGCGCGCTGGAGCGTCTCGACACCCCGTTTGCTGCCATTCTCGATGCCGATGACCGGCTCAAGCCGCAAAAGCTCGAATTGGCTGTTGAGGCCCTCGCCGAGCACGCCATTGTCACCACCGCGCTCGATGTGATGGACGAAGCGTTCAATCATCTGCGTTTTGTCGGGCAGGGGCCCGATCGGGCGCTGACGCCGGGCCAGCACAAATGGGTCAGCCTCTCCATGGATTCAATGCTGGTCTGGGATCGCCGCCGCGCCGATGGCCGCTATGACTCCACCATGAGCAATATGACCGATCTGGAATTCCTGCTGCAGCTCTATCGCCAGGTGCCGGCCTCGTTTCATCTGGGCACGCCGCTGCACGATTACATCAAGCGCAGCGCCTCGATGAGCAATGGCGCCAATGTCGCTGCCGGCATGATCGCCTCAAAGACCACGCTGCTGCAGCGCCTGCGCGCCGGCTTTTACGGCCTGCCGGCTGAGGATGTCGCCGGGCTCGAACAATTCCTCGACATTTCGCTGGCCGCCGAGCCCCTCTATGGCCCCGCCCTGGCCGCACAGCCGGGCCTGCTGTTTGAGGATCACCTGGAACCCAGGCTCGCCCAGGCAAAACGCGCCTAGCCTGAGACCGGCGCGGGCCAGGCTGGCACGCGGCGTCAGACTCTGCTTGAGCCTCTTGCTCTGTCCCCGGTTTCCGCTTATAGAGCCAACTTCTCCGGATCGCCCGGCCAACAGGCATGCCGTGGCGATCTCTGAATGCGATGGGCCAAATCCATCCAATCTTCTTATAAGGACCCGCAAAATGCCCAAGATGAAGACGAAGTCTGGCGCCAAAAAGCGTTTCAGTTTCACAGCGACCGGTCGGGTCAAGGCAGGCGTCGCCGGCAAGCGCCACCGCCTGATCAACCACAACGCCAAGTACATTCGCACGAACCGCGGTACCAAGATCCTGTCCAAGGGCGACGAGGGTCTGGTCAAGTGGTACATGCCGTACAATCGCTAACGCTGAAAGGAAGCTGACACATGTCACGCGTTAAAAGAGGCGTTACCAATCACGCCCGCCACAAAAAAGTTCTCAAGGCTGCTGAAGGCTATTATGGCCGCCGCAAGTCGACGATTCGCATCGCCAAGCAGGCCGTCGAAAAGGCCGGCCAGTATGCCTATCGCGATCGTCGCATCAAGAAGCGCAATTTCCGCGCCCTCTGGATCCAGCGCATCAATGCTGCCGTGCGCGACCAGGGCCTGACCTATGGTCGATTTATCGACGGCCTCAGCAAAGCTGAGATTGCTGTCGATCGTAAGGTGCTGAGCGATCTCGCGATCACCCAGCCTGAAGCGTTCGCCGTGCTGGTCACCAAGGCCAAGGCTGCTCTGGCGTATCTGGAAGACGTGGACACTGTTACCCACGCTCGCGTCACCGCCTAACTCTCCCCAGCTTCGCTGAGGTCGATTTTGACGCCTTGCGCCGCCCTTTGGGCTGGCGCGGGGCGTTTCTGTTTGTTGGCACCGGCCTCTTTTACCCTTCTCCCTCAACAGGAGACGGACGACCATGCAATTTGCACCTGACTCTGCTGGCTCAAAATGCTCTAAAGCCCGCAAAACGACCGAATGAGAATGCCATGTCTCTCGATACCCAGATCGACACCCTGCGCAGCGACCTCAGCGCTGCCATTGCCGCAGCCGCCGATGAGGCCGCGCTCGATACCGTCCGCGTCTCTGCCCTGGGCAAGAAAGGCAGCGTCTCGGCGCTGCTGGCTTCGCTCGGCGCCATGGCCCCCGAGGAGCGCAAAAGCGCCGGCCCGGCCATCAATGGCCTCAAGGTCGAGATCGCCGGGCTTGTCGACGCCAAGAGCAACGAACTCAAAGCCGCCGCGCTCGACGCCCGCCTGCGCGCCGAAACCCTCGATGTCACCCTGCCAGTCCAGCCCGCGCCCACCGCGCGCGGCCGCATCCACCCGATCAGCCAGACCATTGACGAGATCACCGCGATCTTCTCCGACATGGGCTTTTCGATCGCCGAAGGTCCCGATATCGAGACCGATTATCTCAATTTCACCGCGCTGAATTTCCCCGAAGGCCATCCGGCCCGGGAAATGCACGACACCTTCTTCATGAAGCCCGGCCCCGATGGCGTCAAAAAGGTGCTGCGCACCCACACCTCGCCGGTGCAGATGCGCGTCATGCAGAAAACCAATGAAAAGCCCGCCGCGGCCTATCTCACCCCCGCCATGGATCCGCCGATCCGCGTCGTCATGCCCGGCCGCACCTATCGCAATGATAGCGATCAGACCCACACCCCGATGTTCCATCAGGTCGAGGGCCTCGTTATCGACAAATCGAGCCATATCGGCCAGCTGCGCTGGGTGCTCGAGGAGTTCCTCAAGGCCTATTTCGAGGTCCCCAACGTCACCCTGCGCTTCCGCCCCAGCTTCTTCCCCTTCACGGAACCCAGCATGGAAGTGGACGTGCAGTGCGACCGCTCCGGCAGCGAAGTCAAGATCGGCGAAGGCAGCGACTGGCTCGAGATCCTGGGCTGCGGCATGGTCCATCCCAATGTCATCGCCAATGCCGGCCTCGACCCCGAAATCTACCAGGGCTTTGCCTGGGGCATGGGCCTCGACCGCATCGCCATGCTGAAATACGGCATGCCCGACCTGCGCGCCTTCTTTGACGCCGACCAGCGCTGGCTCGACCATTACGGCTTCCGCCCGCTGGACCTGCCGACCCTGTTCGGTGGGTTGAGCAGCTAGCCATGACTGACGCGCCAGACCATGCGATTTTCATCGTCACCGATATTGAAGCCGATGGCCCCACGCCCTTGCGCCATTCCATGCTCAGTTTTGCCTCGGTCGCCATTGATGCCGATGGCCAGCGCTATGGCGAGTTCGAGGCCGTGCTGGAGCCGCGCGCCGACAAGACGCAAAGCCCGATGACCATGGATTGGTGGGCCACCCAGCCCGAAGCCTGGGCGGCAGCCACCACCGGCGCCGAGCCGGCCGAGATCGTCATGCCGCGCTATGCCGATTGGGTCGACAGCCTGCCCGGTCCCTGCGTCTTTGCCGCCGCGCCGATGATGTTTGACGGGCTGTGGATGGACCATTATCTCGACAGCTTCGCCGATACCCGCGTGCTGGGCGGCCCCTTTGCCCAGCGCCAGATATTCAAGGGCGGCGGGGTCTGTCTTTACACCATGGCCGGCACGCTGCGCGGCGTCCCCTATCCGCAATGGGGCATGAGCCGGCTGCCCGCCGAGTTCTTTGGTCACATCGCCCATACCCATAAAGCCATCGACGATGCCCGCGGCTTTGCCAATGTGCTCGTTGAACTGATGAAAATTTCCCGCGCTCTGCCGCCGATCTCCGGCAGCCAGAGCGACTTCCGCTAAGGTGCCGATCTCATGAAATTCACCCTCGACTGGCTCAAGCAGCACCTCGATACCGATGCGTCGGCGACCGAGATCGCCACCACGCTGACCTTGATCGGGCTCGAACTCGAAGGCATGGAAGATCAGGGCAAGGCCTTTTCCAGCTTCGTCACCGCCCATATCGTCTCGGCCGAACAGCACCCCAATGCCGACAAGCTGCGCGTCTGCAAGGTCGATGCCGGCACCGGCGAACTGATCGACGTGGTCTGCGGCGCCCCCAATGCCCGCACCGGCCTCAAATCGGTGTTCGCCGCCCCCGGCACCTATATTCCGGGCAAGGACATGACCATCGGCAAGGGCAATATCCGCGGCCAGGTCAGCAATGGCATGCTGTGCTCGGATGCCGAGCTCGAACTGTCAGACAACCATGACGGCATTATCGAGCTGCCCGCCGATGCGCCGATCGGGGTGCCCTATGACCAATATGCTGGCATTGGTGGCGTGGTGTTCGACATTTCCATCACCCCCAATCGCGGCGACGCCACCGGCGTCTATGGCATTGCCCGCGATCTGGCCGCCTATGGCCTGGGTACGCTCAAAGCCACCGACATGTCGCCGGTCCCCTCCAGGGGGCCCAGCCCGATTCTGCCGCTGCCGCAGCAATTCAGCGCCGATGAGCCCAAGACCATTCGCCGCTTTGGCGGCCGCTATATCAAGGGGGTCAGGAATGGCCCGTCTCCCGCCTGGCTGCAGCAGCGCCTGCGCGCCGTTGGCCTGCGCCCCATCAACGCCATTGTCGATATCACCAATCTCGTTTCGCTTGGCTGGGGCCGCCCGCTGCACGCCTATGACGCCGACAAGATCGTTGGCCAGCCCGTGCTGCGCAACGCCCGCAATGAGGCGTTCGAGGCGCTCGACAACAAGGTCTATACGCTCGACGAGACCATGACCGTCATCGCCGATGATCTCGGTCCGCTCTGCCTCGGTGGCATTATGGGCGGCGTGCGCTCCGGCGTCACCGAAGCCACCACCAATGTCTTCATGGAATGCGCCAGCTGGGACCCCGATCTGGTCGCCCGCACCGGCCGCAAGACCGGCATTGTCTCCGATGCCCGCTATCGCCTCGAACGCCATGTCGATCCGGCTTTGACCGATCCCGGTCTGGAACTGGCCACCCGCCTCGTGCTCGAGCTTTGCGGTGGCGAGCCGATGGAGCCTGCCATTTCCGGCGACGATATCTACCCCAATACCGTGGTCGATTTTCCGCTGTCCGAAGTCAAACGCCTCACCGGTCTCGATGTCGAGCCGATGATTATTACCGCCATCCTCACCAGGCTCGGCTTCGAGCTGACCGCCAAGGGCGACAGCTTCACCGTCAAGGTGCCCAGCTGGCGCCCCGACGTGACGCTGAAGGCCGATCTGGTCGAGGAAGTCATGCGCATGGTCGGCGTCGACAATATCCCGGTCGAGCCGCTGGCCCGTCTCAGTCACGTCGCGCCGCGCATGCTGACCACCATCCAGAACCGCCGCCGCATCGCCCGCCGGGCGCTGGCGTCGCGCGGTCTCGATGAGGCGGTGACCTGGAGCTTCATCAGCCATGATGAAGCCACCCGTTTTGGCGGTGGTCAGGAAAGCCTGCAGCTGGCCAATGCCATCGCCGCTGACATGACCGATATGCGCCCCTCGCTGCTGCCGGGCCTGCTCGCCGCGGCCCGTCGCAATGCCAATCGCGGCATTGATGATCTGGGCCTGTTCGAAGTCGGCCAGGTTTTCCTCTCCGCCAGTCCCGAGGGCCAGCACACCTATGCCAGCGGCATTCGCACCGGCACGGCCAGGCTCACCGGCGCGGGCCGCCACTGGTCGGGCAAGGCCGACAAGGTTGGCGTGTTCGACGCCAAGGCCGATCTGGCCGCCGCGCTCGATGCGCTCGGCATTGATATCGACAAGGTCCAGATCCTGGCCGAACCCGCGCCCTGGAGCCATCCCGGTCGTGGTGGCCGCATCGCGCTGGGCCCCAGGATCACTCTGGGCTGGTTCGGCGAACTGCACCCGGCCATGGCCGCCGAGCTCGACATTGATTTCCCCGTCGCCGCCTTCGAGATCGACCTCGATGCCATCCCCGAGCCGCGCCAGAAAGCCACGAGGACCAAGCCGGCTCTGGCGCTGTCATCCCTGATGCCGCTCACCCGCGACTTTGCCTTTGTGGTCGATGCTTCGGTCACGGCCGCCACCATCCTCCGCGCCGCCCGCGGTGCCGACAAGGCGCTGATCAAGGACGTCACCATCTTTGACGTCTTCGAGGGTGCCCATCTCGGCGAAGGCAGGAAGTCGGTCGCCATCGCCGTCACCATCCAGCCCAGCGACAAGACCCTGACCGACGAGGACATCGACAGGATCTCCGCCGCCATCGTCGCCGCCGTCACCAAATCCACCGGCGGCGTGCTGCGGGCATAGCGGGCGCACCGTTTCGCCCCGCCCACGGAGCGGCACCTCCCCCTCGACGGGGGAGGTTGGGAGGGGGTGTGAGAGCCCCGATACCGGGGCGCCCATCCCCCCTCCCTGACCCTCCCCGCAAGGGGGAGGGTGTCGACTGCTAAATCGGTGCAGCGGTCTACAGCTCTTGCCTCGGCGACGGTGTACGGCTCTTATCCCGACATGACCGAACCCAGCCGATTCCCCGATGTGATGCTGCTGGCCGCGGGCCTGGGCACCCGCCTGCGCCCCATTACCGATTCAATTCCCAAGCCGCTGGTGCCGGTGGCCGGCGTGCCGCTGATCGAGCGGGTGATGGACAATGCCAGGGCCGAGGGCGCCCGGCGCTTTGTCGCCAATGCCCATTACCGCGCTGACCAGTTGCTGGCCCATTTTGGCGGCCTGCTCAAGGTCAGTCGCGAGGACGAGCTTCTCGATACCGGCGGCGGCGTCAAGCGCGCTCTGCCCATGCTGCTGTCGGACCCCATTCTGGTGATGAATACCGACGCCTTCTGGCCCGCCGGCAGCGACACCCCTCTCGCCCGCATGCTGGCGCGCTTTGACGAGCGCACCGACATGGTGCTGCTTTGCGTGCACCCGCGCGACGCCGCCGGCTTTGCCCGCAGCCATGATTTCTGCCTGTCGCCGCACGGCACCATTACCCGCGATACCGGCGCGCCGGTGATCTATGGCGGCGTGGCGCTGATGGGCAAAGCCCTGTTCAACAATACCCCCGACGGCGCCTTCTCGCTCAACCATCTGTTCGAGCAGTGCCTCGAGCGCGAATCCCTTTATGGCGTTGCGCTCAATGCCCCCTGGTTTCATGTCGGCGACGCGGCTGGCCTTGCCACAGCCGAAGCGCGGCTCGTCGCGCCGGCCGCGCCATGACGCTGTTCTCCATTGCCCCCCATGCCCGTTTCATCGCCACCCTGGCCGACCGGGTGATCGACGGCACCCTGCTGGGCGGCGCCGACCAGACCCAGCCCTTCTGGCTCACCGATGTCACCATCGTGCTGCCCACCCGCCGCGCCAAGCTGGCGCTGGCCGATGAATTCGCCCGTCGTGGTCACGGTCTTTTGCCCGATATCCGCAGCTTTGGCGGCGAAGTCGAAGACGAGGAACCCTTCCTGCCGCCCTTCGACGCGCCCACGCCCTTGCCCGCGGCCTCGGGGCTCGAACGCCGTCTGGTGCTCTCCAGCCTCGTCGACCAATGGGCCAATTCCGCTGCCGGGCAACGCGCCTTTTCCAGCCCGCCCACCGCTGGCGAAATCCTCTCCATGGCCGAATCGCTCGGCCTGCTGATCGATGATCTGCACACCGAGGAGCGCGGCGCCGCCGAGATCCGTGCCATCGTCCCCGAGATCGAGGCCAATCTGGGCGAATACTGGCAGCAGACGCTGACCTTTCTCGACATCGCCCTGACCTATTGGCCGGTGCGGCTCGAGGCCAAGGGGCAGGCCGATATCGCCGCACTGCGCGGCCAGCGGCTCGACCGCCAGGCCTTGGCCACCCGACTGATCTATGGCGACCGCCCGGTCATTGCCGCCGGCTCCACTGGCTCCATTCCCGCCACGGCCCGCCTGCTCAAGGCCATCAATGATCTGCCGCGCGGCGCGGTGGTGCTGCCCGGGCTCGACTGCACCATGAGCGCGAACGATCACGCGGCCCTGCTCGACGACAGCAACAATCCGCACGGCCATCCGCAGTTCGGCCTGGCCAGGCTGCTGCGCTCCATGGGTGCGGCCATCAGCGACGTCACCGAACTGGCCCCCCATGATCATCCGCGCACCACGCTGGTCCATCGCGCTCTGGCCCTGACCAAGGACACCGCCCGCTGGTCCACCCAGCGTCTGACCACCGCCCAGCTCGACGAGGCTAGCGAAAACCTCTCGGTCATTCGCGCTCGCACCGAGGACGAGGAGGCCCGCGCCGTCGCTCTGGCCGCCCGCCAGGCCCTCAGTGAAAGCAAGACCGTCGGTATCGTCACGCCCGACCGCAATCTGGCCCGTCGCATCGCCGCCGAGCTGCGCCGCTTTGATGTCGATGTCGATGACGCCGCTGGCGTGCCGCTGTTCCAGTCCGGTGCCGGCCGCCTGTTGCGGCAGATCCTGGCGCTGGCGACAACCAATTGTGCCGCCGTCGATCTGATGGCCCTGCTGCGCAACCGCGCCACCCGCTTCGGCCAGAGCCGCGCCGCCATCTCGGCTCTGGCCGACGCCATCGAGCTCGGTCTGCTGCGCGGCCAGCGCGCCAATCCGGGCCTTGCCGGTCTGCGCCAGCTGCTCGCTGCCAATATCGCGGGCACCACCACCCATCCGGCGCGCCGGCTGAGCGAAGACGATCGCGCGCCCATCACCGCCCTGTTCGACCAGATCGAGGCCGCGCTGGCGCCTCTGTTCGCCCTGCTGGCGGAAAAGACCATCCGCGCCAGCGCCCTGGCCTCGTCGCTATGCACCGCCTTTGATGCCGTGGCCGATGGCGCCGACATTCCCGGGCGTCATGAGCTGGGCGATTGGGCCCGACAAATGGCCGGCCTCAGCGGCGAAGGCCACACCTTCCAGCCGCGCCAGCTTGACGGCGTGCTGACCGCCCTGATGCTCGGCGCCCAGGTGCGCACCTATGAGGAGCGCCGCCATGACATCGCCATCTGGGGCCAGCTCGAGGCCCGGCTGCAAAATCCCGATCTGCTGATCCTGGCGGCGCTCAACGAAGACAAATGGCCCGAACCGGCCGATCCCGGCCCCTGGCTCAGCCGTGGCATGCGCCTGGCGGCCGGGCTCAATCCGCCCGAACGGCGGCAGGGCCTGGCCGCGCATGACTTTGCCCAGGCGCTGGGCAATCCCGAAGTCATCATCGCCTATGCCGACCGCGTTGGCGCCAGCCCCGCCATTGCCTCGCGCCTCTTGCAGCGACTCACCGCCTTTGCCGGCACCGAGACCGCCGCAATCTGGGAGCAGCGCGGCACCATCTGGCTGGAGCAGGCCCGCTGTCTCGATGCGGTGGACGACACAAAATCGGCGCCGCGCCCGGCACCCAATCCGCCCGCCAGCACCCGCCCGCGCGCCCTCTCGGTCACCGAGATCGAGACGCTGATGCGCTCGCCCTATGATATCTATGCCAAGCATGTGCTGAAGCTGCGCCCGCTCGATCCGCTCGGCGACAGCCCCGATGCCCGCGAGCGCGGCACCATCATCCACGACATCTTCGCCCAGTTTATCCAGGACAGGTGCGACGTCATGGCGCCCGACGCCATCGACACGCTAATGGCCATCGCCGCCGATAAGTTCTCCGGGCTCGACGCCATTGGCGAGCGCCGCGATATCTGGCTGCGCCGCTTCCACACCGCCGCCACCCAGTTCCTCGATTTCGAGCGCGCCCGCGAGCCCCTCGTCGCCCGGCGTCACGCTGAAATCGATGGCGAGCTGAAGCTGCATCTGAGCGAACCCTTCACCCTGCGCGGCCGCGCCGACCGCATCGATGCGCTCAACGATGGCACGCTCGAAATCATCGATTTCAAGACCGGCTCGCCGCCCAGCAAGGGCGCCATGCAGGCCTTTGAAGTCCCCCAATTGCTGCTCGAAGCGCAAATGGCCAATGCCGGCACGCTCAAGGGCGATATCGCTCCCGCGGCCACCTCGGCCCTCACCTATATCAAGGTCGGCCTCGGCCCCGACGCCTTCACCGCCCGGCCCTTCGTGCCCGCCGACGGCTTCGACATCATGGCTGCCGCCGACGAGATTACCGCGCGCATGCAGCGCCATGTCGAATTCTTCCTGCTGCGCGACACGCCCATGCCGGCCCGCCTGCTGCCGCTGCCCGGCCAGCGCTTCGCCGGCGCCTATGACCATCTCTCCCGGCTCGCCGAGTGGACGGCTGTCGATGGCGGGGAGGACGCCTCATGAGCGATCGCGGCACCCTCGTCGTTCCCTTCGACACCAGCGCCCAGCAGGCGCGCGCCGCCGATCCGTCCTGGTCGATCTGGGTGTCGGCCAATGCCGGATCGGGCAAGACTTTCGTGCTCACCCGCCGCGTGCTGCGCCTGCTGCTGGCCGGCGTCGCGCCCGAAACGGTGCTGTGCCTGACCTATACCAAGGCCGCCGCCGCCGAAATGCGCCGCCGCGTGGCCGGCGAACTGGCCAAATGGGCCCTGCTTGAGGATGCCGAACTCGATATTGAACTGGCCAAGGTCGAAGGCCCCAATGTCTCGCCCGAGCTGCGCGAGCGCGCCCGGACCCTGTTTGCCAAGGCGCTCGAAACCCCCGGCGGTCTGAAGATCGTCACCATTCACGCCTTCTGCGAATCGGTGCTGCACCGCTTTCCGCTCGAGGCCGGCGTGCCGTTCGATTTTGCCGTCATCGAGGATGATGAGCGCAGCGCCATGCTGCTCTCGGCCCGCGAAACCGTGCTCTCGGCTGGTCTTGATGTCGATGGGGCGGTGGAAACCCTGTTCCAGACCCTCAGCGACGAGCAGATCAAGAACGCCATCAACGCCGCCCTTGCCGATGGCCGCAAGCTCAAGCTGGTGCTGGCCAATCCCGAACAGGCCAAGGCCAGGCTGCGCGCGCTGATCGGCGCCGCCGCCAATCGCTCCGTCAGCGAGATCAACACCGCCATTCTCGCCGAGCGTCTGCTGACCGATGCCGATCTCGCCCGGCTCTATGCCCTCTGCCCGCCCTCGGGCGGCAATCGCAAACTCGAAGACAAGCTGGCCGCCATCGACCCGGCCAACCCGTCGCCTGCCGCCTGGCTGCGCGCCTTCCTCACTGCCGATGAAACCGTGCCGGCCCGCCTCGTCGTCAAGGCGGTCAGCACGGCTGATCCCGATCTCGCCGATCTGCTCACTGCCGAAGCCGAACGCCTCGCCGAACTCGCTGCCGCCCGCCGCGCTGCCAGCCTGGTCGCGCGCAGCGACGCCCTGCTCGATATCGTCGCCGCCGTCGGCAAGCGCTACGAGGCGCAAAAGCGCGCCCGCTCGCTGCTCGATTTCGACGATCTGGTGGAACGCCTTGCCGATCTGTTCCAGCACCAGTCCGGCGACTGGGTGCGCTACAAGCTCGATGCCGGCATCGACCACATTCTGGTCGATGAAAGCCAGGACACCAATGGCGAGCAATGGCGCGTGGTGCGGGCCATTGCCGAAGAATATTTCGCCGGGGCAGGGGCCGTCAGCCGCCCGCGCTCGCTGTTTGCGGTGGGCGATCAGAAACAGTCGATCTACTCCTTCCAGGGCGCCGAGCCGGCCCTGTTCGCCGACACCGGTCGCGACTTCTCGCTCAGGGCCGACAGCGTCGACCTGCCGTTCCAGCCGGTGCCGCTGCGCACCAGCTTCCGCACCCTGCCCGAAATCCTCGCCGCCGTGGATCTGGTCAGCGATCGGCAGGACATTCAGGCCGCCCTGCTCGAATCCGACAAGGTGCACCACAACACCGCCCGCACCATGCGAGGCGGTTCGGTCACGCTCTGGCCCCCCACCCAGCAGGTGGCCGATGCCCCCGCCGGCAGCGACTGGCCCACCACCGTGCTCGAAACCGAGCGCAGCGCCCCGCGCCAGATTGCCGAGCGCATCGCCAGCGAGATCAGGCGCTGGGTCGATGGGCAGCGCCCGCTCACCGGTCGTGGCCGCTCCGTCACCGCCGATGACGTGCTCATCCTGGTGCAGTCGCGCGGCCCGGTATTTCAGGAAGTCATTCGCGCCCTGCGCAATGCCAATCTCCCCACACCCGGCGCCGACCGGCTCGGCGTCACCAGCCATATCGCCGTCATGGATCTGCTGGCGCTCTGCGATGTGCTGCTCAACCCTGCCGATGATCTGCAACTGGCGGCGCTGTTGCGCTCGCCGCTGTTTGATATCGACGAAGAAACCCTGTTCGCCCTGGCCCAGCCCCGCGCCAGGAACCAGACTCTCTGGCACGCACTGGCTGAACACGCCGACGCCAATTGTGTCGCCGCCGCCGAGCGCCTGCTCCGCTGGCGCGGCGCGCTGGATTTCGAGCGCCCCTTCGAATTCCTCACCCAGGTACTCTACGCCGAAGGCGGCCGCAAGCGCTTCCATGCCCGCTTTGGCGGCGAGGTCGATGACGTGGTCGCCGAACTGCTCGAGCTGGCGCTCAACCACGAGCAGGGCCCCCAGCCCTCGCTGCAGGGCTTTGTCGCCGAGATGCGCCAGCGCTCGGGCACCATCAAGCGCGAACTGCCCGAATCCGGTGGCGGCGTCCGGGTGATGACCGTGCACGGCGCCAAGGGGCTTGAAGCGCCCATCGTCATCCTTGCCGATGCCGCGACCAAGCAGCGCAAGCAGATGATCGGCAAGCCGGTTTATCTCCTGGCCGAGGCGCCCGGGCCCTTGCTCATCCACGCCTCCAGCACCGCCGACCATGTCGAGGCTACCCTGCCCATCAAGCAGGCGAGCGACGACAATCTCGAGCGCGAATACTGGCGCAAGCTCTATGTCGCCATGACCCGCGCCGAGGATGAACTCTATGTCACCGGCGCGCTGACCCCGGGCTCGGACGCCGGCAAGCAGCTTGAGGGCAGCTGGTACGAGTCCATCGAGACCGCCCTGCGCCCGCATGCCCAGAGCCAGACCGATGCCGATGGCGCCGAATCGGCGCTGGTCTATCCGCGGCTTCGCGTCGCGCCCGCCGCCATCGGCGCCACGCCCGAGCGGGCCAGCGCCCGCACAGCGCCGCTCAGCTTTGCCCCCTTGCCCACCCCGCTCAGCATTCCCCAGGTTTCGCCATCGCTGGCCGGCAAGGCCGCTTTCCCCGGCGCCGCGCTCGATAGCCTCGCCGAACAGGTCCGCGATGCTGAAGCGGCGCGGCGCGAGGGCATTGCCCTGCACGCCTTGCTGCAGCATCTGGGCAAGCTCGATCCCGCCATCTGGCCCGAAATCGCCGACAAGGCGCTGGCCGCCCTGCTGCCTGATTCGCCCGCAGACCACGCAAGGCTGGCCGCCAAGGCCATCGCCATCCTAACCCGCCCCGAATTGGCCCATCTGTTTGGCCCGGGCAGTCGCGCCGAAGTGCCGTTTTTGCTGGACGCGCAACGCGATGGCCAGCCCATTCGCCTGAGTGGTCGCATCGACCGACTGGTGATTGACGCACAGGGGGTATTGGTGGTCGACTACAAGTCCGATGCGTCAGTGCCGGGGGGACCGGGCGAGGTACCGGGGCGTTACGTCACCCAGCTTGGACTATATGCGTTGGTTGCAACTCAGCTCTTCCCGGGACGGGCCATCCGTGCCGCAATCTTATGGACAACACTGGAATCATTGATCATTCTCTCCCCGGACGCCCTGTCGGCTGGCACCCGGGGCTTCACCTTGCAGTGATCTTGCTTGTACCCATGCTGGACACGCACCAGCTTTGGGCGCACACAGACCGCCGCTCAGAACAAAAGGCAGAATCCCATGACTACTCATGTTTCCGATGCCAATTTTGGCGAGGAAGTCCTCAACTCCCAACAGCCCGTCCTGGTGGACTTCTGGGCTGAGTGGTGCGGGCCATGCCGCGCAATTGCTCCAGTGCTCGACGAGCTCTCGACCGAACTGGCCGGCAAGGTCAAGATCGTCAAGCTCAATGTCGATGAGAACCCGGGTACCGCCAGCAAATATGGCGTCCGCTCCATCCCGACCATGATCCTGTTCAAGGGCGGCGAAGCGGCTGACATGAAGGTCGGCGCGGGCACGCCCAAGGCCGGTCTCACCAAATGGCTCGAAGGCCACGCAGCCTGATTGCAGGCAGTGCGACAGAATTTACACCGCTGGGGCGACCCGGCGGTGTTTTCGTTTGCGCTGACAACAGCCTGCGCGGCGTGCGAGTTCCCCCCCGGGGGCACATCTGCTAAGCCTTTTGCCACATAAGAAGACTTCAGGGAGCAAGCCCCATGGCGCCCATCGATCTCGCAGCCGCCCCGTTCCATCTCGATGACGACGCCATGGCCTGGGTCCACACCACCAGGGACAGCTTCAGTCCACGCGACAAGCTGGCCCAGCTGTTTGTGCTGCTGGCGCGCGGCACCCCCCAGCAAGCCGCTGAACAGGTCCGCAGCTTCAAGCCCGGTGGCATCACCCGCATCTATTCCGCCGACCTGGCCGCCGAAATCGCCCTGGCCCGCGAACTGGCTGAACTCAGCGCCGTGCCGCTGCTGGTCAGTGCCGATCTCGAGGGCAGCCGCATGAGCCTGCCACTGGGCACCAGCGTGCCCAATCCGCTCGGTCTGGCTGCTGTTGATGATCTGGAAGCCACCACTGCCATCGCCACCCTGATGGCGCGCGAAGCGGCGGCTGTCGGCCTCAACTGGAGTTTTACCCCGGTCATCGACCTCAACATTGCCTGGCGCAGCGCCATTGTCGGCACCCGCTCTTTTGGCAGCGATATCGACAAGGTCGAGCGCCACGCGCTGGCCCAGATCGCCGCCTTCCAGGCCAATGGCATTGCCGCCACCGTCAAGCACTGGCCCGGCGAAGGCTATGATGATCGCGACCAGCATCTGGTCACCACTGTCAATCCACTGTCCATGAGCGATTGGGAGGCCAGCTTTGGCCGGCTCTACCGCAAGGCCATCGCGGCCGGGGTGATGAGTGTGATGAGTGCCCACATCGCCTTTCCCGCCTATGCGCTGGCGCTCGATCCCGATGCCGGTGCCGAAGCCTGGCGCCCCGCCTCGCTCAGCCGCATTCTCAATGAGGATTTGCTGCGCCGCGAGCTGGGCTTTAATGGCCTGATTGTCTCTGACGCCACCGCCATGGCCGGACTGGGCGATTGGGGCCCGCGCGACCAAACCCTGCCCGAACTGGTCATTGCCGGCTGCGATGTCATCCTGTTCTCCGACGACCCCAATGCCGACCTGATGCGGCTGGTCAAAGCCGTTGCCGATGGCCGTCTGAGCCAGGACCGCGTTGACGAGGCCGTTACCCGCGTGCTCGCCCTCAAGGCCGCCCAGGGCCTGCACCGGCCCCGCCCGCTGCTTGAACTAGAGACGGCCCGCCAGCTGGTGACCAGCGAGGCGCACCAGGCCACCGCGACCGCCGTCACGGCCCGCGTCCCAACCCTGGTCAAGGACACCAACAAGCTGCTGCCGCTCTCACCGTCCCGGCACCACCGCGTGCTGGTCTATTCCGGCGGCGCCATCGTGCCCTTCGTGCCCGAGCCGCTGCCGCTCAGCGTGCCGCTGCGGCTTGAGGAAGAGGGCTTTGCCGTCACCGTCTTCACCCCCGGCATGGCGGTCAATCCGAAGGATTTTGATCTGGTGCTCTATCTCTTCGCCGAAGAGACCACTTTGGGGCGCAGCCGGATCTTCCTTGATTGGGTCAAGCTGACCGGCTCCACCTTGGGCGGTATGACTCGCTACTGGCACGACGTGCCCACGCTGATGATCTCGTTCGGCTACCCCTATTATCTCTACGATGCGCCGCGCGTGCCCGCCTATATCAACGCCTATGGTTCGAGCGAAGCCCTGCAGGCGGCGGTGGTCGAGGCCATTATGGGCCGCACCCCCTTCACCGGCACCAGCCCCGTCGACCCCTTTGTCGGCAGCGACCAAGGCAAATACTGATCATTCTGCTTTCATAGGCACTGTTCCATCCCGGCCACCACGCACCCCTCCCCACCAGGGGAGGGGTGCGCGCGGGGCGCCGGGCTAGAACGTCAGGCCACAGGCCTGGCGAATGGCGCGTTGCACCGGCGATGGCGGCAGGGCGGGGTCGAATTCGCCGCGCGGCAACAATGGCGGTTGCGCCATGAAGCGCGGCTGGGTTCCCCGATGCGGCTGGGCCGCATGTACGAGGAAGGGGTGGCACAGATAGACTGTTCCGGCCCGTCCGGTCGCCAGGGCTTCCGGGCATGACGCCGTCGAGGTGAAGCCATCGGCAGCCAGTTCGCCCAGCGTCAGGCCACTCTCGCCAAAGGGCAGCAGTTGGCGGGCGATGGTGAGGTGCGATCCCTTGCGCACCCTGGTGGGGGCATCATCGGGGCCGATATCGGAAAACAGGAACAGCATGAGCAAGGCGCGCCCCGTGCTTTTCACGTTGACCCGCCATTGCATGAAGTCGGGGTTTTCCAGGCCGAAGCTGGCATCGACATGCCAGCCCGCATCGCCCGGCTCCTCGGTGGCGGGAAACCGCACGGGGAAGGTGCCCAGCCCATTGGGCTTCAGCCAGCGCCCCGCCCCGGCCAGGGCGTCATAGGCCTGATGCAGCTGCGGCGTGTTGGCGGCGTCGACAAAGGGAGGCCCCGCCATGAAGCCCAGGCGGACAACCGGGCGCGTCCAGGTCTCGGGCGCATCGGGCGACAGCCCCATGGCGCGCCAGAGTTCCTGTCGCCCCGCCCGGGCGAGCTCGGCATCGAAGGCCGCTTCGAGCTTTAGATAGCCATGTTCAATGAAGTGATCGAGCTGAGCCGTGCTCAGTCCGCAATGAGAAGCATCCGACATTCAAAAATTCTCCGCACAGCGGCCTCTGCGAGGCGCTGTCAACAAGCTGAACGGCACTGGCGTGCCGCGACGAAACGGGTCGTCAGCTCAGAGCGGGAAGAATGTGGACTGGAACATCATGGGCGAAATTTAGCAGACCGCGCGTGGCGGTGCAATCGCCGGGCGGGGTAGCCCGCCCCCCTTGAGGGGCGGGCCGACGCTCAGCGCAGCCAGCCGGCGGGGCGGGGATGGAGTTCCATCTGGCCATCCTTGGTGGCGGCGTCGATGGCGGCGATTTCCTCGGGCGCCAGCGCCAGATTGTTGAGCACGCCCAGATTGTCCTTGAGCTGATCGAGATTGCGCACGCCGATCAGGGCCGAGGTCATTTCCGGGCGGCGCAGCACCCAGCTCAGCGCCAGCTGCACCATGGTCTGGCCGCGGGATTTGGCGATCTCGCCGAGCTTGTCGACAGCGGCCAGCACGCGCGGCTCGATATGGCTGGCGCGCAGGCTGCCATTGGGGTTTTCGCCGCGGGTGCCGGATTTGTCGCCCCGGTTGTATTTGCCCGACAGCACGCCCTGGGCGAGCGGGGAGAAGGCGATGACGCCAATGCCCAGATCGCCGCAGGTGTCCAGGGTACGGTCGTTCTCGATCCAGCGATTGATCATGGAATAGGAGGGCTGGTGAATGGTGGTGGCGACGCCCATCTCTTTCAGAATGCGATAGGCCTCGCGGGTTTCGGCCTCGGGATAGCTGGAAATGCCGACATAGAGCGCCTTGCCGCTGCGCACCGCATGGGCCAGCGCGCCCATGGTTTCCTCGAGCGGGGTATGGGGATCAAAGCGGTGCGAATAGAAGATGTCGACATAGTCGAGGCCCATGCGCTGCAGCGACTGATCCAGACTGGCCAGCAGATACTTGCGGCTGCCGAATTCGCCATAGGGGCCCGGCCACATATTGTAGCCGGCCTTGGTGGAGATGATCATCTCGTCGCGATAGGGGCGGAAATCGCGGGCCATCACCTGGCCGAACAGCTCTTCGGATGAGCCGGGCGGGGGGCCGTAATTATTGGCCAGGTCGAAATGGGTAATGCCCTGATCGAAGGCATAGCCGAGGATTTCCATCGCCGAAGGATAGTCCCGCGTGCCGCCGAAATTCTGCCACAGGCCCAGGCTGATCACCGGCAGTTTGAGGCCCGAGCGGCCGGAGTGGCGGTATTGCATGGTGTCATAGCGTGCCGTATCGGCCCGATAGGTCATGGTAGGCTCCGTGTCATGTTCTGATTTGGCCGCGCGGGCGGGCAATGGTATGAGCGGGCAAACAACCCGCCGAAAAAGTCACATGACCCGTAATCTGCCCCAAGACGCACTGCCATACAAGGTGATGGCGATCTATAAATTCGCTGACCTGCCCGATGCCGCCCGGTTGCAGCCGGCGCTGGCCGCACTGTGCGCCGCACAGGCGATCAAGGGTACGCTGATCCTGGCGCCCGAGGGCATCAATGGCACGGTGGCCGGCACGGCGGCGGCGATCGACGCGCTGGCGGATTTCCTGTTGCTCAGTGGACCGTTCGGGCAGCGGCTACAGGGGGCGGAAGTGAAATATTCGGCCGCCAGCACCATGCCGTTCCTGCGCCTCAAGGTGCGGCTGAAAAGCGAGATCGTGACGCTGCGGGCGCCGCAGGCCAATCCGGCCAGGGCGGTGGGCACCTATGTCGAGCCGGTCGACTGGAACGGGCTGATCGAGCGCAATGATGTGGTGCTCGTCGATACGCGCAATGACTACGAGGTCGGGCTGGGGACTTTCCAACGGGCGCTGGACCCCAAGACTCAGCATTTCACCCAGTTCAAGGACTATGTCGCCACCCATCTCGACCCGAGCCGGGACAAGAAGGTGGCGATGTTCTGCACCGGCGGCATTCGCTGCGAAAAGGCCTCGAGCTATCTGCTGAGCCAGGGGTTCGAGGAGGTGTTTCACCTCAAGGGCGGGATTTTGAAATATCTCGAAGTGGTGCCAGAGGCCGAGAGCCGGTTTGCCGGGGAGTGCTTTGTGTTCGACGAGCGCGTGGCGGTGGGCCATGGGCTGGTCGAGGGCGAGGCCACCTTGTGCCGCGCCTGCCGGCATCCGCTGACGCCGGCGGACCGGGCCGACAAGGCCTACGTGGAGGGGATAAGCTGCCCCTATTGCGCCCAGGACACCGCCAGGCACGCCGCAGCGCAGGAGCGGCAGAAACAGATGGCGCTGGCCGCGCGGCGCGGCGCGGCGCATCTGGGCGATGGCGCGGTGCAGGCGGCAGCTGATGCCCGGGCCCGCAAGCGGGCCGAGGCCGAGGCGTCGCGGGCGCGCAACGCGGCTGCCAGGCCATGAACCCGACACAAGGGCCGGTGCTGGCGATTGATACGGCGGCGCCCCGGCTGCAGCTGGCGCTGTTGCTGGCCGATGGCCGGGTGGATGAGTCGGTGGAAGACATGGCGACCGGCCAGGCCGAGGCGATCTTCGGGCGGATTGCCCAATTGCTGGCGCGCAACAAGCTGGGTTACCCCGATCTCGACCGGGTGGTGACCACCACCGGGCCGGGCTCGTTCACCGGGCTGCGCATCGGGCTGAGCGCGGCGCGCGGCATCGGGCTGGCGCGGGGCATACCGGTGATCGGGGTGCCGAGCCTTTTGGCGCTGTCGCTGAGCGTGGCAGGGCCCTCCACCGTGCTGCTCGATGCGCGGCGCGGCGAGGCCTATTTCCAGATTTTTACCGGGGCCGGCATGGCGGTGACGGCGCCCGACCTGCTGCCCATGGCGCTGGCACAGGCGGCGACACCGCCCGAAACCACGCTGATTTCCACCCCCTTTGTCGATGTGGCGCTGCTGGCGCAATATGGCGCCACGGCTGATCCCGCGACCCACCCGCCCGAGGCGGCCTATGTGCGCGACGCCGATGCCAAGCCGCAGACGGCCGGCCGGGTGGAAAGAAGCGCCACGTGATCAAGCTGTGGATGGCCCCGGGGGGCCTGCATATCGAGCCGGGGCAGACCAGGGATGCCGATGAGCTGGCGCGCATCCATGCCAAGGGGTTCTATCGCGGCTGGCCGAGCGCCGAATTTGCCAGCTTTTTGAGCGAACGCGATACGCCGGTCTATGTGGCCTGCGACGCCAAGCGGCGAATTGCCGGCTTCGCCCTGGTGCGCATCGCTGCCGATGAAGCCGAATTGCTGACCATTGCGGTGGACCCCAAATGGCGCGGCAAGGGCCTGGGCCGGGCGCTGCTGCAGGCCGCCTTTGCCGATCTGCTGACCAGTCCGGCCAGGCGGATGTTTCTTGAGGTCAGCGAAGAGAATGCGGCGGCGATCAAGCTCTATCAGCGGCTGGGTTTTACCACTATTGCCCAGCGCCAGGGCTATTACCCCCGGGCCGATGGCTCGGCGGCCACGGCGCTTGTCATGGCCACCGATCTTGGATAGGCCGGTGCCATGACAGATCCGGTCGGGAGCCGTGATGTGAGCAAGAGCCAGACCGAGCCAACGCTGGAAGAAGCCTGCGTCGCCAAAGGTATGCGCATGACCGAACAGCGTCGCGTGATTGCCCGGGTGATTGAATCGGCTGCTGACCACCCCGATGTGGAAGAACTCTATCACCGGGCTTCAGCGATCGATGACCGCATCTCGCTGTCGACGGTGTATCGCACGGTGAATCTGTTCGAGGAGGCGGGCCTGGTCACCAAGCACGACTTCAAGGACGGGCGGGCGCGGTTCGAGCTGATCCCCGACGAGCATCACGACCATCTGATCGATATTCGCAGTGGCGCGGTCATCGAATTCCGCAATGAGGAAATCGAGGCGATCCAGGAGGTCATTGCCAAGCGGCTGGGCTACCGGCTGGTCGACCACCGGCTCGAGCTCTATGCGGTGCCCCTGACCAGCGGCAAGGACAAGGCGTAGGCCGGTCCGGGCCCTCGCCGGCCGATTGATTGCAATTTTAGCGGGTAAGCCTAACGCCGGATTCGGCTTGGGCGTTAACGTCCTGTTAGCTAAGTCTGGCTCCTGCACTGAAGGAGACGGCAATGGTCTGGCAGGTTCTGGCAATGTGGGCGGTGGTGCTGACCACCATCATCTGGTTTGTGCGCGATGAACGCCGGCTGCGCGCCCATGCCGCCCTGGCGCGGTCGGCGCGCTACTATGCCCATGCCCCCAAATACCGGCATCAACCGAGCCGGGCCGTGCTGCCGCCACCGCCCAGGCTTGCCCGGGGCGGGCTGAGCGAAACGCAGCGGGCATTCCTCAAGGCGCTGGCGCAGAAGGCCTAATCGTCCGTACCCATGGATTTCTTCATGCGGGCGACGATTTCTGCGGCCTTGAGCAGCAGCGCCATATCGACATCGGCGGGCGGCGTATCAGGGGCGACATTGGCCCAGACGGCAATGGACAGCTCATGGGTCTGCGCATGCCCGTCCAGCACCTCGCTGAGTACAGCGCGGACGTGACCGGTCACGCGGCCGGCGAGCCGAGGATGGGACTGTTTGTCCCGCACAGCGATATCAATAAGTTCAAAGGTCATACCGGCCCCGAGGGACCCCCAACGCAGTGGCACGCGTGGAGTATCCCGAGCTCTTAACGCACGGTGCGGGCTGGTTGTTCCGCTGCGGTGCTTTATTGAAGGAATGGCGCCTAGATCACACCTTGACGGCGTATTCAACCCGCCCGGACTCGCCAAAAAGCCGGATATAGCGTGCGATTTCCTCGGGCGTGCCGGTGGCCTTGGCCGGATTGTCGGATAGCTTGACCACGGGGCGTCCATTCGCTTCGCTGACCTTGGCAACGATGGAAATTGGTTCCAGTCCGGGGTTTGGCCCATCGGGTTCGCAGCCCGCAAAGTCATTGGTCAGGTTGGTGCCCCAGCCAAAAGCCATGCGTACCTTGCCGTCAAAATGCAGATAGGCCTCCTCGATCATGTCGACGTCGAGCCCATCGGAAAAAATCAGTAATTTTTCGCGCGGATCGCGACCGCGACTTTTCCACCACGAAATGATGCGTTCGCCCCCGGCAATGGCCGGCGCGCTGTCGGGCCGGAAGCCGGTCCAGTCGGCCACCCAGTCGGGCGCATGCTCGAGAAACGAGTCGGTGCCAAAGGCATCGGGCAGCACGATCTTGAGATTGCCGCCGTAATAGCGCTCCCAATCGGTCAGCACCTGATAGGGCGAGGCCAGCAGCGCCTCGTCATTGGCCGCCAGCGCCGCCAGCACCATGGGCAGCTCATGGGCATTGGTGCCCAGCGCCTCTAGGTCGGTGTCCATGGCCAGCTTGACGTTGGAGGTGCCGGTGAAATTGTCGCCAATGCCCTCCTTGAGCGCATCGACGCACCAGCGCTGCCACAGGAAGGAATGGCGCCGCCTGGTGCCGAAATCGGAAATGCGCAGGTCAGGCAGCTTCTGCAGCCGCTCGACCTTTTCCCACATCTTGGCCTTGGCGCGTGCATAGAGCACATCGAGGGTAAAGGGCCCATAATGCTTGAGGGCGGCCCGGCTGCGCAGCTCGTTGATGATGGCGAGCGCGGGGATTTCCCACATCGAGGTTTCCATCCACAGGCCGGGGAATTCGAGCACGAACTGGCCGTCGCGGCGCTCAAGCGTGTAATCGGGCAGGCGGAAATCCTCGAGCCATTTGAGGAAGGCCGGCGAAAAGATCTGCTTGGAGCCATAAAAACTGTTGCCCGCCAGCCAGATCATTTCCTTTTTGGTGAAACGCAGTTCGCGCACGTGGTCGAGCTGGGCGCGCAGCTCGTCAATGTCGATCTCCTCGGCCAGCCGCACCGATTTGGTGCGGTTGATCAGCGAGAAGGTGGCGTTGACGCCGGGATACAGCCCCCAGATCATCTGCAGCATCAGCAGCTTGTAGAAATCGGTATCGAGTAGGCTGCGCACGATCGGATCGAGCTTCCAGGTGTGGTTGTACACCCGGCGGGCCATGTCTGTGAAAGTTGCCATTGTCGTTCCCCGTTCGCGGCGAGGCTTGTACCGCGCAGGGGTGGCAATGGGAAGACCGGGGGCGGGTGGATTGGTTCGGCTGGGGGAAGTGGCTTCATACGACTTGGAGGTGCGAGTCGCAGACTTGACCGCGCGGATCCAGAGAATGTTGACGGGGATTTCAGCTAGGCTGCTATGAATTTCTATGTCCCAGTGAGTCGAGGGCAGTCACGTCATGAACGCAAAAGACATGTCTCCAGGAGAGGCACGCGACGAGTCTGAAATATTCGCAGCACTGGAGAAAGTCTGTTGCTCCCCCGGATACATCCACGCAATCGCATATTTTTGTTGGCGCGATAACCTCATTCGATTTGGCGGTGATGAGCTAACAGAAAAAGACGTAGAGCACCAATACTCCGGTGATCAGCTACTTAGGTCCGAGATTTCAACCCTCGTGGGCCTGATGGCGAAAGGGGTTATCGACTTTTCCATCCCAGAGCCGAGCACCCTTCAAAGCTACATAGATAAGTCAGAAGCGCTGCTGCATGAAATTCATTTGAGCCTTCAGAAACCTTGGATGGCCGCGTTTCAAGCCATGGTGCGCAACCCCAGCAAAGCAAGTCGCATTGATCCATTCAGCACCGCTGACGGCCTTCGGGAACCCATATTTTATGGAGGCGAGTCTGCTTACAACTTTCAATATGAAGAACTGTCGCGCCTGAAATATAACGCAGACAATGACTGGCTCAGTTCACAAGTTGGCTTCTCAATTGATGAGGCTTGCTTGGTCGCTCGTGCGATTGGCGAATTGCAGATGCAAAAACTCTTGGGCCTTCGAGAAGGGATGATTAAGCAGCATCCGGATCAATGGACTTTTTTACCCGGATTTGCCTTTCGCGCCGATGAGTTGGAAGGCCGAACAGAATTGTCTCGTGAGAAAATAGAAAGCGTCCTCACGGCGTTTACTGCTGACCCGAACAAAGCAAACGCCTCATTCTCCAGCTTGAGCGCCTTCAACGAAACAAATTCCGCCCCGGTCATCAAAAATGTCAACGGCTCATATGTTCTATTGCAGCACTACAGCCTGCTTGAAGCGATATATGAAGCGCCATTCTTCTGGATGGCGGGAGACAAACGCTACGCTGCAACTGCATCCAAGAACCGTGGCGCGTTTGCTGAGCAGTTTCTGGCACAACGTCTCACCAGCGTGTTTGGCCCCCAGCATGTCTTTCAAAATGTGGACATTTACAAGGGAAAGGATCGCGTCACGGAAGCAGACGTCTTGGTCGCGTATGGGGACCGAGCAATTGTCGTGCAAGCTAAGTCCAAACGGCTGACCATCGAAGCTCGAAAGGGGAACGACCTTCAGCTAAAGGACGATTTTAAGAAGGCAATTCAGGATGCCTACGATCAAGCCTTGCTGTGTTCGGAGGCGCTCCTAGACCATGAATATCGGTTCGTCTCATCTTCTGGCGGTACAATCGACTTTGCTAAGAGGCCCACCAATATCTACCTAATCTGCAGTGTGTCGGACCATTTTCCCGCCTTAGCCGCGCAGGCTCGACAGTTTCTAAAAATAAAATCCACAAAAAACGTGCACCCGCCCATAATAACAGATCTATTCTTTATGGACGTTTTATCTGAAATACTGGAAACTCCTCTCCATTTTCTGAATTATTTGTCACTAAGGTCAAAATTCGACAGTAAATTACTGGTAAGTCAAGAGCTTACAAACCTTGGATATCATCTGAGACACAACCTGTGGCTGGACGATCAATATGACATGGTGAACTTGGGTGACGATTTCACCAGCTCTCTCGACATAGCAATGTCTGTACGTAGGTTGGGAGTTCCCGGGGAACGAACACCCAAAGGCATTTTAACTCGCTTTGACGGAACGCCCCTTGGCAGATTGATTTCCGAATTTGAAGCCAGCGCAATTCCCGAACTTGTGGGGCTTGGTATGCTGTTCCTTCAGTTCGGGTCCGACACCGCCAAGCATATAAATAAGGGCGTTGAAAGACTAGTACGTTCAGCAGCAGATGACGGGCAACAACATGACATCTCAATTCCTTCCGCTGCGGATAGGTCGGGTTTCACCATTCATGTTAATTCCCTACCGGAGAGGTTAGCGCGGGAGCGTTTGTCCGCTCACTGTCGAATTAGGAAATACGATTCAAAGTCGGACGTCTGGCACGGGCTGCTACTTGCTCCTGGAACCGGGAACATCAGAGGCGCCCTTTCTGTCGAAGAGACTTGGAAAGCCGATGCAAGCATGGAGAATGCACTTACTGCATGGCCAAAAAAGCCAATGGTTGCGGTTGACACGCTATCGCGCGGCGCACTTCGTAGGAAAGTGGGACGCAATGAACTGTGCCCATGTGGTAGCGGAATGAAGTACAAAAGATGTTGTTTAGCTCGGTCTTGACCCCCGTTGCATTGCATTCCTGATAGTCCGCATCCCCCCTCACGCCCCCAGCTGAAACCGCTCAAACCGTCCCAGCGCTTCGTCCACCGCCACCCTGCCCTCCGCCCCGACATCAGCCAGCCAGGTCTCTTGCTGGATCAGCAGCTTGCCGGCACTGCGGTCGGTCTTGAGGTCGAGGGCGGCGACGATGTTGTCGCCCAGCAGCACCGGCAGGGCGAAATAGCCGTAGCGGCGCTTTTGGGCCGGCAGATAGGCTTCAAACAGATGCTCATAGCCAAAAAAGCGCTTGAGCCGCTTGCGCTGGATGATCAGTGGATCGAACGGCGAGAGGATGTGCACCAGCCCGGGTGGGATGCCGGCGGGGGCCTCGAGCGTTTCCGGCGCGGCCCAATGGAGGGTCTGGTCCGGCCCTGCCAGGGTCAGCGGCACCAGCTTCTTGGCGCGGACACGGCTCTCGATCAGCGCCTTGACCATGGGCTTGCTGGGCGCGTCGAGGTGGCAGATGGAATCCAGGCTGACCACGCCCTGGCTGCGCAGGGCGCGATCGAGCTTATAGGCAATGATCTGGCGGGCGGTGGCCGGCTTCGGCCTGCCGGTCCAGCCGAAATGGCGCGCCATCAGATCATAGCTCTTGAGCATGCCCTGGCGCGCCGCGACGGTGACATGGCCCTGGTAGAACAGCATTTCGAGCACGCGCTTGGATGGCTTGCGGCTGGCCCAGGGATGATCCTTGTCGACCAGCCTGTCGTCGCCGATATCGCGCATCGACAGCGGCCCCTCGCGGCGCAGGCGGGCCAGCATGGCCCTGGATTCGGCGGGGGTGACCGAACCGAACCAGCGGCTGGCGCCATTGCGCTGGGCCTGCATGGCCGGCAGGAAGAACGCCAGGTCGGCGCTGGGCACGTAGCTGAGCGCGTGGGTCCAGTATTCGAACACCGATTTGTCGGCGGACTGGGCCGCGACCAGATCGGCGCGGCGATAGGCCGGGATGCGCGAGAACAGCATGTGGTGGTGGCAGCGCTCGATGACATTGATGGTGTCGATCTGCACATAGCCCAGATGGGCAACGGCGGCGCGCACCGCCTCGGGGCCGCTGCCGAACGGCGCGGCACCATCGAGACGCTGCGCGGCAATCCAGATCTGGCGGGCGCGGGCGGGGTCGATAACAAGCGGGGTTTTGGCCAAGACGGGCATCCGAATCGCGTGGATGACCAGCATGGCGGGGCAGGGGCGCGCCGGTCAATCAGCCGGCGCCCGCCGGCAAGCGGACGCTGAAGCGCTGGCCGCACGGAACGGGCCGGGCTGATCGGGCAAGCGGATATGGCGGGAAAAAATTGGTGGAGCCTAGCGGGATCGAACCGCTGACCTCTTGCATGCCATGCAAGCGCTCTCCCAGCTGAGCTAAGGCCCCATTATTTGGGTCTTTGGAGGACAATTGCCTTCCAAATCGAGGCGGAACCTATTGGATGATCCCGGCCCTTGCAAGTGCCTAAATGACACTTTTTGATTCAACCGGCCGGGTGACCCAGCCGGTTGAAAAATCACATGAAATCAGGGCTCGTCGTCGGTATTGACGTCAAAGCCGAGCGCGTCGTCTTCGTCTTCGTCTTCTTCGAGGAAGGTGTCGGCGTCATCTTCGCCCAGTTCTTCATCGACTTCGACGTCGTCGGTCTCGGGAATGTCATCGCCCGATTCTTCGGCGTCGGCTTCCTCGAGCGAAACGATCTCGGGCGCGGCGACGTCTTCAATCTCGTCATCGAGCTCGTCGTCAATCGGCTTGACGGGCTTGGGCTTGGCGGGCGCCGCCTTGGGCGTCACCGCAGCCTGCTCGAAAAAGGCGCGCGGATAGCTCTTGCCGGTATAGGGCGAGACAACCGGATCGAGGTTGAGATCGTAGAACTTTTTACCCGTATCAGGGTCGGTCCGCTTGGTGCCGCGGTCGGAACTGGCCATCGATGTTCCTCGTGGATGGGGTTTGGTGGGCGGTTTCGCCCCGTGTTTGGTCAGTCCGGTTATGAGCAAAGCAGGCCCCTGTCAAACCGAAAATGTGGAGAGCAGCTTCCCGGACCGACGGGGTGATGGCAATCACGGGGCTGACCGTGTTAAGTCCGGGCGCGTCATGACCGATTTGCCAGCCAGTTCCGCCCCGCTCACCGCCCACGGTGCCGATCCGCTCAGCGGCCGCTTTGCGACGCCCGGCGACCCCGCCATCTCGCTGCGCGCCGTGCTGCTGGCGGCGCTGACCGTGGGCACCAGCAGCTTCACCAGATTGCGCCTGTCCGCCGATGTGCAGCGCTGTATTGCCGGGCTGCGCCAGCTGGGCGTCAGCATCGAGACCAGCGGGCCGCAGACGCAGGTGACCGGGCTGGGCGTAGCCGGGCTGCTCAAGCCCGAGGCGCCGCTGCAGGCGGGGCCATCGGCCACCAGCCTGGCCATGCTGCTGGGGCTGCTGGCGCCCTATGGCTTTGCCACCGCATTGCGCGCCGAGCCGGCCGTGAGCAAGGGCATCGACCCTGAACTGCTTGAGGGCCTGACCGCCATCGGCGCGCGTCTCGAGCGGCGGGGCAAGAGCGGCTTGACCCTGCATGGCGCCTGCCTGCCCTTGCCGCTGCAGCTCAATCTGGTGACCCCCGCCGAAGCCACCAAGACCGCGCTGCTGCTGGCCGGGCTGCAACTGGCCGGCGACAGCCAGCTGCACCAGGCCATGGTCACGCGCGACCATACCGAAAAGCTGCTGGCCGCGTTTGGCGCCAATATCACGGTGACGCCCGATGCCGATGACGGCGGGGGCGTGACGATTCGGCTGGCCGGCCTGCCAGAGCTGACACCTCAGGCCATCAGCGTGCCGGGCGATCCCTCGGCGGCGGCCTTCGCGATTGTGGCGGCGCTGATCATCAAGGGATCGGACGTGGTGGTGGAAAACGTGCTGATCAATCCGCTGCGCACCGGGCTGATCGACACGCTGCTGGAAATGGGTGGCAATATCCAGTTTCTCAACCAGCGCGAGACCGCCGGCGAGTACATCGCCGATCTGCGGGTGCGCTCCAGCTGGCTCAAGGGGGTGCGGGTGGACCCGCGTCACCTCGAGAGCATGCGCGACGATATGGCGATGCTGGCGGTGGCCGCCGCCTTTGCCGAAGGCGAGACGGTGATCCACACCGGCGCTGCCGCGCCCAGTGGCGACCCCTGGGAGCGGCTGGCGGCGGGGCTGCGGGCCAACAAGGTCAAACTGCGCCAGGAGCCCGGGAGCCTCACCATTGCCGGCGACGGCAAGGTGGCCGGTGGCGGCAAGGTCGACTGCCAGGACGATCCGGTCATGGCGATGAGTTTTGCCGTGCTGGGCCTGGCCAGCCGCCATAAGGTGACAATCGAGAACGTGGGCCCAATGGCGGACAGCTTCCCCGATTTCGTGGCCGCCATGACCGCCCTGGGCGGCCGATTTCCCCCAAGCAAGGGACGCTGAGCGATGATTATTGCCGTGGACGGACCGGCCGCATCAGGCAAGGGCACGCTGGCCGCAGGGCTGGCGCAACACTATCAATTGCCGCATCTGGACACCGGGCTGCTGTATCGCGCGGTGGGCTGGGCCCTGCGGGACGAGCCCGACGGCCCGGACTTCGAGGCCAGGGCGATCGCGGCGGCGCAAAGCCTCGACGCGGCCCATCTGGGCAATCTGGAGGCGCTGACCAGCGCCAATACCGGGATCTTGGCGTCACGCGTCGCGGTGATTGGCGAGGTTCGCGTGGCGATGCGCCAATATCAGCGCGAATTTGCCCGCCAGCCGGGCGGGGCGGTGCTGGACGGGCGCGATATCGGCACGGTGATCTGCCCGGACGCCGATGCCAAGCTGTTCATTGTTGCCGACAGCAAGGTGCGCATGGAGCGGCGGGCGCGGCAGCTCGAACAGCGCGGCCTGCCGGTTGACCGCTACGCGCTCTATCACCAGATCGAAGAGCGCGACGCGCGCGACATGGCCAATCCCCATGGCGGCTTTTACAAAGCTGACGACGCGCACTTGCTCGATACGACGCTTCTCGATATAGAGGCATCACTCCGCGCAGCCATCGCGATTGTCGATGGGACCATGGCGCGCAAGGCAGGGCTGTAAAGCTCAAATCCAACCTTGTGCGAACCGGCCCCGGCCATCAGCCTCAGCGAAGCAAGCGGACCGATATCAGATTCATCGCCATTCCCGAATGGCCCCGTGTGCCGGCTGCTGAGCAAGGTTCAGCAGGCGGGTTCCATTTCTGGCGATGCTCACCCCCAACCACCGGCACAACGGAGAAGATATTTGGCACAGCAAACTGTGACGAAAGAAGATTTTGAATCGCTGTTGATGGATTCGTTCGTTGATAACGAGCCGCTAGAAGGTTCGGTTGTCAAAGGCACCGTCGTCGCGATCGAAAAGGACCTGGCGATCATCGACGTCGGTCTGAAGACCGAAGGCCGCATTCCGCTCAAGGAATTCGGCGCTGCCGGCCGTGACGGCCTGATCGTTGTTGGCTCGATCGTCGAGGTCTATGTTGACCGCGTCGAAAACGCTGCCGGCGAAGCCGTTCTGAGCCGCGAGAAGGCCCGTCGTGAAGAGAGCTGGGTCAAGCTCGAAGTCATGTACAACAACAATGAGCGCGTTGAAGGCACCATCTTCAACCAGGTCAAGGGCGGTTTCACCGTCGACCTCGAAGGCGCCGTTGCCTTCCTGCCGCGTTCGCAGGTCGATATTCGCCCGATCCGCGATATCGCGCCGCTGATGAACGTGCCGCAGCCGTTCCAGATTCTGAAGATGGACAAGCGTCGCGGCAATATCGTCGTCTCGCGTCGTGCCATTCTCGAAGAGTCGCGCGCCGAACAGCGTTCCGAAATCGTGCAGCAGCTCGAAGAGGGCCAGGTTGTCGACGGCGTGGTCAAGAACATCACCGATTACGGTGCCTTTGTTGATCTCGGCGGCATTGACGGCCTGCTTCACGTCACCGACATCGCATGGCGTCGGGTGAACCATCCTTCCGAAGTGCTCACGATCGGCGAGACCATCAAGGTCCAGATCGTCCGCATCAACCACGAGAGCCATCGTATCTCGCTGGGCATGAAGCAGCTGCAGGCTGATCCATGGGAAGGCATCGAAGCCAAGTATCCGATCGAAGCCAAGTTCACCGGCCGCGTCACCAATATCACCGACTACGGTGCCTTTGTTGAGCTGGAGCCAGGCATTGAAGGCCTGATCCACGTGTCCGAGATGAGCTGGACCAAGAAGAACGTCCACCCCGGCAAGATCGTTTCGACCTCCCAGGAAGTCGAAGTTGTCGTGCTCGAGGTCGATCCGGACAAGCGTCGCATTTCGCTTGGTCTCAAGCAGACCCTGGCCAATCCGTGGGAAAGCTTCGCCGAGAAGTTCCCCGTGGGCGCTGTCATCGAAGGCGAAGTCAAGAACAAGACCGTATTCGGCCTGTTCATTGGCCTCGACGGCGATGTCGACGGCATGGTCCACCTGTCCGATCTCGATTGGCAGAAGTCGGGCGAAATCGCTCTGGAAGACTACAACCGCGGTGACATGGTTTCGGCCAAGGTCCTCGATGTTGACGTCGAGAAGGAACGCATCAGCCTGGGCATCAAGCAGCTGTCGACCGGCGAAGTCGCCGACACTGCCGGCACCGAAGGCGGCATCCGCAAGGGTTCGATCGTCACCGGTACCGTCACCGAGGTCAACGATGGCGGCATCGAAGTCCGTCTCGCCGACAGCGAAATGACTGCCTTCATCCGCCGTGCCGACCTCAGCCGCGATCGCAACGATCAGCGTCCTGAGCGTTTCAGCAAGGGCGAAAAGGTTGACGCCCGCGTCACCCAGTATGATCGCAAGACCCAGCGCATCCAGCTCTCGATCAAGGCGCTCGAAATCGCCGAAGAAAAAGAAGCTGTTGCCAATTACGGTTCGTCCGCTTCGGGCGCATCGCTGGGCGACATCCTGGGCGCTGCCCTCAAGGATCGCGAAAAGGAATAGGTTTTGTAAGCTGCACAAGCTTACCTGCAAAACCTTGGGCCCGCGCTTCACAGCGCGGGCCTTTTGCTTTCTAACAATCCCATGAGCAACACGATCCATTGGCGCCCGCTGACGCCGTCTGACCTGCCAGCAGTTGAAGCCATCGCCGCGATCGTGCATCCGGGCTTTCCCGAGGATGCGGCCGTGTTTGCCGAACGGCAGAGCCTTTATCCGGACGGCACGCGGCTGCTCGAGCTGGATGGCGTTCCGGCGGGTTATGTGCTGAGCCATCCCTGGCACTTCAAGCAATTGCCGGCGCTCAATGCGCTGCTGGGCGCGGTGCCCGAGCCCGCCGACACCTATTACATTCATGATCTGGCGCTGCTCAACAAGGCGCGCGGCACCGGGGCGGCGGCCAGGATTGTCGGCGAGATCCAGCGCCATGCGCGCGGGCACGGCTTTGCCAATATGAGCCTGGTGGCGGTCAATGACTCGCTGCCGTTCTGGCACAAGCATGGCTTTCGCGCGCTGAGCCCTTCTGTGCTATCACCGGAGCTGCTGGCCAAGCTGGCCAGCTATGAGGCGGCGGCCCGCTTCATGGTCAAGACATTCTGACGCGTCTCGCGGTCTTGCCAAAGCCCGACAGTCGCCGTACCGGACGGCAATGCCCAAGAGCGAGGCCTCGATGACTGACCCAAATCCAGCTGCCCCAGCCAGCGATCCGCATGGCGTGATCGCTGCCGAGACCTTCCGCAAGTCGCGCGGCCTGTGGCGGATACTGGCGTTCATGGCCCTGGCCATTGCCGTCATTGTCGGGGTGGGGCGCTTTGCCCTGCCCGAAGCGGGCAGCGGCGATTACGTGGCGCGGCTGGTCGTGGATGGCGCCATTGCCTCCGATCCAGACCGGCTGGCCGCCATGACGGCGCTGGCAGAGGACGATGCGGTCAAGGCGGTGATCATTGCGATCAACTCGCCGGGCGGCACCACGGCGGGCGGCGAGGAATTGTACGAGGCGCTGGGGCAGTTGCGCGCCGCCAAACCGACAGTGGCGGTGATCAAGGAACTGGGGGCCTCGGCCGCCTATATGACGGCAATCGGCACGGACCGCATCTTTGCGCGTCGGCTTTCGATCGTGGGCTCGATCGGCGTGCTGTATCAGCACGTCAATGCCGGCAAGCTGCTCGACACGATCGGGGTGGATCTGGACAAGGTCGCCTCGGGCCCGCTCAAGGCCGAGCCGGACGTCAACGAGCCGCTGAGCGGAGCGCCGCGCGCCTCGATTGCGGCACTGGTCGATGACAGCTTTCAGTGGTTCGTCGACATTGTCGCCGAACGCCGCGGCCTGAGCCGGAGCCAGACCCTGGCGCTGGCCGACGGGCGCATCGTGACGGGCCGGATTGGCCTCGAAAGCGGGCTGATCGATGAAATCGGCGGCGAGCTTGAAGCCATGGCGTGGCTCGAAGCGAGCCATGATGTGGCCGCCGATCTGGATATCAGGACCATCTGGCCCCGGCCAGACCAGGGATTTGACCTGATCGGCACCTTTTTGAACGGCCAGGCCCGCAGCATGCTCGGATTGCCGCAGGGCCCTATCACGCTTGACGGGCTGGTCTCGCTTTGGCAGGTTGGGGCCGCCTCATAAATCTGTTGGGGCGGCAGCCTGCCAAGTGGAGCCTGGGATGATCAAGTCGGAACTTGTCGAGAAGCTTGCGGCGGAAAATCCTCATCTGTTCCAGCGCGATATCGAGAACATCGTCAATGCGATCCTCGATGAGATCGGCGAGGCTCTGGCGCGCGGTGATCGCGTCGAACTGCGCGGCTTTGGCGCCTTCTCGGTGAAGAACCGGCCGGCCCGGATCGGGCGCAATCCGCGTACCGGCGAGCAGGTGGATGTGGGCGAGAAATATGTGCCGCAGTTCAAGGCTGGCAAGGAAATTCGCGAGCGGCTCAACCGTTCGTAACGGGGCCAGGGCTCCATAGGCACGCAAGGCAATGGTCAATAAAATCGTCGGTTGGTTGATACTGGTGCCGATCTGCCTGGGCCTGGTGGTGTTCGCCCTGGCGAACCGGCACTTCGTGGTGGTCAATTTCAATCCTTTCGCTCCCGGTGACGGCGCCGCCATGCCCGGTTATGGCGTGCCGATGTTTGTGGTGCTCTATATGGTGCTGCTGGTGGGCGTGCTGGCCGGTGGCATTGCCACCTGGTTTGCGCAAAGCCACCATCGCCGCGGCGAAAAACACTGGCGCCGCGAGGCCCAAACCCTTACTGGCGAGCTGGAAACCCTGCGCAAGACCCCGCGCAGCCCGTCCAGCGGCGCTGCCGATGTCGACGATCTTTTGGAGCTGCGCTGAGCACCCCTATGGCCGACCCCCTGATCATCAAGATTTGCGGCATCAAGACCCCTGACGTTCTGGAGACGGCAATCGCAGCCGGCACCGATATGGTGGGCTTCCTGCATTTCCCGCGCTCGCCGCGCCATGCCAGCGTCGATACCATTGCCGATTTGATTTCCCAGGCGCGCGGACGGGTGCAGACCTGCGTGGTGCTGGTCAATCCGGACAATAGCACGGTGGCCGAATTTGCCGCGCTGGGCCCGGACTGGATCCAGTTGCATGGCCCCGAAACCCCGCATCGGGTGGAGGCCATCCGCGCCGAGGCGGGCGTTGAAATCATCAAGGCGCTGCCGATCGGCTCGGCTGAAGATGTCGGCCATGTCAGCGATTTCCATGAGGTGGCCGACCGGCTGCTGCTCGACGCCAAGCCGCCCAAGGGGGCCGACCGCCCCGGCGGCCTGGGCGATACCTTCGACTGGGCCCTGCTCAAGGCGCTTGACCCGTCCATCCCCTTCATGCTTTCGGGGGGGCTGACGCCAGAGACTGTCGCTGACGCCGTCAGGACCGTGCGCCCCTTCGGGCTGGACGTGTCATCGGGGGTCGAGAGCGCACCCGGGGTCAAGGATAAACGGCTGATCGAAGCGTTCATCCAAAACGCCCGCGCCGCCGTATAAGTCTTTCTTCTCCCTCCCCCCTGCGGGGAGGGTGGCCCCGACGGGGTCGGATGGGGTATTCCGTCATCCGGCTCGCTTGGCCCACCCCCACCCTTGGCGCTGCGCGCCGTCCCGCCCCACAAGGGGGAGGGAGACGCAGGCGCCGGAGCATTTTGAGGCTGACGTGGACACCACCGGAAAAAACTCCCTGCGCAATGGTCCGGACGACCAGGGGCGCTTCGGCATCTTTGGCGGCCGCTTTGTCGCCGAAACCCTGATGCCGCTGATCCTGGATCTCGAAGCCCATTATCGGGCGGCGCAGAACGATCCGGCGTTCAAGGCCGAGCTGGACAATCTCTCCACCCACTATGCCGGGCGCCCGAGCCCGCTCTATTATGCCGAGCGGCTGACCCAGCATCTGGGCGGGGCCAAGGTGTGGTTCAAGCGCGAAGAGCTCAACCATACCGGCAGCCACAAAATCAATAATTGCCTGGGCCAGATCCTCTTGGCCCGGCGCATGGGCAAGACCCGGGTAATCGCGGAAACCGGCGCCGGCCAGCATGGCGTGGCCACGGCCACCGTCTGCGCCAAGTTCGATC
>NZ_JAUYGL010000128.1 GCF_030689745.1 Devosia sp.
ACGAACCCCGCCCTGTGCGGGGTTCGTTTTTTTGTATTGCCCGCCGGGCGGCTTGTCGATACAATGCGCGCCTTCGTTTTACCCGCCTTCTGTTGATGGTGGTGAAGAAATGGCCTGGTAGCTCAGTCGGTAGAGCAGAGGATTGAAAATCCTTGTGTCGGTGGTTCGATTCCGCCCCGGGCCACCAAAATACGAAAAAGCCCACCCGCAACGGTGGGCTTTTTTCATGCTTATATCGCAATAATTACTATATTAATCAATGCATACACCTGTTCGCCCGGGCTCGCGGTCGTTCGCTGAACATCGCAGGCTGCCGTGGAAGCTGGGGGTATATTTGGGGGTATTTCTTGCAGAAAATGGGAGTTGGGGGTACCGTCTACGTAACGATACCCCCAAATTGGAGAAAATCAACATGGGCAAGCTCACAGACAAAGCGATTCAGGCCGCTGCGGCCAAGGTGAAGGATTACAAGCTCACAGACGGCGATGGACTCTATTTGTTGGTCAAAGTGAATGGAACAAAATCCTGGCGGATGAAATACCGAATTGGGGGCAAAGAAAAATGCTTAACCATCGGCCCATATCCGTTGAGGTCGTTAAAAGATGCTCGCCAAATCGCATTTGAAGCCAGAAAAACTATTGCTGATGGTCAAGACCCGTCTGCAATCAAGCAGGCTGAAAAAGCGGCCGTTGCAGAGAAGACGCAAGTCGATCTTGAAACAGTCGAAAACATTTTTCGTGAGTGGTTCAAGAAATTCAGTGTCAATTGGGTAGAGGGCCACGCCTCAAAAATTATCCGGCGATTGGAAGCCGATCTTTTTCCATATTTGGGAAAAGAAGGGATCAAGGACATCGCTCCTTCCAAGCTTCTTATGGTGCTACGCAAGGTCGAGGCTCGCGGAGCGATTGAAACGGCACATCGACTGCTTAACAACTGCGGACAAGTATGGAGGTATGCGGTCGCTACAGGACGGGTTGAGCGAGATATCACTCAAGATCTAAAAGGTGCAATCCCTCCTGCCAAGGGTTCTCACCTGGGGGCAATTACTGAGCCCAACGAGATTGGAACGCTCCTTCGTAACATCGAGAACTATTCGGGATCGGAAGTCATTCGCCACGCATTGAAATTAGCTCCGCTGGTTTTTGTCCGCCCGGGCGAATTACGCCAGGCCAAGTGGAGCGAATTCCATCTTGAAGAAGAGATTTGGTTTATCCCTGCCGAAAGAATGAAGGGGAGGAGACCTCACGTTGTTCCGCTTTCTGCTCAGGCGAAAGCTGTGTTGGAATCAATACGGCCACTTACTTCCGATTCGGAGTGGGTATTCCCTACGCCGCAAAGTAAGACCCGCTGCATTAGCGATATGGCATTGCTATCAGCGATTCGGCGGATGGGGTATGAGAAGGAAGAGATGACGGCACATGGATTCAGAGCAATGGCTTCCACTAACCTGGAGCAAATGGGATTCGATTCTCGTCTGATTGAACTGCAGTTGGCACATGCAGATTCAAACGAGATCAGGGCGGCCTATAAGCGGGAACCTCATTTACTTCGCTTGGATGAACGCAGCAGCATGATGCAGCAATGGGCGGATTATCTAGAAACTTTAAAAAACGGAGCCAAGGTTATCCCGCTAAGAGCTTAAACATTCGTGATCGTTCGCCATGATTCACTTGTTGCCATCTACGTGTATTTCTTTTGTTTGTGTAAAAGCACTCATCGCACAAACAGTAATTAAATCAATAAGATAGCTTTACAAAGTCTCACTGGTTCTGTTAGCCTAACTTTCATGCGATATCAATCGCGCCATATGAAAGGAACCTACATGACATCTCAAGCTATCTACGAAAAGACCGATCGACTGCTTCGCCTACCCGAAGTGGAGCATATCGCCGGCCTGCGTAAAACCACCCTGTATCAACTCATCAAAGAAGGTGGATTCCCGCCGGGATTCCGTGTTGGGCGATCCAGACTTTGGCGCTGGTCGGTGGTGCAGCAATGGGTGCAGAGTCACTAGGGAGGTCGAGCAATGTACCGGCCAAGTGAGATGAATCCCAGAGGTGGAAGAAGTGACCGTGAGGAGTCCGGGCAAGTCGTAGGCACAGTCCCTGTTGGGACGTGCCTGACTTGCCCATCCTTCCTGCGGTCGGATGGGGTGGCTTCGTGTCGGAAGCAGGCATCCTGATGTATAAATTCCTCTCCAAGCGCAAGCAGGATGAATCGCCAGTAAAGGAGATTCGCACGCATCAAGTGAAGGTCATGCTGAACGATGATGAGCTCCGCTTTCTGGATGATGTCCGCGGGGGGTTGAACCGTGCCGAGGTGATGCGATACATGCTCCAGAATAAGATGCCTGCACCAATCCCTGAGCTGAACGTCATCGCTTGGACAGAGCTGTCACGCGCATCGGCCAACTTGAATCAGCTGACTCATCATCTCAATGCGGGTGGAGCGTTCGAGGTGGAGCAGGTCAAAGCAACTTTAGAACGGTTCCGGGCAGCATTGATCGGAGCCGCCAAATGAAGCGAGGCAAGAATTCTGACGTGCGTAATAAACTGCGAAAGTCATCCGGCAGCGCGCAGGGGAGGGGGCGTGGGATTGCCATCAGGGGATTCAAGAACGGCAAGGCATTCGGCAAACGAGTCGCCTATGCTAGGGATGCACACAAAGGGGGAGAACTCATTTTCACGAACTGTCCGCCTAATGAGATCGCACACACGATGAAAGTTGCTGCGCGTTCCAGACCAGACATCCAACATCCCGCTGCACATCTGTCATTGAGTCTCCCGCCTTCCGTGATACCAAAGAGCCGAGAAGAATGGCAGCAGATCGTACAAGTGTTGCTGGATGAGATCGGTCTGGATGATGCCTTTCCTTATGTTTGTGCTCGTCACAGCAACACCTCGCATGATCACGTTCATCTTGTATTCAGTCGCGTCTCGGTGGGTGGGCTGGTCCATGATCAAGCCAATCTTGGGTTGCGGTTGCAAGCGGCAGAAGCAGTCATCGAAAACAAGTTCGGTCTTCAACTATTTCCACGGGGGGAGATGTTTATCAATGAAACCAAGAACGAGATCGAGATGGGACTTCGTACGGGCAAGCTTCCTCCTCGGGTGGAGATCAGGAAAGCACTTGAAGAGGCCCTCACGGACAAACCCACAATCGAGCAGTTAGTAGAACGGCTGGCACTGGCTGGTGTGAATACACGTATCAACCAATCAGCCACAACCGGAAAGATATCCGGCTTTTCATTCGAATATGAAGGAATCCCGTTCGCCGCTTCCAAGATCGGCAAAGAGTATGGATGGCAGCACTTACAAGAAAGGATCGCATATGAGCAGCAAGATAGCGCAACTCAACAAGATACCCGGCAGGGCAGCTCAGAAAGTTCAGCAGGCAATGACATTGCAGCAGCAGGTCCAAAGCCTACACAAGACGATGCGCGTGGAAATGAGCAAATTACTCATGAAGCAGGAAGAAGCGTTGAACAAATATCACAAGAAGGAGATGTCCGAACTGGAAGAGCGGCTGAGCTTAGAGTTGGTGTATTGGATCGCCGGGTTCGGATTTATGATCATCATCAGTATCCTCATTGTGGGATACGCAATCTGGCAGCGCCTGTAAAGGTGCACCATGCAGACTTCAAAACACCAGCTTGGTTTCTGCTAGGTGAGAAACAACCGGTTGCTGTCGAACTCATTGATGGCGGGATCATGTTCCCTGACCATCACAGACTGTCCGACGAGCAGTTAGCTGCACTCATCAAAGCGGTCGGCAATCCGGTAGAG
>NZ_JAUYGL010000041.1 GCF_030689745.1 Devosia sp.
AGGCGCGCAGCAGGACCTTGCCGGCGCGGCCGGGGACCAGCGCGGCATCCATGGCCTTGGCCGCATCGGCCAGATCGAAAATGCCGCCGACGGGCAGGGGCAGTTTGCCCTGAGCGGCCAGGGTCACCAGCTCGCCGATCAGCTTGCCCTTCTTCGCATTGTCCATGGCGGCGCTGACCTTGGCGCCCCAGAACCCCTTGATGGTGATGTGCTTGAAGATGATGGCGCCCGAGTTGAGCGGCATGGGGTCGCCAGTGGCCGTACCGAACACCACCAGTTCGCCCTCATTGCCCAGCACCTCGACAAGCCCGGCGCCAACCGCGCCGCCCACCGAATCCACCGCAGCACGCGCGCCGTCAGGGCCGGTAATGGCCTTGAGCTGGTCGATCCAGTCGGCGTCCGAAGTCACCACGATATTGGTCATGCCCAGATCGGCCAGTGCCTGCACCGCCTCGTGCCGGCGCACCAGATTGACCAGGTGGATGCCGCGCTCGGCCGCCAGTGCGGCCATTACCTTGCCCACGGCGCCATTGGCGGCGGTCTGGACGATCCAGTCGCCCTTCTTGACGGTCAGGAAATCGAGCAGCGAAATGGCGCTGAATGGCATGGCGATCAGCTGGGCTGCCGCTTCATCCGAAATTGCGTCGGGCAGGGGAACCACGCCATTGGCCGGGGCGATGAAGAACTCTGCCCAGGTGCCGTGAATGCCAGCTGCGGTGACGCGCTTGCCAACCAGCGCCGCATCGACGCCTTCACCAACGGCATCGATAGTGCCGACCGCCTCAGTGCCGCCAATGGCCGGCAGGACAGGCTTGTAGCCATAGCTGCCGCGCGTGGTCCACAGATCGTGATTGTGGATGGGCGACAGGATCGTGCGGATGCGCACTTCCCCCTTGCCGGGGTCCGGCTGGGCGACATCGCGCAATTGGGTAACGTCAGCGGGATTTCCGAAATGGTCATAGATTGCTGCGCGCATGGTGAAGTCCTTGTGGTGAAGTGCTGGGTCAATGCGCGGCAGGCGCGCGGACGCGAGGGGCAGAACCTGAACGGCAGGCAGCAAATGACCCGCCCGTACCGTTCCAGTCACTAAAGTGCCTGTCCTGATGTAGGGATCAAGCACCCCATCTTCCAGACGGTGATCATGATTTTGCGGAAGTGGTTGGCGCTAGGCGCGGCTCAACGCCCTTCACGCCGCGCGCTGCTCGCCATAGCTGCCCGTGCCCGGCACGTGACCGTGGGGATTGTGAACGACGACGCGGTTGCGCCCCGCAGCCTTGGCCGCGTAAAGCGCCGAATCGGCCCGCGCGAACGCCTTGCGGACCGGCTCACTGGCCTTGTGTACCGCAACCCCGAAACTGGCACTCAGACGCTCATCCTCGGGCAGCGTCGCGTGGGTGAGCTGGTGGAAAGCGATGCGGATGCTCTCGGCGATATCGGCCGCCTCCTGGGCCGCGCAGCCGGGTAGCAGCAGCGCGAATTCCTCGCCCCCGATGCGCCCCGCGACATGGCCGCTATGGTTCAGCAACAGGGCAAAGCTGCGGATAACCTGGTCGCCTGCCTCATGCCCGTACAGATCGTTGACCCGCTTGAAATGGTCGATGTCGCAAAAGATCACCGCGCCGGACCGCCCGTATTCAGCAGTCATGGCATCCATCATGCGCCGATTGAACAGCCCGGTCAGGCTGTCGTGCTCAGACTGGTGCTGGAAGGTCTCGATGGTCGCGGTGATGACGCGCGCCAGCAGCAGGATGATGATGATGGGCGTAAGCAGGCTGGCGGCACTCAGAAACAATGCCTCGCTGCTGGATCTGCTGAAGCTGAGGAAGGTGACGTCCGCCCCGATATGCACCGGCAGCGTTGCCAGACGCAGCACCGTGAACCCGGCCAGCACGTAGACCATGATGGTCAGGGCAGTCAGCAAGTGCGATTGACCAAATGCGCGCTGCTGCAACCGCCACGCGGCGTCGAGCATCGCCACGATGCAGGCCAGCTCGAACGCTGCCGCCTGTGCTGCGATGGGGGCGCCAAACCAGCACAGCATGACGGCTGTGGCGGACAGCGTGGCGACGGTGGCAATCACCATGCGTCGACCGGGCAGACCGGGTACCAGCGCCGCGATGGCCTGCCCCGCCAGCAGAAAACCCAGCGGCGCGAGCACCGCAGCGGAAAAGAACTCAATTGCCGTGCCGGCACCAAAGGTGACGATCAGTGTCTGCACCGTGCCATTGACCAGGGCTCCGGACACCCAGGCCAGTGTCGCATTGCGACCCAGCGTGACGCTCGCAGCCGCGCATAGCAGCGCCAGCACGCCAAGCACCGCAGCGATCACGATGTTCAAGCCAACAAGTGTTGTCACTAACCTCTATCCCGCTCCTGCTGGCCCCATGGTGCCTGCCGGGCGTTAACAGAAGCATTCGGTATTGCGTCGTATTGCCTTAATTGCGACCGAATTCGTGGCGTGGCACCAACAAAAAAGACCGCCGGGGCAAACCGGCGGTCCAAGCGGATCCTGAATGATTGGAGGTCAAAATCAGGCCGACATCAATTCTAGTTTCGCCCGGATACCGATCCGAAGATCATCGATTGGGGTCGGGCGACCGGATTGTTCGTGGTGCCAGAATGTCCACCCGTTGCATGCCTCTGCCCCCTGAACCAATGCCCCGACCTTGTGGATCGAACCTTGGTGGGAACCTGAGACGAGTGAGCCGTCAGCACGAACCATGGCAGAGTAACGTTTGTTCAGGTCAAAGAGTTGCGCGCCCGGTTCGATTAATCCCTGCTCGATCAGCGAACCGAACGGAATGCGGACTTCCTTGCGTTTGGGCGTCACCGACTGCAGCGCCTCGAAGACGCCCGGCCGGATCGCTGCAATGCGCTTGAGCGCGGCATTGATATAGCTGTCTTCGCGCTCGATACCGATGAAGTGGCGTCCCAGCTTGCGGGCGACAGCGCCAGTGGTGCCGGTGCCAAAGAATGGGTCGAGCACCACATCGCCCGGCTTGGTGGTCGCGTTCAGAATGCGGAACAGCAGGGCTTCCGGCTTCTGGGTCGGATGCACCTTCTCGTCGTCGTCATTCTTGAGCCGTTCGGTGCCCGTGCAGATCGGAAACAGCCAATCGCTGCGCATCTGCGTGTCATCATTGGCCAGTTTCATGGCTTCGTAGTTGAAGGTAACGCGGCTCTTCTGGCTCTTGGCAGCCCAGATCAGCGTTTCATGCGCATTGGTGAAGCGCGTGCCGCGGAAATTGGGCATCGGATTGGCTTTGCGCCAGATCACGTCATTGAGCATCCAGTAATCCAGATCCTGCAGCGCTGCGCCGACCCGGAAAATATTGTGATAGCTGCCGATCACCCACAGGGCGCCATCGGGCTTGAGTACCCGGCGCGCTGCTTTCAGCCAGGCGCGGGTAAATTTGTCGTAGTGGGCAAAGCTGTCGAACTTGTCCCACTCATCGTCCACCGCATCAACCTTGCTCTGGTCGGGCCGGGTCAGGCCCTGTTCGAGCTGCAGATTGTATGGCGGATCCGCGAACACCAGATCCACCGAGCCAGCGGGCAAAGCGTTCATGTGGTCGATGCAATCACCCACCAGAATGGAATCGATCGGAAGACGCGAAGCCTCTTCCGCAGCGGCTTCTGGAGCCATACGCGCGGTACGCAACATTCACTTAACCCTAACGCAATACTAACACGCCCGTTATAGCGCCGCAGAGTTAATGGAGCGTTTTTGCGTAGGGTTAGCAGGGGGTTAACGGCTACGCCGCTAGCCCGCCAGGAGCCGCAACCGGGCCTGGGTCACCGGGCCAAAGGCCTCGCGATGGTGCCGGCAGGGGCCATGTTCGCTCAGTGCCGTCATGTGCCGGGGGGTGCCATAGCCCTTGTGCCCGGCAAAGCCGAAGGCCGGCGCGTCGCAATCCATGATCGCGCACATCCGGTCGCGCGTCACCTTGGCGACAATCGAGGCGGCGGCAATCGACACGCTGCGACCATCGCCGCCAATCAGCGCCAGCCCGTCGCAGGGCAGGCCCAGCGGCACGTCACGACCATCAATCAATACCCGGTCCGGCCGCAGGCTGAGCCCGCACGCGGCCTGGGCCATGCCCCACAGCGTCGCGCCACGAATATTGCGCGCCAGAATGATCGACGGCGGAGCCACCACCACACTGATCGCCAGGGCAGAAGCGAACACCAGCTCAAACAGGATTTCGCGCTGCTCCTGGCTGAGCTTTTTGGAATCGTTGAGCCCGGCGGGAATGGCGTCCGGGTCGAGCACCACTGCCGCCACCACGACCGGACCGGCCAGGGGGCCGCGTCCCGCCTCGTCGACACCGGCAATCACGCGGGCGCCCCGGGCCTGGAGCCAGGCCTCATGGCTGTAGT
>NZ_JAUYGL010000043.1 GCF_030689745.1 Devosia sp.
TTTCGCCTCCGGTAAGGTAAAAAACGAGACGAAACCGCCTCGGGGCGCCGGTTTTTGGAACTGTACGGCGGCACGGGGATCGCTCGCCCCCACACGGCCGGACTGGAACCTGTGCGGCAGGCAAAGACCACACCCGGCTCACCCCCGCCACTGTTCGCCTGCAGGCCGCCCATGCGGGGTGATGGGCATGAGTTTACGCGCGGTTTGAGGGGTGGGGATAAATCAGCCAGGACTGCCATCGCTCTTTCCCATATGCAGGCAGGGGCAAGGTGAAGGCCTGCTTCAAGTCAAAAATGGAGTGGTTTGCAAAACGGCGGATTTCGGCACGAGACAAGCTCAACCGGACATTGCTCTGGGTTTGACAGTTGCGGGAGTCTTGGGTGCAACGGGCCAGTTCGCTGGACAGATCGCTACGAACGGCAATAGAACTTCCCAACCTGGCGTGTTGTCTGGAGCCTAGTGCATGGCATTTTGCCCAATATGCAAGACATCCGCAAATGAAGAGCAGCCTAGTGGGGGCGACTACCGTAGAGTCGATTGCCGAAAGTGTGGAAAGTACCAGATCACAGGAACCGCACTGTCCATGCTCGAATCCCGTCTGGCAGGCGCGGACAAGAAGTCGATCGCCAGGCTTAGCCATTCCACCAGGTCTATGACATCAGGCACGGACGCCGAATGGCCGGAAATTAATTCGGTCAACTTGGATGAAATGCTCAAGCAGCCCCTTCCTCCCATCGACAGGCAAGTTATGAACTTGCTTGTATGGGCCGCAGCACAGTTGGATGACGACCAATTAGGCGCTGTAGAACTGCCTGATGAGGACGATCTCACTGCTGTGGTTGGAACCATCGACGGTGAGAGGGTTCAAGATCTCATTGAGCTCGCTGTCAATGAGCGTCTGATTGAGCTTGTCCCGGATGACTGCATAAGCATTTCGACAAAAGGCTGGGCCAGATTGACCCCTGGGCCGAAGCCTGATCCGTCGCCACAAAACCCGGAGGCTCAAACGACTGTCACTTCTGTAGACCGCATCGTGAAGGCGCATTGTAACAGGTGCGGGTCTGTGACGAAGTCGTGGGTGAGAGCGGAACACACCGTTCAAAAGGACAGTGGCCCCATCTCCTGGAGCGACACGTTTGAGGTAATCGAGTGCTGCGGCTGTGAGACCCTTTCAGTGAGACATGAATACTGGTTCTCCGAGTGGGATGAGATGGACTACGATGACCAAGGGCGCATGGTGATGCGCCCCGGCATAAAGGAAACGTACTTTCCGGCCCCAACATTGCGCCCAAAGCCGGATTGGGCAGATGAGATCACTGACGATGTTCTGCGCAGCGTGATGGACGAGCTCTATTCGGCGCTCAATGCCGGCCTCAACATACTAGCGTCCATTGGCGCTAGGACGCTGCTCGATCGCGCGGGCTACCTGCGGATCAACGACCCCAAGGGAGGGTTTGAGGGCAAGTTGAAAGAGCTGGAGAAAGCTGGGTACATCAGCGCCACCGAAAAGACGGCTCTCGATGCGGTGGCCGATGCTGGGAATGCGTCAGCCCATCGAGGGTACACACCCAACGCGGCCCGGCTCGGGCACATTGTCGATATCATCGAGAATTTCTTGCATCGGTCTTTTGTTCTCAACCTTGCAGCTGAAGAAATTCGAAAAAGCACCCCACCACGGAAGTAACCGACGGACGCTGTCGACCCACAACGATGAAGATACAGATGGGCGCATCATCAGGGCAGCACCGCCAGAAGGTCTTCGAACGACATGAACTTGACCCCGTAGGTCTGCTCAAGCCACTGGCGGTTGACGGGATCCAGAACTGACTTGCTCGCGTTGCTTTTGCCCACGTCGGCAGAGCAGAAGATGTCCAGACCATAGGCGATATGAGACGCTATAGCATCCCCATCTGCCCATTCCCCGAATGCGCGTTCTACAGCTCGCTCTTGATGGATATCATTGGCGTTTTGCAATCCCTTGTACCAGGCAGTCTGAGCATCTGCCGAGTTCAGACCAAGCGCCTTCACTTGCGCCATTCCAACACCCCGCGCCTCGATTGCTCGCCCGACTTCATGGACCCGCGCAATCCAAGCTCCGAGCTCGTCGTCAGCTCCTGCGCTAAGATAGAATTTTCCCTCATCATCATGAATGTGGAATGCCCCAACCCTCGGCGGCGCTTTGAGTACCCTGACGCCCAATGCATGAGCTGCTCTCGCTCTAGCCTGGACCTCCGGGTGAAGCGGCTGACGATCGGGCTGTTCGACCCGGAATTCCACGCCTATCTGTTCAATATCCTTATCGCCCCATCGTTCCCGCAGGGAGTCAGGAAGTTCCTCAGCTTTCAAAGTGCTGGCCGTCTCCGGGCCGATGGTGATCCGGGTGCCTCCATAGACGTGCGCACGATCGCGCTTCATGACACCCTCAATCGTCAGCATGGTCACGGAATAAAAGCCTTCAATCTCGCCACTTTTCAGGGCGTCATGGACTTTCTGGAGGGCGGGCTGGCGTGGGTCTTTTGGAAAACGCTCCGGCCGACAAGCAAGATCGAGGACGTTGGTGTCGAAAGTAATTCTTAACGGCATAACTGGTCTCCACGCCCGGCGAAGCTGTGCGGTGCGGCTACACAACTCAAGTTAACTTGGCAACATGCTGCCAATGTCAGCTGTTAGGCGACAGCTCACAAGGCGATACCGACCGCAACGGGGTCGGTTTCCGCCGCCCCTCCAGTTCCACGCTTGGGCCGCTGGTCGTCATGCCAAACAGGTCATGCCAAACAGAAAGTGCGCCAGTGGCGCCCTTCTTTAATTCGTTCGATATCGGCTTAGCGGCGCTTCTTGTCGACCTGGTGGTAGGCGCGCTTGGAGTGGAACTCGCAATACGGGCCGCTTTCCAGGCTATGCTGGCCGCAGAAGTAGAAATCCTTGTGCAGCGGATCCCCGATGGGCCATTTGCAGGTGCTTTCGCTCAGCTGCAACAGGCTGAGGCGCTTGTCCTCGGGAATGAACAGCTCCTGCACGGCCGGGGCCACATAAAGCTGGTGTTCCATCTCGGGATTGTGCGCCAGGGCGGTCGCGCCCATGGTCTGCGGACGCTGCGGCATGGATGACCGCATCTTGCTCGCCGATCCCATATTGGAGGCGCCCACTGAAGGGCTGGCGACCCGGCGCGGCGCAGTGCGCGCTGCCGGACGTGCCCGGGGTGTCGAATTGGTTGGCTTGGCCCGTGCGGAAAGTTTGAGGCGGTGCACCTTGCCGATCACGGCATTGCGGGTCACCCCTTCGCCGAGCTGGCCAGCAATCTGGCTCGCGCTCAACCCTTCCATCCAGAGCTTCTTCAAGGTCTCGACGCGTTCGTCCGTCCAGCCTGCCGGTTGTGCTCCTGAAACCATCGTCAAAACAGAATCCTTCATTGTGCCGCCAATAACCATGGCAACCATCAAACGCTAGGCGTCGTATGTTGAGTGGGTCCGCCACACGAGATATCGTGCTCCCAATGACAGTGAGTTTACGCCATGTGAGGAATCGGGATCAAGCGTCGGGCGGGAGTTTCCCCGTAAATTCACTGGTTAAAATTATCTTAACGAAGTTTGAGTCAAATCGAAGGCCAAGCCCGTGATCATTGACTTATCTGGGAAAACTAGCCTAACTCCGATGATGAAACGCGCTGCGAGACAGGCGCGTTTTTGGTTTTTGTGGCGCTATTGTCACGAACCGAACTGTACGATGTAAACAACCCCGACCTTTGAGAAGGAATTCGACCCATGTCTGCGCTATTTGGCACTTATGCCCGCTCCGATCTCGCTTTTGAGCGGGGCGAAGGCATGCGCCTTTATGATCAGCAGGGTCGCCAATATCTCGATTTTCATTCCGGCATCGCGGTCAACGCGCTGGGGCATGGCGACCCCCATCTTGTTACGGCGCTCAAAAGCGCTGCCGACAAGGTGTGGCACACCTCCAATGTGTTCTCCATTCCCGAGCAGGAACGGCTGGGCCAGCGCCTGGTGGACGCCACCTTCGCGGACTCGGTGTTCTTCACCAATTCGGGCGCCGAGGCGCTCGAATGCGCCATCAAGACGGCGCGGCACTATTTCTGGGCCAAGGGTGAAGTCGATCGCTATGAGATCATCGCCTTTACCGGCTCGTTCCACGGTCGCACCCTGGGCACCATCGCGGCGGGCGGCAATCCGAGCTATCTCGAGGGCTTTGGCCCCGCCATGCCCGGCTTCAAGCACACCGCCCCCGGTGACCTCGATGCCGTCAAGGCGCTGATCGGTCCCCAGACCTGCGCCATCCTGATCGAGACCGTGCAGGGGGAGGGCGGCGTCACGGCCATGACGCCCGAATTCATGCAGGGCCTGCGGGCGCTGTGCGACGAGCACGACCTGCTTCTGATCCTGGACGAAGTGCAGTGCGGCTATGGCCGGACCGGCCGCTTCTTTGCCTTTGAGTGGAGCGGCATCACCCCCGATATCGTCGCGGTGGCCAAGGCCATTGGCGGCGGCTTTCCGCTCGGGGCGTGCCTGGCCAAGGGCGAGGTTGCCGCCTCCATGGTGCCCGGCACGCACGGCTCCACCTATGGCGGCAATCCGCTGGCCTGCGCGGTAGGCAATGCCGTGCTGGACCGGATCCTGGCGCCCGGCTTCATCGACCACGTCAACCAGATGGGCCAGAAACTGGCCTGGCATCTGCAGCAGCTGGCGCAGAAATACCCCGACTATGTGCTCGAACTGCGCGGCAAGGGCCTGCTGGCCGGTATCAAGATCACCCCGCCCGTGCGCGACTTCGTCGCCCGGCTGCGCGACGATCATCAGATGCTCGCCATTGGCGCGGGCGACAATGTGCTGCGGCTGATCCCGCCCCTGATCGTCACCGAGGCCGAGATCGAGGAAGCCGTCGCCAAGCTCGGTGCCGCCTTCGACGCCATTGAAGCTGAAACGGCTTCGGTCCCGGCGGCCGGGTGAACCACATGCTGAACTTCGCGCAGGCGCGACGGCGACGATGATCGCGCTCCCTCCTCCCCTCATGGGGGAGGAGAGGTATCAACCGCACGCCCTGCGTCGCGGCCCTCTTCATAGCGTCACAAAAGGAACCCGGCCCATGAATTCGACCGGCACCCCACGGCATTTTATTTCCATCGACGATTTCACCCAGCCCGAACTGCGCGGCATGCTTGATGCCGCCGGCTCGCTCAAGTCCCGCCTCAAGCAGGGCGATCGGCCCCAGCCGCTCAAGGACAAGGTCCTGGCGATGATCTTTGAGCGCCAGTCGACCCGCACCCGCGTCAGCTTCGATGTCGGCATGCGGCAATTGGGGGGCGAGACCATCATGCTTTCCGGCCAGGAGATGCAGCTGAGCCGCGAGGAAACGCTCGGCGATACCGCCCGGGTGCTCAGCCGCTATGTCGATGCGATCATGATCCGCATTCTCAGCCACGCCGATCTGCTCGATCTGGCCGACGCCGCTTCTGTGCCGGTGATCAACGGGCTGACCCGGCGCGCCCATCCCTGCCAGATCATGGCCGATTTGATGACCTTTGAGGAGCATCGCGGCAACATCAAGGGCGCCAAGGTGGCCTGGGTCGGCGACAGCAATAATGTGCTGCATTCCTGGGTCAACGCGGCCGAGCTGTTCCAGTGCCATTTGACCATCGCCACGCCCGAGGAATACAGCCCGGAAAAGGACCTGATGGACGATATCCGCCGCGCTGGCGAATATGTGAAGCTGATCCACGATCCGCGCGACGCCGTGGCGGGCGCTGACCTCGTCATCACCGATACCTGGGTCTCGATGGGCGATGTCGACATCGCCGAACGCCGCCGGGTCTTGAAACCCTACCAGGTGAACACCAGTTTGATGGCCTTGGCGGACAAGAACGCCTTGTTCATGCACGACCTGCCCGCCCATCGCGGCGATGAGGTGACCGACGAGGTGATCGACGGTCCGCAATCGGTGGTGTGGGACGAGGCCGAAAACCGCCTGCATGCCCAAAAAGCCATCCTGTGCTGGGCCTTTGGTGCCGACGTGAACTAAACTGCTTCGATCTGCTGTCTGGGCCGGCCTGCAAATGGCGGCTTTCTGCGCTTCCGGTGCTCACGTACCAATGTACGCTCCGCTCCGGTTCTCGAAAGTCACCATATTCGCTGGCGCGGACCTTTGGTTCGGCTCAGCCCAAACAGCAGCTCATCGCAGTTCGGTGCGCGCAGCCCGCAAACTCTTGCCGAGTTTGCGGGCTATACCCATTATGGCCCCGCCGACCTGAAAGCGATTTGACCAGAATGACGACGGATAATACGCCCATGACCGATAACCTGATGACTGCCCTGGGGTTGGATCGCCCGGAAAGCGGCGACGATACGGTCGTGCCGTTCAGCCTCGACAAGCTCAATACCCGTGGCCGCAGCGTGCGGCTCGGCGAGGCCCTCGACGCCATCCTCACCCGCCATGCCTATCCCGCCCCGGTTGCCCGCCTGCTCGGCGAGGCCGTGGTGCTGGCCGCCCTGATCGGCTCCTCGCTGAAGTTTTCCGGCAAGTTCATCATGCAGACCCAGACCGATGGGCCGGTGAACCTGATCGTGGTGGATTTTGACGCGCCCGACGGGCTGCGCGGCTATGCCCGCTTTGACCAGGAGCTGCTGCTCAAGGCCGCCGAAGAGGGCCGCACCAGGCCGGCTGACCTCTTGGGCAATGGCCATCTGGCCATGACCATCGACCAGGGCGAGCACATGGAGCGCTATCAGGGCATCGTGGCGCTTGAGGGCAATTCGCTCGAGGAAGTGGCGCACACCTATTTCATGCAATCGGAGCAGATCCCCACCCAGGTGCGCCTGGCGGTGGCCGAATTCACGCGCAAGGGCGATCATCGGCCGCACTGGCGCGCCGGCGGCGTGCTGATCCAGCATCTGCCCGAGCATGGCATGTCGCGGGTCGCCGATCTGCCCGGCGATGGCGATTTCTCCAATATGCAGCCCGCCGATCCCGATGATGGCTGGACCGAGGCCAAGGCGCTGATGGCCACGCTGGATGATCTGGAACTGGCCGACCCCGAACTGAGCTCGGAACGCCTGATGTTCCGCCTCTATCACGAGACCGGCGTGCGGGTGTTTTCGCCCATGCCCCTGGTGGAGCGCTGCAGCTGCTCGGCCGACCGTATCGAGGACATGCTGGCCACCAGCTTTACGGCCGAGGATCGCGAAGAAATGGCGGTCAATGGCGAAATCGAAGTGGTGTGCGAGTTCTGCTCGACCGCCTACCACTTCAATCCGCATCAGTTTGCCGTCAAGCACTGAGCCAACTACGCCCGCGAAGACTGGTTGCCGCCAGTCTTCGCGGGCGCTTTTGCTCCTCGACTTGCAAACAGAATTAAATCCAAGCAATATCGGGTCGTTGATTTATTGATTATGGCCTCCGGCTGGGGGGCGTGGGCATGGCGTTTGGCCATGCGCGGCTGCAGGGCTCAGCCGCACCTCGTGCCGACCAATCCAGACCGATCATCCATGCAGCTTTGGGGGTAAAGCCATGCAGGTGACTATTGTTGCGGTGGCCAAGATGTGTCGGGCTGACAGCGCACGGGCCAGACAGGGGCGGCGACGGCGACGCTGAGCCGGCGCGCGCCCCGTGTCCGAGGCGCTCGAGCTGATCCGGGCCGTGCTGGGCGATGCCTGCGCCGATGACGCCCATGCCAGTCAGTTGCTGGCGGCGGCGCTGGCCGGCGAAATCGATCCGCTGCTGCATGGCGTGCTGGCCTGTGGCGTTGACGAGACGCTGGCCATGCAACGGGCGGCTGCCTGGGCGGGGTGCGCGTTTTTCGACCGCGTGCCGCACGGCCTGGTCGGCACCATCGAGCCGATGCGGCTCGAAGACCTGGCCGGGGTGCGGCTGTTTCGCATGCAGGTGCTCGACCGGGCGGTTGATTTCACCGCCCCCGACTTTTTCGGCGTGCTGCGGCTGCGGCAGCGCCTGCGGGCCAGCCCGCGACTGCGCAAGACCACCTGCATGCTGCCCGCCCCGGCCCTGCGCGACTATCTGACCCGCACCGCATCGGGCGATCTGATTACCGCCGCCCGGCAGCGCCTGGCGCAGATCTGGCCCTATGCCGCCGCCCAGCTCGAACTGACCACGCCGGCCCGCTACGGCTTTGCCGCGGGCCTGCTGCTGCTGCTGGCCATGGCGCTGCTGGCGCCCTTCATTGCCGAAGCCTGGCTGCTGCCCGTGGCGCTGACCCTGCTGGTAGGACCTTCCTCCATCCGGCTGGCCGCCCTGGCCACGCCCCGCCGCCCGCTGGCGCCGCCACAGCGGCCGCCCGATGCGCAATTGCCGGTCTATTCGATCCTGATCCCGCTGCGCAGCGAGGCCAGGATGATCCCGCAATTGTTCGCTGCCATGTGGGCGCTGGACTACCCGCCCGCCCGCCTCGACATCAAGTTTGTGGTGGAAGCGGGCTCGCGCGCCACCATTGCCGCGATCCGGGCGCGGCTGGGCGATCCGCGCGTCTCGCTGGTGCTGGTGCCTGACGCGGCCCCCCGCACCAAGCCCAAGGCACTCGATTTCGCGCTGCCGCTCTGCCGGGGCGAGCATGTCGTGGTCTATGATGCCGAAGACATCCCCGACCCCGATCAGCTCTGGCAGGCAGCGCTGCGCTTCCGCGATCACCCCGATCTGGTCTGCCAGCAGGCGCGCCTGCTGATCGACAATGGCGAGCGCGGCTGGCTGGCCGCGCTGTTTGCCGCCGAATATGCCGCGCTGTTCGGGGTGCTGTTGCCGGCGCTGGCGCGCTGGCACCTGCCAATCCCCCTGGGCGGCACCTCCAACCATTTCCGCACCGCCACGCTGCGCCAGATCGGCGGCTGGGACGCCTTCAATGTCACCGAAGATGCCGATCTCGGCATGCGGCTGGCCCGCCGCCGCCTGCGCGTGGAAACCCTGGCCTCCAACACGCGCGAGCACGCCCCCACCCGGCTCGGCGCCTGGCAGGGCCAGCGCACCCGCTGGATGAAGGGCTGGATGCAGACCTTCATCGTGCACAACCGCAATCCGGGCCGGCTGGCCGCCGAGATGGGACTGGGCCCGATGCTGGCGTTTGAAGTGCTGGTGCTGGGCATGATTGCCGCGCCGCTGCTGCATTGCGGCCTGGGCATTGGCCTGGCCCTGCAACTGGCGCTGGGCGCGCCGCTGTTTGATGGCCGGAACTGGGCGGTATTTTATACCGGGGTGCTGGTGCTGGGCTATGGCAGCACCTTCGCCATCACCACGCTGGGGCTGGCGCGCGCAAAAGGCCTGCGCCTGCTCGCCATCCAGTTACTGCTACCCTTCTACTGGCTGCTGATCGCCGGCGCCACCCTCAACGCCCTGCGCGAACTGCTGCAGCGGCCGTTCCACTGGTTCAAATCCCCCCATGTCCCGGTGGAGGGGACGGGGCGGCAGGAAGTACGTATTGGGGCAATGAGAACAGAAAGTCGCGAAGGGTCATGACTTATGCCGGGCTGGTTGAGCGTCCAGTGGCAATTGGCATTGACGACAAAGAGGCCAATGTGCGGAATAAGCTCTCTGGGGGCAAAATCACGGCGGCGTTTCTACTTCAATGTCTGACAGCGATAGAAACGACCGACCTGCGCTTATAGTTTTAGGGCTTCTTGTTGCCGCGATTGTTCTCGTTTCGATCCTTGGGCTTGGAGCTCGATATGAAGCCGAACACCAAAAACGATGTGTAGCTTACAACGCCGATAACTATTCCCAACAGCAGGAAGGCGGTGCCGTCTGCCCTGACGATCACATATTCTTTGGCGATGGGTATGCCCAATGGTGGATGGTTTTGCTTGCGGCGGTTGCCACTGGCGTTAGTTGGCAGGCACTGCTGTTTCTGCGAGACACGTTCAAGCAAGCTGAGCGCGCGGCCAACGAAGCCGCAAGGGCCAACGAAATAGCCAGAGAAGGGCAGGCTGCTTGGCTGGTGGTGACTGATGCCGAATTCACGGCCGTTAATCCTACCGATCTGACAATCGACGGAGTGCAGATCGCGGACCATCACTGCTTCAGCGTCGGTGTCAGATTCATCGTGCAAAACGCAGGGAACAGCCCGGCTACCGACGTCCGCATCTTTTACGGCATCATTGAACGCCTGCAAGAGTTGCAGCCCGGAGAGGTCAGAAGTATTGCTGGCCCTTCCGTGCCGATGGCAGGCGGGCGGATGTTGCACAGCATTGGGCTCCAGCGCTTCTTTGAATTCACCAGAGACGTCAAAGCCACTTACGTTGGCGATGGTCCATTCGTTGTTGGTAAGGGCGACTTGAAGATCGCCACTAAAACGGCACTGGTGGTCAAATTCCCAAAAGAACAGCCCCTGTGGCAAGGTCAAAGTGAGTACTTTGCCGTTACCGCGTCCTATGTGAGTCCGGGCATAGAGGGAAGGCGCTTCGCCCACTTCGCCTTCGACGTTTGTGGTGAACTGCATGGGCGAATTTCTTGTCCACCCACAGGCTTGTCGTTCTCCACCGGAGACGGGCTGATGCTGCGCCACGCTGAGGCCAGCTATCACCAACAAAAATAGCGCCGCTTTCACAACAGCCCACCAGCTTGGTGCGTTTGATACATAAGGCCGCAACGATCAGACGGCGCGCCTCGACATCAAATGTGTTCTTGCAGGGATCCCCGCCACTTCCTCCTCAGTCAAAAATCCCCAGCCGCTGCCCGTCGGCACCAAAATAATGCGCGTTCTGGGCGGTGAAGGCGATGTCGATGGGCTCGCCCAGCTTGTGCTGGGCCTTGCCCGACGCCTGCACCAGCACGGTCTGGCCGGAGGCCAGTTTGACGTAGAGAAAAATCTCGCTGCCCAGATACTCAACCAGGGCGATGGTGCCATGGGCGGTGGCGTCGCCACTGGTGCCGATGGCGAATTGCTCGGGGCGAATGCCTACCGCCAGCGGGCCGGGGGCGGTGCTGACCAGGGGCAGGGCGATGTCGCCAAAATCAGGCAGCTGCGCCTGCCCCTCGGCATGGCTGGCGGCGATGATGTTCATCTTGGGCGAGCCGATAAAGGTGGCGACGAACTGGTTGCGCGGGAAATTGTAGAGCTCGTAAGGAGTGCCGACCTGCTCGATATTGCCGCCGCGCAGCACCACGATCCGGCTCGCCATGGTCATGGCTTCTACCTGGTCGTGGGTGACATAGATCATGGTGGTGCCCAGCCGGTTGTAGAGCCCGGCCAGTTCCACCCGCATCTGCACCCGCAATTCGGCATCGAGATTGCTCAGCGGCTCATCAAACAGGAATAGCTGCGGCTCGCGCACAATGGCCCGGCCAATGGCGACGCGCTGCTTCTGCCCGCCCGACAGCTGGCGCGGCTTGCGTTCGAGCAATTCCTCGATCTGCAGGATCCTGGCGGCGTCGGCGACGCGGCGGGCGATCTCGTCCCTGGGCATGCGCAGATTGCCCAGCCCGAAGGCCAGATTCTTGCGCACGCTCATATGCGGATAGAGCGCATAGCTCTGAAACACCATGGACAGGTTGCGCTGGCTGGCGGGCAAGTCGTTCACAATCCGGTCCCCGATGGCAATGGTGCCGTCAGTGACCTCTTCGAGCCCGGCGATCATCCGCAACAGGGTGGACTTGCCGCAGCCCGAGGGGCCGACCAGCACGAGAAACTCGCCCGACACCACATCCAGGCTGACGCCATGAATGACCTCAAGGCTGGAGTAGGATTTACGAACATCGCTGAGGGTAACGGAGGCCATGGGTCAGTCCTTGAGGCTGGTGTGGTCACCCCTCTCCCCTTGAGGGAGAGGGTGGATCGCGCGAAGCGCGAGACGGGTGAGGGGTTTGCTGCAGCGCATGCTGCGATGGAAAAGAGATCGCCGACCCCTCATCCGCCCCTTCGGGGCACCTTCTCCCTCAAGGGGAGAAGGGAAGGGTGGTTGTATCCGCTTCATTTCAGCCCGCTCATGGCGATGCCCTGGATGATCATGCGCTGGAAGATGACGAAGAAGATGAGAATGGGCAGGATGGACAGGATCGACATGGCAAACATCGGCCCGTATTGCGAGACGCTGTCCTGGCTGGTGAACATGCGCAGCGCCAGGGGCACGGTGTAGTCGTTCATGTCGTTGAGATAGACCAGCGGTCCCAAAAAGTCCTCCCAGCTCCAGATGAAGCTGAAGATCGCGGCCGTCGCCATGGCCGGCAACGACAGCGGCATGATGATGGCCCAGTAGATCTTGAACGGGCTGCAGCCATCGATCATCGCCGCCTCGTCCAGATCGCGCGGCAATTGCCGGAAGAACTGGATCATCAGGAAGACGAAGAAGGCATCGCCAGCCAGGAATTTCGGCACGATCAGCGGCAGGTAGGTATCGACCCAGCCCAGGTTCAGAAACAGCAGATATTGCGGGATCAGCACCACATGGTAGGGGATCATCAGCGTCATCATCATCAGCGCGAACCAGATGGTCTTGCCGGTGAACTCCAGCCGCGCAAAGGCATAGGCGGCGAACGAGCAGGAGATGACATTGCCGATCACCGAAAGCACGGTGATCACGGTGGAGTTCCAGAAGAAGCGGGTGAAGCTGACCGGCAGCGCGTTCCAGCCCTGCCAGTAGTTTGACCATTCAAAAGTGCTCGGCCACAGCGACAGGTCGCCGAAGATCTGGTTGTCGGGCTTGAGCGAACTCGCCAGCATCCACAGCAGTGGATAGACCATGATCAGCGAGGTGGCGATCAGGAACAGGTGCTTGAGCAGCCCGGCGCGGCGGGCGCGTTTGGCCCGGTTGGCGCGATATTCGGCGGCCAGGGCGGCGGTATTGCTGATGGTGGTGTCGGTCATGGTGTGGCCCCTGCGACTTTGACCAGAGTACGGTTTGAGGCGCCATTTCGGGGCACCCACCGGGCGGCACCGCCCCACAAGGGCCGCGCCTTGGCGCGCCCGAGTGCAGGCTCTCGACGGGGGAGGACGGGAGGGGATGCGAGAGCCGCGATATCGGGGCTGGCCGTCCCCCTCCCTTGATCCCTCCCCGCAAGGGGGAGGGTGTCGACTGAGACCATGGTGACAAGCATCATCTCAGCCCCGCTCGTTTTCGTAATGGACCCAGTATTTGGACGTCCAGAAGGCTATCGCGGTGAAGCCGGCGATGATCAGCAGCAGCACCCAGGCCAGCGCCGAGGCGTAGCCCATGCGCAGGAAACTGAAGGCCTCGTTGTAAAGATAGACGGTGAAGAACAGCAGGCTGTCGAGCGGCGCGCCCGAGCCGCCCGAAATGATGAAGGCGCCCGAAAAGCTCTTGAACGCCTCAATCATCTGCAGCACCAGATTGAAGAAAATGACCGGCGCCAGCAGCGGCACGGTGATGGCAAAGAACTTGCGCACCGGCCCGGCAGCGTCGATTTCGGCCGCTTCGTACAGCTCCTGTGGAATGGCGCGCAGCCCGGCCAGGAAAATCAGCATGGGCGAGCCGAACTGCCAGACGGCGAGCACGATGAGGGTCCATAGCGAGTAATTGGGATCGGCGAGCCAATAGGGCCCGTCAGTGCCGAACAGCCGCAGCATGGAATTGATGACGCCGTCATAATTGAACAGCTGCCGCCACAGGATCGCCACGGCGATCGAGCCGCCCAGGATCGAGGGCAGATAGAACAGCGCCCGATACCAGCCAATGGCGCGAATGCCCTTGTCCAGCGCCATGGCGACGCCGAGCGCGAAGACCAGCTTGGCCGGCACCGACACCGCCACAAAGGTGAAGGTAACCTGCAGGGCCTTCCAGAACCGGGCGTCGAACTGCACCATGTAGGTGTAATTGTCCCAGCCGATCCACTGCGGCGGCCGCACCACATTGTATTTGGTGAAGCTGAGATAGAGCGAGGCCAGGATGGGCCCGATGGCCAAAAGAAAGAAGCCGACCAGCCAGGGGGCCAGAAAGCTGTAGCCGGCAAAATTGCGGCGGAAGAATTTTTCCATGCGATCTGGTCCTACTCGATCTGGCTCCCTCCCCATAGGGGGGAGGGAGACGACTGAGAAATCGGCTAGCTAGGCGCGCCGCAGGATGGCGTTGGCCTGGGCGAGGAAATCGGCGGCGACCTCGGGAATGGACTTTTCCCCCAGCAGCACCGAGACGGCGACGCGTTCAAAAGTCTGCTCGACTTCACCCGAGCCGCTGGGCGGCGGCGCGGTGAGTGGCGCCGTCTTGCCCTGGATGGCATCGAAGAAGGCGACCGAAACCGCTTCTGCCGGCGACAGATCGGGTTCGAGGGCGGCGCGCACCTCGCTGTTGGAGGGAATGCCGCGTTCGAGGCCGAGCACCTTGGTCATCTCGAGATCGTTGATGAAGGCGCTCATATAGGCGGTGGCGGCCTCGGGGTCCTGGCTGTCGCGGGTGAGGCAGACGAACTGGCTGGGCTGGATCACCGAACCGGGGATCATGTCGGGCGTATTGGGATACATGGCCGCGCCCAGCGTGTCCTGCATCAGGCCCTGGGCGCCCACCAGCTGGTTGCTCCACAGGAACGAGGTGGCGGACTTGCCGGTGACGACGCCGAGCTGGCTGAGCTCGGACACGCCGGCCAGGCCGGCCGATTCCTGGCCTGGCGGGGTGCCGCCGGCCTCGCGGATGGCAGCCCAGATGCTCCAGTATTCCTCGATGATCTCCTGGGTGGGGCCATAGGAGCCGTCCTCGTTGTAGAGGTTGGCGCCCTTCTGCACCGTGAAATCGGAGAAGTTCTGGTAGTCGGCGGTATTGTCGTCGGTGCCCGGGATGCCGGTGGCGTCCTTGATCTCGACGGCCATGCGCTTGAGATCGTCATAGGTGTAGCCATAGGGGTCGAAATTGCTGCCTACACGAATGCCGGCTTCCTCGTAGAGGCGGGAATTGTAGATGGCCATGTGCGAATTGGCACCGATGGACAGGGCGTAGAATTTGCCATCCACCGTACCGGCATCGATGGCCGACTGGTCAATCCTGGAGATATCGAGGCTGTTGCCGACATAGTCATCGAGAGGCACCACGGCGCCATTGGCGATGTATTCGAACAGTACGCCATAGCCCTGCTGGATCACGTCAGGCATGTTGCCGCCGGCGATCTGGGTGGTCAGCTTGGTGAAATAATCGGCAAAGCCGAGGCTTTCGCCCGAGACCACGGTGCCCGGGGTCTTGGCATTGTAAAGCTCGATGGCGGCGAAGGTGCGCTTGTCGCGCTCGGGATTGCCCCACCAGAAGTGCCGGATCTGCTTGTCCTGGGCAAAGGCGGGCAGGCCGAAGGTGGACAGCGCGGCGACGCCGGCTGTGGTTTGCAGGAAACGCCTGCGGTTGAACTGGCTCATTTGGTTCCTCCCTGTTGAGCTACGTACGTCAGTCTTGCTGCAGCCCGCGCCCTGGCCGGGCCGCAGCATTCAGTAAGTTGGGGCGATCAGGCTGGGGTCGCGCACCCGCACCAGTTGATTGTCCTCGAGGTCGAGTTGTTCATTGGGTCCGATGGCAAAGTCATAGCGGCCCGTGGGCGTGGTTATCGTGCCCGCCACGGGGCTGGCGCTCATGCCGACCAGGCCCAGCATCTGGCCAGCGCGGTCGGTGATGACGCGAATGCCGCGTGGCGCCGAAAACAGCGGGGCGCCGTCGCGATAGGCGCTCATGTGAGCGGCCGTATTGATCAGCTCGAACCCGTGGCCATCGACCGCGCGGCCATAGCCGGTCTCGTGCGTCTCGTCGCGATGCTCGATCTGTTGCGGGGTCAGGCCGGTAAACCACAGCGTGCCATCGGGACGAGGCTGGATGCCACACAACCGCTCGAGGAAATCGAGCAGGCACAGGATCGCCGGCGAATAGACCTCGGTGAAGCCGGCCTCGCCGGTAAACGGGTTGATGGTCTGGGCAAAGCGCGTGGATTTGAACAGGGCACTCAGGATGGGCTGCGCGACCCAGCTCAATTCGACATGGCGGTGGTGCGCCTCAAAGGCATGCGGCGCCCGGATCAGGCTGAGGAAATTGGTGGGCCCGCACCAGCTGTTATAGGCAAAGGCCGGATCAAACCGTGGCTCGTCCAGCGCCAGTGAGGTGAACGGATATTTGGCAAAGAATTTTGACGTGTTGAGCAGATAGCGCTGCAGCGCTTTGGCAAAGAACGCGTCATCGCCGATCTCGCAGGCCAGCACCCGCAGCAGCACATCGGACTGCACGCGCACATGCCGGTCATGCTTGTCGCGGTCATAAAAGAACCCGTCCGCGCCATCAAAGCACTGCTCGAACAGCGCCACCGTGCTGGCCTCGGCCTTGTCCCGCCAGGCATTGCCATCCTCGCCCAGCGCTTCGGCCATGAGGGCCAGATAGCGCCGCTGGCAGGCGACATTGGCGGTCAGGTCCGGGGCGATGAACGGCAGCAGCGGATTGTCGGGATGAAACGCCCTGGGATCATTGTTGAACGGGCTGTCCGGCACATGCCAGAACCGCGCCGACAGATCATGGCCGGTATCATAGGCACAGAACGCCTCGACGGCGCCGGTGCCGCGCGTGTCGCGCCACTCGGCCAGCCAGGCATCATTGCGCGCCATCGCCCTGTAGATCGGCGCCAGCCAGGCCTGGTCGCGGCCGTTCAGGCAATAATGGGTCCATACCGAGCGGGCCAGCGGCGTCACGGTCTGGATCTGCGCAAACACCGGGCCGGTGGCCGTCAGCTTATAGGGCAACAGGCCATCTTCGCGCTGATGGGTGGCAAAGCCGGCAAAGGTGGCGGCGGCCACCGACGGGTTGAAGCGGCTGAGCAGTTCGGCATTGATCGTGCCGGTGCTTTCCAGCCAGCAGCCCAGATAGACGCCGCCTTCATTGAGAATGGGATGGGCATCGCTGGTGGGCCTGATGCAGGCCAGCAGTTCGCGCACCGCCGCATAATAGCGGGCTTCCAGCTGCGGGGTCGAGGCGACAAAGCGCACGCCCGACGCGACAAATTCTGCCAGCACGCCGGTGTGCTCAACCGCACCCACCCGGTCTGTGACCGTGGTCGCGCGCAGCCTGTCGAGCAGGGTGAGGCTGGTCGGCTGATGGTTCATCCTGCTTCCTCCCGCTCGCTGGCATCGGTGGTCCCGATGTCGAGGTGCGGTGTGCTGGGAAGAGGAAGTGACCTGCCCGCCAACCGCGACCGCACGGTTGAGATCCTTGCGGGTCTCTCAGAAGGTCGAAACGAGCATTGGTCCGGAGATTACCGGTCAGACCAACGACATTCCGCGTAGCTCACGCTTGACCACATACCCTGGCTGGGCCGAGGCCCATGACGTGTCTCCGGCCGTTCCTGAGGGATTGTCCCCGCTCAGATGCCGGATAATTGTTCGCAGCCGTCTGCGAAGTCAATGATTTTGTTGATATGGCCACCAACTTGCAGGAATTATTGAGGTCTATCAATTAGATAGAACAGGCAATCTGCCATACAAGATTGCGGGTCGACGCCATCAATTCTGCTTCAGGCGGTGGTGCGCAGGCGCCTTGAATCGGTCACCCGGGTGCCAAACACCCGGTCCCGGCCTGCCGCCTTGGCGCTGTAGAGAGCGCCGTCTGCCGTCTCGATCAGGTCGAGGGCGCTGCGCGCCGCCGTGTCGGCCATATAGGTGGCCACCCCGACGCTGACCGTGATGTAGCCCTTGTCGCTATTGGCATGCGACAGATGCGCTTCGGCCAGCGCGCGCCGGAAGCTCTCGGCCACCAGATAGGCGCCGTCCTCATCGGTATCGGGCAGGATGGCGGTGAACTCCTCGCCACCAAATCGGGCAACCACATCGGCGGGCCGCTTCAGGCTGTTCTTGAGCAATTGGCTGACCTGGCGCAGGGCCTCGTCGCCCGCCAGATGGCCGTAATGATCATTATAGGCCTTGAAGCGGTCGACATCGACGATCAACAGGCTCAACGGCGTGCCCGCACGGCTAGTGCGGCGGATTTCAGCGTCGATGGCATCATCGAACGCCCGCCGGTTCAGCAGCCCGGTGAGCGCGTCAGTGCGCACCAGATGTTTGAGGTGGTCGGTGGTGGTGTGCAATTCCTGTTCGGCCTGCTTGAAGAGGGTTACATCAATGGCGACCACCATGGTGGTTCCATTGCTGGTGGGGCGGGTCCGCACCTGCATCCAGCGGTCATTGCTGAGATAGATTTCGTCCTCGGATTCGCGCTGCAGATTGGCATAGCGATCAGCGATCCACTCGGCGGCCGCTTCTCCCTCTGTGGGCGCCTTGGGCTGTTCACCGGTGTCGATCACCGCCTGCAAAATGTCGCGGTAATGCGTGCCTGGTTGCCGCAGCGCGCCAGTGAGCGGAAAGCCGTCGCGATACTGCTCATTGCAGAACACCAGCCGGCCTTCGCTGTCATACATGGCCAGACCGCCGGTCATTTCGGCCAGCGCATAGGACAGCGTATCCCGGCTCTGCAACACTTCCTGCTGCAGCAGCCTGGTTTCGGTGATATCACGCGAAACCCCGGCCAGACCAATGATCCGGCCGCCGACGTCATGCAGCGGCACCTTGGTTGTGGCGTACCAGCGCTGGGTGCCGTCGGCATCGGTCAGCTGTTCTTCCAGCTCCAGTTGCGGTTCACCCGACGCCATGATGATGGCTTCGCCGTCCAGCTGGGCCTGGGCCCGCTCGAAGGGCTCCACATCGAAATTGTCGCGGCCAATCAGCTGGTCTGGTCCAGCCACGCCAAGCAGCCGCGCTGCGGCCTCGTTGGCCGCGGCAAACTTGCCGTGCAGATCTTTGACAAAAGCGTAGTCCGGGGCGTGCGCCAGGGCCGCCGCCAGCAATTCGCGTTCGGCCGACAGGTGCCAGGCCCGCAGATAGACCAGCCCGGCCACGACCGTGGCGACCAGATTGATCGCGGCAAACCAGATCCGGTCGGACATGGGGAGATCGGTGATCGGCAGGGCCAGCAGGCCCACCGATGTCGCCATGGCGGCGATCAGCGCCGCGGCCACAATATGCCAGAGCCGGAAGGTGGATGTCCCCACCAGCAGATTGACAAACAGCCCCGACGCACTGGCCAGCCCGACGGCAATCACCCCCGCGCCAGTGCCCAGTCCGCCCATCATCAGGCGGTAGCTCCCCGCGATCAGCGCGGTGATCAGGGCGGCGGGCCAGCCACCAAACAGCGCCACCACGGTGAGCAGGGCAATCCGCAGGTCAGCAAACACGCCCGGTCGGCTTTCGACAGCCATGCTCATCGACGCAATGGCGCCAAGGCCAATGATCGCGGCAAACAATGGCGCCCGATACAGGCGCGGTATCGTCTTCAACCAATAGTTGGAGCGCGACCACAGCAGCACGAACAGTGCGACCACTGCCATATTGCCTGCCACCAGGGGCCAGTTGGACATCGTCACGTTCCGTAATCCTTGTCCGTCATGCAATCCCTTGTCCGCCGACCGGGCTTACGCCAGGCAGGCCCATGTCGATCTCGTCTGCCACGCTACCAGCCAAGGGTTTGCCAAAGCTGAACGGAATGCCGCGAAATGGCCGCAACCGCCCGTTCCAGGCAAATTGTGATCAGGGCGTTTCCAGGCGCAATTTGGCAGCCGGGGCGCTGGACATGGCCGACCAGGTGGTCGCGGCGCCGGTGACGATGGTGGCCACAATCACCAGCAGGGTGACCAGGCCCAACTGGCTCAGCGGCACGGCGAAGTCGATCTCCAGCAGCCAGGTTGCCGCCGCCCAGGCGCCGAGCAGCGCAATCAAGGTGGCCAGAACAGCGGCAATGGCGCCCAGCAGCGCATATTCGATCAGGAAGGCGGCGATGACGTCGCGGCGCCTGGCGCCCAGCACTTTCATCACCACAGCATCAGTCTCGCGCTGTTGCCGTCCGACGCTGAGCGCGCCGGCCAGCACCAATATGCCGGCCAGAACAGCCGTGCCGCTGACCAGTGCAATGGCGTTGATCAACCCGTCGAACACCGCCCTGATACGGGCCAGCGTATCGCCCACCGGCACGAAGTTGAGCAGGGGAAATGCCCCGATCAATGCGGCTTCCACCTGCTGATCGCTGCCCGGCACCACGGCGATGGCGCCGAAATAGGATTGCGGCGCGCGCTCGATCAGGCCGGGCGAGACGATGATGCGGAAGTTGAAATTGGGGCTGCGCCAATCGATCAGCCGGAAACTGGCAATGGTCATTGCCAGCTTCCGCCCGGCAATGGCGATCTCGATGCTGTCGCCAATCGACAGGTCGAGCGCATCGCGCATTTCGGTGCTCAGCGACACCTGCGGCTCGCCGGCATAGTCTTCGGGCCACCACGCGCCCTGCTCGATCACCGTGCCCTCGGGCAGGGCGGCCGACCAGGTCAGCGCCGTATCACCGCGGAACATGTCGGCCACGTCGCGCGAAAGCTCGTCATCGGCTGATGGCGGTGGGGCGCCCTTGAGTGCGGTAATGGTGCCGCGCAGCATGGGGATGGTGGTCAGTGCCTCGATTTCGGGTGTCGCCGCGGCAAAGCTGGTGAGGCCATCAACACTGCCTTTGTCGAGATCCAGCAGGACGAAAGCCGGCGCCTCGGTGCTGACCTCGGTGGCAATCTGGTCGTTGATGTTGGACTGGATGGAGACGATCAGCAGCAGCAGCGACAGGCCCATGCCCATCGAGACCAGAACCGTCGTGGTTGGCGCTCCGGGCCGGACAATGGCCGATAGCGCCCGGCGCAGCAGCCGGTTGGGTGGCGCTGGCATGGCCGACAGGGTCCAGGTCAATCCCGCTGCCGCAAGCCGCAGCAGACCAAAGGCGACCGCCGTACCGGCAAAATAGATCGCCACCAGCCGAGCGTCGCTGGCAATGGCCAGTGTCAGCGCGAACAACAGGGCAAACCCGACCAGCAAGGGCACGGAAGCGGCAGGCTTCAGCCAGCGGCGCCAGTCCTGCCGGTCCAGATGGCTTGATGCGGCGGCGCGAAACAGCAGGGCGGGACGAATGGCCCGGGCGCGCAGCAGGGGCAGCCAGGCAAAGATGATCGCGGTGACCAGCCCGATGCCGGCCGCCGCCGCCATGGCCCGCAGATCGAGCGCCGCGGGCAGGTCCAGCCCGATCAACCCGGCCAGCAGCGGCAAGACGGCAAAGGTGCCCAGCGCAATGGCCACCAGGCCGATGGCAATCGAGAGCAGCGACAGGAAGATCACCTGCGACAGGAAATGCACAACGATGCGATTGCCGCTTGCCCCCAGTGATCGCATGGTGGCGATCCCCGCCTGCCGCTCGCCCACATAGGCGGTGACGGCATTGGCGGCGCCAAGCCCGCCCACGACCATGGATGAGAGCGCCACCAGCAGCATGAAATTGCCGAAAATGCCGATGAAGCGGGCAATGGTCTCGGTGGCCTGACGTGGCGAGCGAAGCTGCCACTCACGGTCCGGGAACTGCTTTTCCAGCGCCGCCTTGGTGCTGGCGAAATCAGCACTGTCGAGCAGCACCTTGTAGCGGAACTGGTTGAGCACACCCTCCTGCTTCAGCCCCGCCAGCGGCAGGGCGGCGTCCGATACCAGGGCCGGCGCGCCGAGCTGAAAGCCCAGCGTCGCCTGATCGGGCAGGGTGTCGATGACGCCGCGCAATTGCAGGTCGAGCGTGCCGATGCGGATGGTGTCACCCGGCTTCGCCTCCAGCCGCAGCGCCGCCTGCTGCGACAGCAGCACGCCCGCCAGGCCGTTCTGGGTGCCAAGCAGTTCGGCTGTGCGGCCGGGCAGGGCGCCCGGGAGCAGCGTCACCTCGTCAACCAGCGGATAGCGCGCGCCAACGCCGCGCAGCGACAGAAAGGCCGTTGCATCGCCCTTCCGGGCCTGGGTATTGAGCTGGACCTCGCGGCTGACCGGACCGAGCGCCTCAAGCGCTGCCAGCACATCGGGCGCAATATCGGTGCGCGGCGAGCGCAGCTCCAGGTCGCCCCCCAGAATGGCGCGGGCATCGCGTTCAATGGCAGTTTCAACCGCACCGCGCACGGAACTGACCACGCCGATGGCGGCCACGCCGAGCGCCAGACAGGCAATCAGAATGGTGAAGCGGGCCGCGCTGCCACGCAGATCGATCAGCGCCACGCGCAACCAGGCGATCAGGCGCTTCATGCCGCGACTGCCGAAAGCTGGCTGAGTTCGCCACGATCCATGCGCATCTGCCGGTCGGCACGCCGCGCCAGAGCATTGTCATGGGTTATCAGCAGCACCGCCATGCCATTGGCCCGCGCCAGATCAAACAGCAGATCGATGGCTGAGGTGGCGGTCTCCTGATCCAGATTGCCCGTTGGTTCATCGGCCAGCAGCAATTTGGGCCGGGTAACAATGGCGCGGGCCAGCCCGACGCGTTGCTGCTCGCCACCCGACAGGGCACTGGGCAGATGATTCTCGCGGGCCGCCAGACCCACCGCGGCCAGCGCCGCTCTGGCGCGGCTGCGGATTTCGCTTAGCGGCAGATCATCAAAGGCGATATCGAGCGCCAGTGCGACGTTTTCCAGCGCCGTCATCGAGGGAATGAGATGGAAGTTCTGAAACAGGATGCCGATATTGCTGCGGCGTATTTCGGCCAGCTCGTCCTCATTCATCCCGCTCAGCGTGGCGCCGCCGACATCGACCAGGCCGCTGCTGGCGCGCTCCAGCCCGCCCATCACCATCAGCATCGAGGTCTTGCCGCTGCCCGAGGGACCGACAATCGACACCACCTCGCCCGGGCTTATCGCAAACGTGATGTCCTTGAGGATATGAAACGACTCCTTGCCCGAACTAAGGTGGAGGTTCATGCCCTGGGTCTGGGCGATAAAATCGGTCATGGAAGCAGGCCAAATTCTGGTCGGAGAAAACAATGATGCGGGCGGCAGGTGCTGAAGTGAGAAACTGGGTGCATCGGGCGCTAAGCGCAATGGCCATCGTGACCACAATCGCGATAGTGACGCTGCCGGCGCATGCCGCCGAGCGCACCATCCTGCTTTATGGCGACAGCTTGCTGGCAGGATATGGCCTGCCGGCAGAGGAAGGCTTTGCCGCGCAGCTGCAGGCGGCGATGGACAGGGCCGGGCTGGATGCCACGCTGGTCAATGCCAGCGTTTCAGGCGACACGACGGCTGACGGGCTGGCGCGGCTCGACTGGTCGCTGGCCGAGGCGCCCGACGCGGTGATCCTTGGCCTGGGTGCCAATGACATGCTGCAGGGCCTGCCCCCGTCCGCCGCAACCAGCAATCTTGCGGCAATCCTGCAGAAGCTTGACGACATGCAAGTGCCGGTCCTGCTGCTCGGCATGATGGCCGACCGCGGGCTGGGCGCCGACTATGTTGCCGCGTTCGATGGCCTCTATCCGGCTCTGGCCAGCGCGCACGGCGCCATCCTCTACCCGTTTTTTCTCGATGGCGTGGCGCTTGAACCCGCGCTTAATCAAGCCGATATGCGCCACCCCAATGCCGCCGGGGTCGCCCATATCGTGGAAAAGCTGCTGCCCTTTGTCGAACAGCTGCTGCAGCGCCCCGGCTAGGGCATAAACCGCTGCACCAGACCAACCCAGGCCCTGGGCAGCGTGCCGAACAGTTTTGGCTTGTAATAGGCGCTCGCCGCCCGCTTGGAGATTTCCGCCAGCGTGGGGTAGGGGGCAATCATCGAGGCGACGGCCGACAGCTTGACCTTGCCCGAAATCACCAGTCCCCACAGGCTGATCATCTCGCCGGCATGCGGGCCCACCATGGTGGCCCCCAGCACCTTGCCGCGACGGGTCAGCACCAGCTTGACAAAGCCCTCAATGCGCCTCTCGGCCTGGGCCCGGTCATTCTCGACAAAATGCTCGACAATGGTGATGACGTCGGCGCCGGACTTGCGGGCGTCAGCCTCGGTCAAACCGACATGGGCCACCTCGGGATCAAGATAGGTGACCCAGGGCAGGGCGGCATAATCGACCCTGGATGGCAGGCCGAACATGGCGTTGCGCACGAAAATGCCGGCGTGATAGCCCGCAATATGGGTGAACTGCGGCCCGCCAGCGACATCGCCCAGCGCATAGATGCGCGCATTGCTGCTGCGCAGCCTTGCATCGACCGCGATCCCCTGTCCGGTGGTTCTGACCCCGGCGGCGTCCAGTCCGAGATCCTCGATATTGGGCTTGCGGCCGGCAGCCACCAGCAAATGGCTGGCGGTGATGATTTGCGTACCCGCTGCGGTCTCGACCCTTGCCTGCACGCCGCCCCTGATCCGCTGCGGATCGGCGAAGCTGGCGTGCTCGAACAAGGCGATACCTTCATCCGCCAACACCTTGCGGATCAGCGGCGCGGCCTCGGGTTCGTCCCTGGCCAGAATGGCCCCGGCATCGACCACGGTCACGGCCGAGCCGAGCCGGCGGAAGGCCTGCGCCAGTTCCAGCCCGATCGGCCCGCCGCCCAGGATCAGCAGATGGTCGGGCCGGGTGGTCAGCGAAAATATGGTTTCATTGGTCAACGGCTCAAGCGCGGCCAGGCCCGGAATCGGCGGCAGGCCGGGGCGCGATCCGGTCGCCACCACAAAGCGGCGCGCCGTGATGGTGTAGTCGCCGGCGACCAGCTCGCCTGGGCTGACGAACTTGGCCGTCTCCTGCAGCACGGTAATGCCCATGCCCTCGAAGCGCGCGACACTGTCATGGGGCGCGATGGCGCCGATAACGGCGTGGACGTGATCATGCACCGCCTGGAAGTCGATCTTCGGCACGAGGCCCGCACCCACGCCCATTGCCATTGCGGCTTTGAAACCATGGGCGGCATGGGCCGCCGCGATCAGTGACTTGGAGGGGACGCAGCCGGTATTGAGGCAATCGCCGCCCATGGCCCCGCGCTCGATCAGCACCACCCTGGCGCCCAATTGCGCTGCGCCCGAAGCGGCGCTGAGACCCGCCGACCCTGCGCCGATGACGCAGACATCGCATTCAATCCGCTGGCTGGGCTGGCTCTTGGCTGGCATGGATCACTCGCTGGACATTGCATGATGGGTGAATTGTCGTGAGGCGCCCCGACGCCGGGGCCTGGCTAGCGCAGGCGGGAGCGCACGAAGGCGTAAACGGGCTGCACCATGGCCAGCAGGGCCAGGCCCAGCAGTCCCAAGCTCAGGCCGGGCGTGACCAGATCGGACAGGCTGACAGCGCGACCGCTTACGGCCACCTCGATCAGCACCGTTTCCAGCCCCTGCCCGATCGAGGCATAGACCAGGGCGCCGGGGAGGATGCCGATCAGCGTGGCGAGGAAATAGCTGCGGAACTTCACCTTGAACAAGGCGGGCAGCACATTGACCACCGAGAAGGGCAGGACGGGCGCCAGCCGCATCGCCAGCATGTAGCTGAAGGCGCTCTTTTCAAAGCCC
>NZ_JAUYGL010000052.1 GCF_030689745.1 Devosia sp.
TGAGCCGGGTGTGGTCTTTGCCTGCCGCACAGGTTCCAGTCCGGCCGTGTGGGGGCGAGCGATCCCCGTGCCGCCGTACAGTTCCAAAAACCGGCGCCCCGAGGCGGTTTCGTCTCGTTTTTTACCTTACCGGAGGCGAAAGCCGTCTCGGGGTCCGTCCGCTCATTGAAAACCGCGCTGCAGGCGGCGCTTCTGCACGGCCCTAAGGCAGCAACACTTCCACGCGCATGCCCTCGCCGGGCTTGCTCTTGATCGAAAGCTGGCCGCGATGGCGATTGACGATGTGCTTGACGATGGCCAGACCCAGGCCGGTGCCCTTCTTCTTGCGGCTGGCGTCGGCATCGATGCGGTAGAAGCGCTCGGTCAGCCGCGGCACATGTTCGGGCTCCACACCCTGGCCGTAGTCGATCACCGTGACCAGATGCTGGAAACCGGTGCGGCCGGCTGGCTCGAGGCTGACGTCGACGAACCGGCCGCCCGCGCCATATTTGATGGCATTGTCGAGCAGGTTCTCGAACACCTCATAGAGCTGGCCCCGATCGCCAATGGTGGTCGAGGAGCCCGCAAACAGATGGAGCCGGATGTCGATTTCGGCGGCCTTGGCCTGGGTCATCAGCCCCTCGCGCACTTCGCGCAACAGGGCGGCCAGATCAATGCTGCCGGTGGGCCGCACATGCTGGTGCATTTCAATGCGCGACAGGCTGAGCAGATCATCGATCAGCTTGCTCATGCGTTCGGCCTGGCCCTGCATGATGCCGAGGAATTTCTCGCGTGCCGCCGTATCCTTGGCTGCCGGCCCGAGCAGGGTATCGATGAAGCCGCGCAGCGAGGCCAGCGGCGTGCGCAATTCATGGCTGGCATTGGCGATGAAATCGGAACGCAGGGCCTCGACCTGCTTGAGTTCGGTCAGGCTCTGGAAGGTCACGAGCAGTTGACGATCCTCATCGCTCAACCAATCCAGGCCCGGCCGGTTGAGCGGCGCCACCACCACCTTGTGCCAGGTCTGCGAGGGCACCGTTTCGTGCAGTTCGATGCTGGACGTCCTGCCGGTGCGCATCGCCACATCGATGGCCCGCACCAGATCGGGATTGCGCATGGAAAAGCTGATGGGATTGCCCGTGCTGACGCCGGGATATTCCTGCCGGGCGGCCAGATTGGCGTGCAGCACGATGCGGCGCCGGTCCAGCACCAGGCAAGGTTCGATCAGGGCATCGGCAAAGATGGCCACCGTGCTGGCCGGCATGTCCAGGGGAAGCGGGGACGCCGCCGCGTCGGGGTCCGATGGGGAGCTCGCCTGGGAGGGCAGCAGCGCAATGCCGGCCAGCAGGGCGGCAAAGCCGATTATGGCGCCGACCAGGCTCAGACCGGCGAACAGCACCAACCCCGCAAATACCACTGCGCCGCCGGCCAGCAGGCCGATCTGCTGCAGCAGGCGAGACAGCATGTCCTGGAGATATTGGCCGGCCGTGCGGCTGGGGGCTTGGTTCATTGGGGCGGGTGCTTCAGACAGAGGGCAATCCCCTTGCGTGAGGGGGCGTCTCTATAGCACGATGAATATAACAACGGAGCAACAAGAGTGACTGACCCAATCGACGGCTTCGATATCGAAAATCCCAAACTGCCCAAAGCCATCAAGAAGCGCGCCATGGCCTCGGGGGGATACCCTTATGACGATAAGCTGGATCGCGACAGCTATGAAGCCCGGATGTACGCCCTGCAAAAACAATTGGTGACCCTGCAGGCCCATCTGGCGGCCAGCGGCGAGCGCATCATGATTGTGTTTGAGGGGCGCGACGCCGCCGGCAAGGGTGGCACCATCAAGCGCTATCTGGAAAACCTCAACCCGCGCTATTCCATCATCGCCGCCCTGCCCAAGCCCAATGATCGGGAGCGGACGCAGTGGTATTTCCAGCGCTATGTCGACTGGATGCCGGCGGCCACCGAGACGGTGCTGTTTGACCGCTCCTGGTACAACCGGGCCGGCGTGGAAAAGGTGATGGGTTTTTGCACCCCCAAGCAAACCGAGCACTTTCTTGAGGAAGCGCCGGAATTTGAAAAGCGCATCACCAAAGACGGCATTCACCTGTTCAAGTTCTGGCTGTCGATTGGCCGCGAGATGCAGCTCAAGCGCTTCCATGACCGCCGCCACGATCCGCTCAAAGTGTGGAAGCTGTCGCCGATTGATCTGGAAGCCCTGACGCGGTGGAGCGATTATACCGATGCGCGTAACACCATGATCGAGCGCACCCATACCGAGCACGCTCCCTGGACCGTGGTCCGTACCAATGACAAGCGCCGGGGGCGGATTACCCTGATCCAGAGCGTGCTGCACCGGCTCGACTATGCCGGCAAGGACACCGAGGCCATTGGCGAGATTGATGCCAGCATCTGCCTTGATGGTCCCGATTTCCTCAGCATGGACAAGACGGACTAGGGGCGCTCGATCGCGCCCATGCGCTTGCTGGCAGTGGTCCAGGTCAGTTCGGTGGTGCGCGCCAGCACGGCCTCGACCACGGTCAGCAGCGCGCCATTGGCGTCCCAGGTGCGGCCCATTTCGGTGTATCCGGGCAGCACCAGCTTGGCAAAGCGACTGACCGGGCTCATCCATTCATCGGTGATCAGCACGATCTGGACGCGCTTGGCTGCCAGATCGCTGGCCAGTTGCAGGAGGGCAGGATCATAGCGGCGAACGTCAAAAATGATGGCGGTATCGCCATCCCGGACGTCGAGCATCTGGTCGGCCTGGGTGGCCGGCCTGCCGTCGAACCGGCGCACGCCCGGCCGGATCAGGCGCAGATGGGCCTCCATATAGCCGGCGAGAAAATCGGTGAACCGGCCGCCGGCCAGCCAGCAGGTGCCCCGGCTTTCAGCCAGTCGCGTGCAGACCGCCTCAAACTCGGACGCCGGGATCAGCGCTGCCGCCCGGCGCAGATTGTCCACCGCCTGGGCGATGAAGTGGTCGAGGAAGCGGGGATCGTCCGGGCTTTCGCTGATGCCGGTGGGGCTACGCTGCAGGGGCGATTTGGAGCGCTGCTCCATTTCATCACGCAGGGCCCGCTGGAAGTCGGGATAGGATTTATAGCCAAGCTGGGCGACAAAGCGCAGCACGCTGGCGGAACTGACGCCGGCATGCAGGGCGAACTCGGCCACCGGCGCCAGGCCAAGGGTGGGATAGGAGCCGAGCAGGCCGCGCGCAGCGCGTTTTTCGGCGGCGGTCAGGCCGGCGATTGCATCGTGAATGCGTCCGGCAACTGATTTTCCCACCGCGGCACTCCTGATTGCATGCATTCAGCATTGACAGTTTTTCCAATTATGAAACTACTGTTACAGAAGTTAATCAATCCCGCGCAGGGGCCAAATGGTCAGAGAAGAGCAAAAGCCGGTATTGGTGACCAATGCGCAGGGGCAATCGCCCTTCGTGATTGTGTGTGACCACGCCAGCAATCGCATTCCGGCTCGCTATGGCGATCTGGGACTGACCATGACCGAACGGGCCAGCCATATTGCGTGGGACCCCGGCGCATTGTCGGTCAGCCGGGCGCTGGGTGACCTGCTTGATGCGCCGCTGGTCCAATCGACGGTGTCGCGACTGGTGATCGACTGCAATCGTGATGTGGATGCACCCGAGCTGATCTGGACACTGTCGGAGGCCACGCGCATCCCGGCCAATGAGGCGCTCAGCCCGGAGGAACGGCAATACCGGATCGACCACTACCATCGACCCTATCACGATGCGATCGAGGCCCTGCTGGACGACCGTCGTCATGCCGGGCAGGCGAGCATACTGATCTGCATGCACTCCTTCACCCCGATCTATCACGGGGTGGCGCGGCCCTGGCCGATTGGCCTGATTCACGGCGTTGACACGCGCTTTACCCAGGCCTTGCGCGACGCGCTGGCTGCGGAAGACCCTGCACTCAATATCGGCTGGAACGAGCCCTATGCCGCGCTCAATGGCGTGACGCTGACGCTGGAGCGCCATGGCGATGGGCGCGGGCTTGATGCCACCATGATCGAACTGCGCAATGACGAGATCCTTGAACCAGCCGGGGTGACCCTGTGGTCGAGCCGGCTGGCACGGTGCCTTGAGATGGCACGACAGGCGCTGGTGCCGACGAAACACGGATAGCTGGAGCAAACCGATGACCCAGAGACAGGAACCAGCATCGTGCCCAAGCCGATAGTCTTCTTTGTCAGATGGGTGGATCGCATCAACCTCTATGCGGGGCGGTTGGCCATGGTGATCTTCTTTGCCATGGCCGCCATCATGCTGTGGTCGACAGTGTCGCGCGCCGTATTCGGGGTCTCGGTCAACTGGTCCCTCGAAATGACCCAGTTCCTGCTCTCGGCCTTCTACCTGCTGGGCGGCGCCTATTCCCTGCAGCATGGGTCCCATGTCCGCATGGATCTGTTCTACAGCCGGCTCTCGTTGCGCCGGCGGGCAGGCCTGGACGCGGTCACATTGCTGGCCGTCATCTTCTTTCTCGGGGTGCTGCTCTGGGGCGGCATTTCGAGCACGCAATATGCCATTCAGTACAACCAGAAGAACTACTCCGCCTGGTCGCCCGTGCTCTGGCCGGTCAAGGTTGCCATGACCATCGGCATTTTCCTGATGCTTCTGCAAGTCATCGCGCAATTGTTCCGGGATGTGGCGCAGGCGATGGATAGGCCGATTACATGACACCCGAACTCATCACCCTCTTCATGTTCGCCACCATGATGGTGCTGCTGTTTACCGGGCAGCGGGTCTTTGGCGTCATCGGCTTTGTCGGCTCGGCAGCCGCGCTCTGGCTCTGGGGGCGCGGCGCCGTCGAGATGCCGTTCAATCAGGCCTTCCAGGTGCTCAACTGGTACCCGCTGATCACCGTGCCCTTCTTCGTGTTCATGGGCTACATGATGAGCGAGAGCGGCATCGCCTCGAACCTCTACCGCATGTTCCATGTCTGGTTCGGTTCGGTCCGGGGCGGGCTGGCGCTGGGCACAATGGGGCTGATGGTGCTGATTTCCTGCATCAACGGGCTGTCGGTGGCCGGCATGGCCATCGGCGCCACAATTGCCCTGCCCGAGCTGCTCAGGCGCGGCTATGACAAGATCATGGTCACCGGGGTCATTCAGGGCGGCTCGTCGCTGGGCATCCTGATACCACCCAGCGTGGTGCTGGTGCTGTTCGCCATGATTGCGCGGGCACCGGTAACCGAATTGTGGCTGGCCGGCATCATGCCCGGCCTGATGATGGCCACCATTTTCGGGATATATGTCTATGTCCGCTGTCGCATCCAGCCGGAAATGGGCCCGCCGATTTCGCCTGAGGAACTGGCGGAGATCACCCTGGGTGACAAGCTCGTGCTGCTGCGCGAGGGCCTCATGCCGGTGGCGGTGTTCGCCATCATGATGACGCTGTTCCTCACCGGCACGACCAGCCTCACCGAAAGCTCGGCCGTGGGGGCGCTGCTGGCAACGGTGGCGGCGGCCCTGTCGGGCAAGCTCAACTGGCAGGTCCTGGAGTCAACGACGCGAAACACACTGCTGATCAGCTGCATGTTTCTCTGGATCATCCTGGCCGCGCTGTGCTTCTCGTCGGTCTATGATGGGCTGGGCGCCGTACGGGCTATTGAAAACCTGCTGCTGAACACCTTTGGACTCGATCCCTGGGGCATACTGATCCTGATGCTGCTCAGCTTCGTGGTCATGGGCATGTTCCTCGATGACACGGCCATGCTGGTGATCGTCGCGCCGCTCTATATTCCGCTGGTGCGGCTGCTCGGCTTCGATGTGATCTGGTTTGGCATTCTCTACACCATCACCTGCCAGATCGCCTACATCACCCCGCCCTTTGGCTACAATCTGTTCCTCATGCGCGCCATGGCGCCGCCCGAAATCGGGCTGAGCGATATCTATCGCTCCATCCTGCCATTCGTGCTGATGATGGTCCTGACCGTGATCCTGCTGATGATCTTTCCGCAGATCGCGCTGTGGCTGCCTGGCCTTTATGCCGGACGCTGAGGGGACCATGGTGAACCATATGCCAACACAAGAAGGGAGGCGCTGAACGAGCAAGTCCGACGTCGAGTCCAATCATGCGTTCCGGCAAGTCTGCTCGGAACGTCAACATCAAGGGGATGAAACAGACATGACTGATCTTCTCAACAAGCGTAACTTTCTCAAGCGGGCGGGCCTGGCCACCGCCGGCGCTGTAGGCGCCACGGCGCTGGCAACGCCCCATGTCAAGGCGCAGGAGCCGATCCGCTGGCGCCTGCAGACCTATGCCGGTCCGGCGCTGGCCGAACATGTGGTCAAGAACGCCATCGACTGGTTCAACATCGCCGCAAACGGCGAGATGGTCATCGAACTCTATACGGCCGACCAGCTGGTGCCGCATGGCGAGCTGTTCCGCGCCGTCCAGACCGGCACGATCGACGCCGCCCAGAGCGACGACGACTCCGCCGCCGCACCAGTGGACGTCAAGGTGTTCGGCGCCTATTTCCCGCTGGCCTCGCGCTATTCGCTCGACGTTCCCGCGCTCTGGCACTGGCGTGGCCTCAAGGAAATCTGGGAAGAGGCCTATGCCGAAATCCCGGACGTGACCTGGCTGTCCACCGGCGCCTGGGATCCCTGCAATTTCGGCACGACCAAGCCGATCAACTCGCTGGCCGACCTCAATGGCCTGCGTGTCTACACCTTCCCCACGGCGGGCCAGTTCCTCTCCAAATACGGGGTTGTTCCGGTATCGCTGCCCTATGAAGATGTCGAGCCGGCACTGCAGACCGGTGAACTGGACGGCATCTGCTGGAGCGGCACCACGGAGCTGCACACGGTCGGCTGGGCCAATGCGCTCAAATACTACCTGACCAACCCGCTTTCGGGTGCCTGGGCCGGCTCCTACTTCGTCAACACGGCACGGTGGAACGAGTTGCCGCCACACCTGCAGCAGCTCTACCGCATGATGATCGACTCCTCGCACTATTATCGCCAGCACTGGTACTGGGCCGGCGAAGCCAACTTCCGCCTCAACGGCAAGCTCGAGCTGACGACCATTCCCGAGGCTGAATGGAAGCAGGTGGAAACTGACGCTGTCGCCTTCTGGGACGATATCGCCAAACAGTCGGACCGCAGTGCCCGGGTGGTCGAGATCATCAAGCAGTACAACGCCGATATGGAACTGGCGGGCCCGCCATACCGCTACAGCTGAACCGATTAACCCGGCCGCGCCATCGCGGCCGGGATACCCTGTATCCTGGAGATTGAAATGGCCGCCTACAGTCTTGCCGAGCTGAAAAAGGATGTTGCCGCAGGCAGTGTCGACACCGTGCTTGTCGCCTTTCCCGACATGCAGGGGCGGTTGATCGGCAAGCGCTTCCAGGCCGAGTTCTTCGTGGAAGTGGCCCATGACGAGACGCATGCCTGCAACTATCTCATGGCCGATGACATCGACATGGAGCCGGTACCGGGCTACGCGGCGGCCAACTGGGGGAAAGGCTATGGCGATTTCGTCATGAAGCCGGATCTGGCGACCCTGATGAAGGCGAGCTGGCTCGAAGGCACAGCCATTGTGCTGTGCGACCTCGCTGACCATCACCAGACCCCGGTTGCCCACAGCCCCCGCGCCATGCTCAAGGCACAGATCGATCGCCTCGCTGCCATGGGCTATACGGCCAATGCAGCGACCGAGCTCGAATTCTACCTGTTCGACGAGGATTATCGCACCATCAGCCAGAAGGGCCACGCACGGGCCCAGACAGCGGGCGACTACATCCAGGATTACAATATCTTCCAGACCACCAAGGAAGAGGGCGTCATGCGCGCGCTGCGCAAGCACCTGCAGGCCTCGGGCATTCCGGTGGAATCCTCCAAGGGCGAATGGGGCCCGGGGCAGGAAGAGATCAACGTCAAATATTCTGACGCCCTCACCATGGCCGACCGCCATGTGGTGCTGAAAAATGCCACCAAGGAAATCGCCTGGGCCCAGGGCAAGGCCGTGACCTTCATGGCCAAGTGGGACTACGGCCTGGCCGGCTCATCGAGCCATATCCACATGTCGCTGGCCGACAAGTCCGGCAAGCCGCTGTTTGTTGACGATAAGGACGAGCGCGGCATGAGCGCGCTGATGAAGCACTTCATGGCCGGGCAACTGGCCTATGCACGCGACATCACCTATTTTCTGGCGCCCTATATCAATTCGTACAAGCGCTTTCAGGCCGGTACCTTCGCGCCCACCAAGGCGATCTGGAGCCGGGACAACCGCACCGCCGGGTTCCGCCTGTGCGGCGAAAACTCGAAATCCATTCGCACCGAGTGCCGTATTGGCGGCGCTGATCTCAACCCCTATCTGGCGATGGCAGCGCTGATTGCGGCGGGGATCAAGGGTATCGAGGAAAAGCTCGACTTGCCGCCCGCCTTTGTCGGCGATGCCTATGTCAGGGAGCAATTGCCGGAGATCGCCAAAACCCTGCGCGACGCCACCGACTGGTTGCGCCGCTCGGACCTGCTCAAATCGGCATTTGGCGCCGATGTCATCGCCCATTATGTGCACACTGCCGAATGGGAGCAGCTCGAATATGACCGCCGGGTGACCGACTGGGAACTCAAGCGCGGCTTCGAGCGGAGTTAGTACGTTACTATTGAACAGTACAGTACATACTGTTATCTTCGACCGCAGTATGGAGGTCGTTATGTCCAAATATGAACCATTGTACCAACATCTGACGGCATCAGATCATGAACGGCTGGAGCTTGGCTTCGCCGATGTCGAGGAGATCTTGGGCTTTGTGCTCCCCGCCTCCGCGCGCCGTTACGCCGCCTGGTGGAGCAACACTGATGGCAGTCATGTTCAGGCACAGGCCTGGTTGCGGGCGGGTTACGAAACAACAGACGTAGACGTGCCGGGCGAGCGACTGGGTTTTGTTGCAACCAAGCTGAAAAAAGGATTTGGAGAAGTGTCGCAAACATACCTGGATCCGCGAGATCAACCGACGCTGCCCACCAAACAGCACCCGCTGTTTGGGAGCATGAAGGGCACCTCGATCATCATGCCAGGCGTTGACTTGACTCAGCCGGCGGACCTCGATTGGGCCAATGTCTATGACGACGCCTATGATCATGGTGTTGTCGTCGAGCAGCAGGGTCTCAAGCGTCCGTGAGCGCCTCCCTTCTTCTCGATACCTGCGCTGCAATCTGGATGGCGGAGGCTGCCCATATTGAGCCGGCGGCAGTTGCGGCAATGAACGAGAGCGCGACAAATGGAACGCCGGTACTGATCTCGCCCATTTCAGCCTGGGAGCGGGCATTGCTGGTCGCCAAGGGTCGATTGAGATCACCACTGCCGCCCAAGGTCTGGTTTGATCGTATTCTAACAACAGGTGGCCTTAAACTCGCCCCGCTGACGCCGGATATTCTTGCCGATGCATCCTTTCTGCCTGAACCGCTGCATCGCGATCCCGCCGACCGGATCATTATCGCCACCGCCCGGTCGCTGGACCTGACAATTGTGACCCGGGACGTGCTCATTCTCGACTATGCCGGCCTCGGCCATGTCCGCGCCATCGCCTGCTGACAAAAGGAAGTCCCCATGACCGAGACGGTCAAAATCATCTCCCCCGTCGATGGCAGCCTTTATGCCGAGCGTAGTGTTGCCAGTAGCATCGACATCGAAACGGCGGTCATTCGCGCGCAGATGGCACGGCGGGCCTGGAGGGAAACCACCCTGCCCGAGCGGCAGAAGATCGTCAGCCACATGGTCGACGCACTGCTGCTGATGAATGACGAAATCGTGCCCGAACTGGCCTGGCAGATGGGGCGGCCCGTGCGCTATGGCGGCGAAAGAGGCGGTGTTGAAGAGCGCGCCCGCTACATGATCGGACTGGCCACCAGCGCGCTGGCGCCAACCGAACTGCCGCTGAAAGACAATTTCACCCGCTACATCACCCGCGAAGCCCTGGGCGTTGTGCTGGTGATTGCGCCGTGGAACTACCCTTTCCTGACGGCGGTCAATTCCATCGTCCCGGCGCTGGTGGCGGGCAATGCCGTCATCCTCAAGCACGCCAGCCAGACGCTGCTCGCCGGCGAACGCTTCGCCCTGGCCGCCGAACAGGCTGGGCTGCCCACCGGACTGTTCCAGAATCTGGTGATGGGCCACGCCGATACCGAAGCGTTGATCGGCTCGGGGCAGATCGACCACATCAATTTCACCGGCTCGGTGGAAGGCGGTCGCCGCATTGAGAAGGCGGCTGCCGGCACCTTTGCCACGCTGGGGCTGGAACTGGGCGGCAAAGACCCCGCCTATGTGCGCGCCGATGCCAAGCTTGAGCATGCCGTGGAAGGCCTGGTGGACGGCGCGTTCTTCAACTCCGGCCAAAGCTGCTGTGGGGTCGAACGCATCTATGTGCACGGTGATGTCTATGACCGTTTCGTGGATGACTTCCTTGAAGCGGCCAGCAGCTGGACGCTGGGCAATCCGCTCGATGCGGCGACCATGGTGGGGCCGATGGCGCGCGGCAGCTTTGCCGATCATGTGCGGCAACAGACCGAAGAAGCCGTGCGCGGCGGCGCCACGGCGCGGCTCAATACGCGCCACAGGCTGGATGTGCCCGGCTCGCCCTATCTGACGCCGGAGGTGCTGACCGGGGTCAATCACCAGATGAGTGTGATGCGCGAGGAGAGCTTTGGCCCTGTGGTCGGCATCATGAAAGTGGCCGACGACGACGAAGCCATCGCCCTGATGAATGACAGCCCCTATGGCCTGACTGCCTCGATCTGGACCAACGATCTCGATGCTGCGGCCAAGCTGGGAGAGAGTATCCAGACCGGGACAGTATTCGCCAATCGCTGCGATTATCTCGATCCGGCGCTGGTGTGGACCGGCGTCAAGGACACGGGCAAGGGCGGCAGCCTGAGCGAGATCGGCTACGCCAATCTGACGCAGCCAAAATCCTATCACTTGAAACGGGTGTGACCCAAAATGACCAAAGCCAATTGGAATTACCCGACCACCATCAAGTTCGGCTCCGGCCGCATTGCCGAACTGCCTGAAGCGCTCAAAAGCGCCGGCATCAGCAAGCCCTTGCTGGTGACCGATGCGGGGCTGGTCAACCTGCCGGTGACGCAGAACACCATCAAACTGCTCGCCGATGCCGGCATTTCCGTCGGCGTGTTTGCCGATGTCAAACCCAATCCGATCGCGGCCAATGTAGAGGCCGGCGTCAAGCAACTGCGCGAGGGCGGCCATGATGGCGTCATCGCCTTTGGCGGCGGCTCGGGGCTCGACGCGGGCAAGGTCATTGCCTTCATGGCGGGCCAGACCCGGCCGATGTGGGATTTCGAGGATATTGGCGATTGGTGGACCCGTGCCGACCCCAAGGGCATCCTGCCGATCATCGCCGTGCCAACGACAGCCGGAACCGGCTCGGAGGTCGGTCGCGCCGGGGTGATCACCGACGAAACCACGCACACCAAGAAGGTGATCTTCCACCCGCTGATGATGCCAAAGATCGTTATCGCCGATCCCGAGCTGACCGTGGGCATGCCAGCCTTCATCACCATCGGCACCGGCATGGACGCACTGGCCCATTGCCTCGAAGCCTATTGTGCGCCGGGCTATCATCCCATGGCCGATGGCATTGCCGTGGAAGGCATTCGCCTGGTCATGGAAAACCTGCCCAAGGTGGTGACTGATCCCAACGATCTCGAAGCGCGCGGGCACATGATGAGCGCTGCCGCCATGGGCGCCACCGCTTTCCAGAAGGGGCTCGGGGCCATTCATGCGTTGAGCCATCCGGTTGGCGCGCTCTATGACACCCACCACGGCATGACCAATGCGGTGTTCATGCCCTATGTGCTGATCGTCAACCGCGCCGCCATTGAAACGCGCATCGCCCGGCTGGCTGCCTATCTGGGTCTCGCGCCAAGCTTTGAGGCATTCCAGCACGCGGTCATCGGCCTGCGCATGCGGCTCGATGTGCCCCACACGCTGGCGGCGTTCAAAGTCGACAATTCCAAGCGCGAGCTGATCGGCGAGATGGCGATTGTCGACCCCACCGCGGGCGGCAATCCGGTGGAACTGACCAAGGCCCTGGCTCTGGAAATCTTCGACCGGGCCATGGAAGGCCGGATTTAAGCGGGAGTTCCCCCACCCGGCCTCCCCCTGAAGGGGGAGGCCGGGTGGGGGTGCCTAACCCACCAGTTCCCGGATCGTCGCGACCACGCCGTCGTCGAACAGGCTCTCGAGCTGGGTGACCACGGCGTCGCCAAAGGCCTGGTTGTCGGCGAGATCGGTGCCGAACACTTCGTTGAGCGCCACCAGCCCGACATAGAGCGCTTCGGCATCGTCACCCGCTTCGGCGGCAATGGCCATCATGCGCATGGCGAGCGGATCGCGCACATCGATGTTGTCGCCCTTCTCGTCAATGCCCACGACGTAACGCATCCAGCCGGCAACCCCCAGGGCCAGACGATCAAAAGGCTGGCCGGCCTTGAGGCGGTCTCGAATAGTGCCGAGCAGGCGCTGCGGCAGCTTCTGGCTGCCATCCATGGCAATCTGCCAGGTGCGGTGCTGCAGGGCGGGATTGGCAAAACGCGCCAGTAGCTGGTCGCGATAGGCGCCCAGATCGGTGCCCGGCATGTCCAGCGTCGGCATGGCTTCTTCGGTCATCAGCCCGTGGATCAACCGGTGAAAGGCCGGATCGGCAATAGCCTGGGAGACATATTCATGGCCCGCCAGGTAGCCGAGATAGGCAATGGTGGAGTGGCTGCCATTGAGCATGCGCAGCTTCATGCGCTCGAACGGCTCGACGTCGGCGACCAGTTGCGCGCCGACCGTCTCAAACGGCGGGCGGCCCTGCGGGAACTTGTCCTCGATCACCCATTGGGTGAAAGGTTCGGTCATGATCGGCCAGGCATCTTCCGCCCCGATCAGGCCGGCAATGGTCTGGCGGTCAGCATCGGTGGTCGAGGGGACGATGCGGTCAACCATGGTACCGGGGAAGGCCACGTTCTGGCTGACCCAGTCGCCCAAAGCGGCGTCGCGCAGGCTGGCAAAGCGGGTGACGATGCGCTGCACGGTCTCGCCATTGGAGGGTAGGTTGTCGCAGCTCATCACGGCAAAGGGCGGCACACCAGCCGCATGCCGGCGCGCCAGCGCTTCGACCAGCATGCCGGGGGCCGATTTTGGTGACGCCGGATTGGCCAGGTCATGGGCGATATCGGGATGGCGCTCATCGAGTTCGCCGGTTGCCGGGTCGTGGCAGTAGCCCTTCTCGGTCACCGTCAGCGAGACGATGCGGATTTTGGGGTCGGCCATCAGCGCCAGCAATTCGTCGCGCTGGGCATTGGCATCGAGCACGCTGAGGATGGAGCCGATCACCCGGGGATGGGTCCCCGCCGCATCGCGCACGGCAATGGTGTAAAGCCCGTCCTGCGGCTCAAGCGCTTCCTTGGTGTCGGGGCGGCGCAGGCTGGCGCCGACAATGGCCCAATCGGGGTGAGTCTTGAGCAGATCATCGACATAGACCGCCATATGCGCGCGGTGAAAGGCGCCGATACCCAGATGCACGATCCCAGGGGTCAGCGTGCTGCGATCGTAATTGGGCACAGCCACCCCGGCGGGAATGCTGTTCAGGGTCTTGGCGCTCAGACGCGTCATGGAAATCTCCGGCGAAACAAATTTGGCGGCACCATAGTGCCTTCTGATCTTGTATGGAAGATACTGACTTGCAGGCAAATGGGCTTTACCGGCATAAGCCTCAGGCACGCAAGGAGGGCAAGGGCTTGGTACAGCATCGCTTCGTCAGCATCGGTGAATGCATGATCGAAATGAGTGGCGGCGAGGATCGCCAATATCGCCTGGGCTATGCCGGCGATACGCTCAATACCGCCTGGTATATGCGCGCCCTGCTCGGCGCTGACTGGTCTGTGGACTATTTCACCGCACTGGGCGCCGACAAATACTCCAGCGACATCAAGGCATTTCTGGAGGCCAATCAGATCGGCACCAGCCACATCCGCACCGTGCCGGACCGGCGCCCAGGCCTCTACATGATCCATCAGGCCGATGGCGACCGCCACTTCACCTATTGGCGCGACACCTCCGCCGCCAAGCTGCTGGCCGACGACAAGGACGTGCTGGCCAAGGCCGTTGCAGGCGCCAGCATGGTATATTTCTCCGGCATTACCCTGGCCATTCTGGCGCCCCGCGCCCGCGGCCGGCTGCTCGGCGCCATCGTGCGTGCACGGGACAATGGCGCAAAAATTGTCTTCGATACCAATCTGCGCCCGGCGCTATGGACCAGTCCGCGTGTCATGGCCGGTGTGCTGACCGCGGCCGCCAGCCTGTGCGACATCGTGCTGCCCACCCATGGCGATGAAGCACCGCTGTTCGGCGACAAGAATGTCGACGAGACTGCTGACCGCTACCTGGAACTGGGCGTGGAAGAAGTCGTGGTCAAGGATGGCGCGGGCGACGCGCTCATCGCCACCGCCAATGAACGCGTCCGCATTGCGCCGCAGCCGGGCGCAAATGTGGTCGATGCGACCGGAGCCGGCGACAGCTTTAACGGCGCCTATCTCTCGGCGCGTCTGGCCGGCAGGTCGCTGCGGGAAGCCGCCGAAGCCGCCCACCGCGTGGCGCGCGTGGTCATCGGCCAAAAGGGCGCACTGGTCGATCCGAAGCTGGTATCGCTGTAGCACGCCTGCTCAGAACGCCCGATCGCCCTGGGCTTTCATATAGGCCAGTTCGTCCGGCGTACTGGTCCGCCCCAGCGCCGCATTGCGGAACGGAAAGCGGCCGAAGCGGGCGATGGTGTCGCGATGGCTGGTCATGAATTTCTGCAGGTCCGGGTCAAACTGGCCGAAGAGCTTGACGCCCTCCTCCTGGATCGGCAGCGACTCGGCGTGCATGAAGGGCATGTAGACGAACATGCGCCGCTCGAGCTCCAGCGTCTGGTCGGCGCCGGCAGCGATGGCTTCCTGCGCCAGGGCCAGGGCCATCTTGTCCTGCGCAAAGGCGTCGGACGAACCACGGTGCAATTGACGGGAGAACTGGTCGAGCACGATGATCTCGGCCAGCCGGCCCTCGGCGGTTTCCCGCCATTGCCAGGCTTCGCCCAGCGCCACATGCCGATGGGTATCGGCAAAGCGCTGCGACAGAGCCGTATCGAATTCGGCTTTGCCGTCAAACCAGTCCTCCTTGGAATGTTCGACAAACCAGAAGCTGATGACGTCCTGAGCGCTGCGCATGCGTCCTCCTAAAGGGTTATGATGGCCTTGATCAGCCCGGTGCGGTCGTGGGCCCATTTCGGCAAATTGGCGGGAACATCATCAAAGCTGGTGGCGTGGGTGGCAAGCCGGTCGGTCGGTACGCTGCCATTGCGAATGCAGGCCATGACATGGTCAAAATCCTCGCGAGTCGCATTGCGCGAGGCGCGAATGGTGAGTTCGCGCCGGTGGATTTCCGGGTCCTCCCAGGCCAGTATACCCTTGACCACACCCACCAGCGTCAACGCGCCGCCATTGCGGCAATAGCTTACAGCCTGGTTCATCGCCGCAATGGCGCCGGTGGCGTCAAATACGGCGTCAAAACCGCTGCCCATTTTGGCTTTGAACGCGGCACCATCGCGCTCGTCCAGCGCCGCAGCGCCAAAACCAAAACGACGCGCCATCTCCAGCTTGTCGGCGGCGGCGTCAAGAATGATCACCTCTGCGCCGGCAATGCGGGCAAAAAAGGCAACGCCCAGGCCGATCGGGCCACCGCCGACCACCAGAACCTGCCCACCGGGCTGCGGCGCCGTCCGACGCACGGCATGGGCGCCAATGGCGAGAAACTCCACCATGGCCGCGTCACGCAGGCTCAGGCCCTCGGCGCGATAGAGGTTGGCTTCGGGCATGATGATCTGCTCTGCCATGCCGCCATCGCCATGCACGCCGATCACCGTCAGCGTCTCGCAGCAATTGGTCTTGCCCTCGCGGCAGGCGGGACAGCTGTAGCAAGGCAGATAGGGATTGATGACCACCGCATCGCCATCGGACAGCCCGGCTGCGCCGTTGGCATCGAGTACCACGCCGGACAGTTCATGGCCCATGATGCGCGGATATTGCAGGAAGGGGTGCTTGCCTTCAAAGATGTGATAATCGGTGCCGCAAATGCCGATATGGCGGATGCCGACCCGCACCCAGCCGGGCTTGAGCTCTGGTGCTGCAATATCGATCAGCGCCAGCTTACCCGGCGCGCCGCAAGAAATAGCCCGCATGAAATCCTCCCGATCACTGGGCGGAAGGACTAACATGTCAGTTACGGGCTGACTACAACACGAATGCGATTGCCAAACGGGTCCCGGGTCTCAAACCCGTTTTCCAGCGTGGCCATCGGGGCGTCCGCCTGTTCCAGCCGATGCTTGACCTCTTCCAATGAGGCCGCGTCAGGCAGCGCGATGGTGAACCAGCGCAAACCGGCCGTGCCGGCGGCAGGCAGCGTCGCATTGGGGCCGGACCAGATGTTGAACGCCAGGCTATGGGGCATGTAGTCGAGCCCGACATCGCCCATGCCGAAGGAGTCGATCAACAGAAAACCGGCAAAGCCGATGACGTCGCGATAGAAATCCATGGCCTGACGCAGATCATTGACGTGCACATGCACGTGGCCGATGCGGGTGCCCCCTGGCATGGTCGCGGCCAGTTCCGGCTGCGGTGCCAGTTCAGCGAGCAGCCCCTGCATATCAATGGGGTCGCGGCCGGAATGGGGCTTGCCGTCTGTGGTCACGGCATAGGTCTCGCCCTTGTCCGGATCGCCCAGCGTACCGCGCCAGGGCGTCTCGAAGGTGATTTCGATGCCATTGCCATCCAGATCCCATAGATAGATCGCTTCGGACACCAGATGATCGGTGGGGGAAATGGCAATATTGCGCTGCATGGCGCGGATGGCCATTTGCGCCAGATCGGCGCGCTTGGGCACATGAATGGCTACGTGATAAAGTCCAATACTGCGCGGCGTCACCGGCGCCGTGGCGCCGGTTTCGAGCACGATCAGCGGCTTGCCGCCGGCGCCCAGGGTCAGCACCCCATCCTTGTCAGCGAGCAGTTCGAGCCCGACCACATCCCGCCAGATGGCCAGCGCCTTGGTGCGGTCGGTGACGGCGAGGTGGACCGGGCCGAGCGTCGTGGTCAGCGGCAGCAGCGGGGCAGACTTCACATTGGTCTGAACGGATGTATCAATCATGGCACGCTCCTGGGTTGCTCGTTGGCTTGACCCTAGATAGGTCGCTCCGCCGCCAAAGAGCAGGGGCGAAACATCGAACAGTGCGGACACCACAGTGCAGGGAAAGCTTGCAGCGGCGGAACCATGCGGGAGGCCATGCGCTTGGTTAGTGAACGACTGGCAAGACAAGGGAGCCCACAATGCCATTCTCCGACAAGGTCGCACTGGTCACTGGCGCTGGATCAGGCATCGGCAAGGCCACGGCCCTGCTGCTGGCCAGGGGTGGCGCCCGCGTCGCCGTGCTCAGCCGCACCGATGACGAGATCGAGGCGACGCGGGACGAGATTATTGCCGCTGGTGGCGAGGCCATGGCGGTAGCCGCCGATATTGCCGATCCCGATGGCATGCGCGCGGCGGTCGACAGCATCATCGCCCGCTGGGGGCGCCTGGATATCGTGGTGGCCAATGCCGGGATCAACGGGGTCTGGGCACCCATTGACGAGTTGCTGCCGGCGGAGTGGGACAAGACCATGACGATCAATCTGGGTGGCACCTATCTGACGCTGCACCTGACCGTGCCGCATCTGAAAAAAGCCGGCGGCGCGATCATCATCGTTTCATCGATCAACGGCAACCGCACCTTCACCTCTGCCGGGGCCACGGCCTATTCCGCGACCAAGGCGGCGCAGGTTGCGATGGCCCAGCAATTGGCGCTGGAACTGGGACCACACCAGATCCGGGTCAACGCGGTGTGCCCGGGCGCCATCGACACCCAGATCGCCGACAATACCGACAAGCGCAATACTGCGGCGGCCGAAATCGAGGTCGCGTTTCCACAGGGCGATATCCCCCTGACCGGCGGCGAACCCGGCGAGAGCCGCGATGTCGCCGAGACCATCGCCTTCCTGGCGTCTGATGCGGCGCGGCACATCACCGGCGTGCCCATCTACGTTGACGGCGGCCAGTCGCTGCTGCGCTGAACGGGGCTATGTCCCCAGCCGGGCGCATCTGCGGCCAGTGCATAGGCGACATGCAAGCGGCGCGTTTTCGTTGATGGTTCACTCAACCTTAAGCGATTGAGCCGATCCGTAGTGCCATGACTGGCAGCAGAACGCTGCGGTCAACACTCGGGCACCAGGTTGCATCGCCATGAACTTTAGAAATTTTCCTATTCTACAGAAATTCATTTTGACAGTCCTGCTGATGGGCATCGTCGCAACGGCCATTGCCGGCATCGCCTGGCGGGAGCTCGGTTCGCTCAGTGCCACGATGGACCGGGTAGGTGAAAAGGAAGTGGCGGCGCGCGAAGCCATGGACCTGCGCATGGACGTGATCGCTATCAGCCGCATGACCTACCAGCTGGTGCTCAATCCTGCCGACGCCGCCGATTTCGTCAGCCAGGCCGATCGCCGCATGACCGAGATGAAGGCGCGGTTCCCCGTCATCGAGGCCGCGGCCGATGCGACCGAGCTCAGCCAGCTCGAGGCGGTCAAGCCGGTGATGGATGCCTATTTCGAAAAGATCAACGGCATGCTCACCGTGGCTGCGGCCCAGCCGTTCGATGCGGCGGCCCTTGATGCCGCCCTGGCGGACACCCTGGCTGCCCAGCTGGTGGTGACCGACACGATCAAGGTCTACAGCGCCTATTCGGGCGAACTGATGGCCGGCATGCGCGCCGATGCCGACGCCTCGGCCTTCACCGCCATGTTGACCCTGGCCATCTCGGCGGCCGTGGGTATCGCCATCGGCCTGACGGTCAGCATGCTGGTGGGTCGCCGCACCATCGTCAGCCCGGTGCGCAACCTGACGCAGACCATGAGCGAGCTTGCCGATGGCAAGCTTGACGTGGAAATTGCCAATGCCGATGCCAAGGACGAAATCGGCGCCATGGCCCGCGCCGTCGAAGTGTTCCGCCAGAACGCCAAGCGCGTCGCCGCGCTCAGCGCCGAGGAGGCCGCCCACAACATGGCCATCGTCGAGCGTGCTGACATGATGGCCCTGCTGCAGGGCGAACTGGCCGCGGTGATGAAGGCCGCCAGCGCCGGCAATTTCGACAAGCGCGTGGCGACCGACTTCAGCGATGGCGAGCTGAACAGCCTTGCTGCCAGCGTCAATGGCCTGGTCGAAACCGTCGACCGCGGCCTGGCCGAGACCGGCACGGTGCTGTCGGCCATCGCCAATACCGATCTGACGCAGCGCGTCACCGGCGACTACCAGGGCGCTTTCGGCGCCCTCAAGAACAATACCAATGCCGTGGCCGAAAAGCTGGCCGACATCGTTGCCCAGCTGCAGGACACTTCGCGGTCGCTCAAGACGGCGACCAGCGAGATCCTGGCCGGCGCCAATGATCTGAGCGAGCGCACCACCAAGCAGGCCGCGACGATCGAGGAAACCTCGGCCGCCATGGAAACCCTGGCCGATACGGTGATGAAGAATGCCGAGCGCGCCCAGCAGGCCAATGGCAAGGCCAAGGAAGTCACCATCTCGGCCGAGCAGAGCGGCGAGGTCATGGCCAAGGCCACCGGCGCGATGGAGCGGATCACCACATCCTCGTCCAAGATTTCCAATATCATCGGCCTCATCGACGACATCGCCTTCCAGACCAACCTTTTGGCGCTGAACGCGTCGGTGGAAGCCGCCCGGGCCGGCGATGCCGGCAAGGGCTTTGCCGTGGTGGCCGTCGAAGTGCGCCGCCTGGCGCAGTCGGCCGCTTCGGCCTCGGCCGACGTCAAGGTGCTGATCGAGCAGTCCGCCAATGAAGTGCGCGATGGCAGCCGGTTGGTGGCAGACGCCGCCGATCGCCTCAACGGCATGCTGGACGGCGTGCGTGCCAGCTCGACGCTGATGGACGGCATTTCGCGCGACAGCCAGGAACAGTCGACCGGCATTACCGAGGTCAGCATCGCCGTACGGCAGATGGACGAAATGACCCAGCACAATGCCGCCCTGGTCGAGGAAATGAACGCGGCGATCGAACAGACCGAGACGCAAGCCACCGAGCTCGACATGATTGTCGATATCTTCAAGGTCAGCGATGCGCGCAGCCGGCGCAGCGTGGCCCGGGCGGCCTAAACTGCACCTAAAGCCGCGTTCGCAGTCGGCATCCCTCCCCCTGTGGGGAGGGAAAGCGAGATAGGACTTGGCTTGCTAAGTCCGCTATCGAGCCGGGTGGGGGTGCGGGGGCCCCGATAGCGTGGCCAAACCACCCCCACCCTTGATCCCTCCCCACAAGGGGGAGGGAGACGATTGGGCGTTCGGGAACTGCGGTATCAGGCCACCATGCCCTTGGTCAGTTCCAGCGCCTGCTGCTCAAACAGCCGGCGATAAATGCCGCCCTTGAGCCCAACCAGTGCCCGGTGATCACCCTCTTCGATGATCCGGCCCTTGTCGAACACCAGCAGACGATCAAGCGCCCGCACGGTCGACAGCCGGTGCGCGATCACCAAGGTGGTGCGGCCCACCATCAGGCGCTCCATCGCCTCCTGGATCTGGGCCTCGCTTTCGCTGTCCAGGCTTGAGGTGGCTTCGTCAAGGATCAGCACGCGGGCATCGGCCAGGAACGCCCGGGCGATGGCCACGCGCTGCCGTTCACCACCCGACAGTTTCACCCCGCGCTCGCCCACCATGGTCTGGTAGCCTTTGGGCAGGTTGGCGATGAAGTGGTGAGCATTGGCCTGGGTCGCCGCCAGCTCGATCTCGGCGCGCGTGGCGCCGGGGCGGGCATAGGCGATGTTCTCGGCCAGCGTCCGGTGGAACAGGATGGGCTCCTGCTGCACGATGGCGATCTGGCTCCGCAAGCTGGACTGCTGCACGTCAGCAATGTTCTGGCCATCAATGGTGATGGCGCCGTCATTGATGTCATAGAGCCGCTGGATCAGCTTGACGAAGGTCGTCTTGCCCGAGCCGGAACGCCCAACCAGGCCTACCCGCTCGCCGGGCGCGATGCTGACCGAGAAATCGCGGTAAAGCGGCGTCGGATGCGAGCCATATTGGAACGTCACCTTGTCAAAGGCGATGGCGCCGTCGCCAATGGCAATCGGCGGCGCATCGGGCTTGTCTTCAATGCCGTAATTCTGGCTATCGAGCGCCACCAGCTCCTCCATGTCGTTCACCGAACGCTGCAGATTGCGGATGTGCTGGCCCACATCGCGCAAATAGCCCTGCAGCACGAAGAACATGGTCAGCACGAAGGTGATGTCACCCGGCGTTGCCGCGCCCCGCTGCCACAACAGCAAGGCGGTGCCCAGGATGGCCGCCTGCATCAAGGCCATCATCAGGCCCTGCGCCCCGCCATTAAGCGTGCCGCGCTGCCACACCCGCCTGGTGCGGTGGCGCCATTTGCTGACCACCTGGCCGAGGATGGTCTCCTCGCGCGTTTCCGAGCCGAAGGCCTTGACCACCGCATTGCAGCTCACCGCATCGGCCAGTGCGCCGCCCATCCTGGTGTCCCAGGTGTTGGCCAGCGAGCCGGCCGGCGCCACAAAGCTGATCGACAGCCAGGTGGTGATGCCGACATAGATCAGCGAGCCCAGCCCGACGACCAGGCCCATCACTGGCCAGACGATGCCCAGGATCACTGTGGCGCCCACCAGCATGACCAGCGAGGGCAGCAAGGCCACCAGCAGCACGTCATTGAGCAAGTCGATAGCGCCCGAGCCACGGGTGATCTTGCGCACCGTCGAGCCGGCAAAGCTGTTGGCGTGCCAATCGGTCGAGAAGCGCTGCACCCGCTGGAAGGCATTGGCGATGACATCGTTCATGATCTTGAGCGTGAACCCGATCAGCGTGAAGAACACGAACTGGCGCAGGATGACCGAGCCGACATAGAGACCTGTCATGGTGGCAAAGGCCGTCAGCGCCGGAATCCAGAACGCATCATCCTGACCACTGCCCGAGGCAACGGCGTCGACCATGCGGCCGGCGAAAATCGGGCTGAAAGCCTCCGCCAGCGTTGCTGCGAGCACCAGCAGCGCAATGACGGCGGCACGGAGCGGTTGATTGGCCCAGTGGCGGAAGGTGAAGCCGAGCACATTGCGAAACGCATTGGCGCGGTTGTGACGTTTATTCTGGCTCATAGTGGCAGCCCGGTCCCGTTCTCCGGCGACCGGCCCTCAGCAGCAGGGGATGAAAGGCACAGTCGGAACGGGAGCAATGATCCCGTCAGATCAGTCGGACTGTGATGGGAAGAACCGCGGGCGGCAGGCCTGTACGGCGGGCCGCGGATAGCAGGGGCCTAGGCCCGATTTCTGCCTGCGGGAAGCTCGATGAATGTCACTATCATACAACGCCTCCCTTGCTGGTGATCTGAAGCGGTGGAGATTTTGTAGCGAAACAGTTCACCCTTGCCAACGGGGTATTTCGCTACGGCGTCCCAGTGATGCGCGAAAGCCACAGGGCAAGCCAGGCGCCCGTTGCGTGCCGCCAGACCGGTCAAAGCGCCGCTGTCGCCTGCGCGTGGTGGCCCTGCCCTTCCAGAGGGTAGCGTCGTCCCCATTCCGGCGCTACCCTCCCGGCCAACCAGACTCAAAGCCAAGAGACATTGCCAAAATGACCATTGATCCCGTCAAGCTCGACAAACTCGCCCAGGTCGCCATCAAGGTCGGCCTACAACTGGCCGAGGGCCAGGATCTGGTGATGACCGCGCCGATGACTGCCGCACCACTGGTGCGCCGCATCACCGAGCATGCCTACAAGGCCGGTGCCGGTGTGGTGACCACGATCTATTCCGACGAAGAAGCGACCCTGGCCCGTTACAAATACGCCAATGACCAGAGCTTCGACAAAGCCGCCGGCTGGCTCTATTCGGGCATGGCCGAGGCCTTCAAGGGCAATGCCGCCCGGCTGGCGATTGCCGGCGACAATCCGATGATGCTGTCCGGGCAGGACCCCGACAAGGTCAGCCGCGCCCAGCGCGCCAATTCGGCGGCCTACAAGCCGGCGCTGCAGCTGATCACCGGCTTTGATATCAACTGGAACATTGTCTCCTACCCCAGCGCCGCCTGGGCCAAGCTGGTGTTTCCCGATGACAGTGAAGAGGTCGCGGTGGGCAAGCTGGCCGATGCGATCTTCAAGGCCAGCCGCGTTGATGTGGACGATCCGATTGCCGCCTGGGCCGAGCACAATGCCAATCTCAAGGCACGCTGGAGCTGGCTGAATGGCAAGGCGTTCTCGGCGCTGAAATATACCGGTCCGGGAACCGATCTGACCGTCGGGCTGGCCGATGGCCACCGCTGGAAGGGCGGCGCCTCGGAGGCCAAGAACGGGATCACCTGCAATCCCAATATTCCGACCGAGGAAGTGTTCACCACGCCGCACCGCTTGCGCGTCGACGGGCACGTCGCGGCGACCAAGCCGCTCAGCCACAACGGCACGCTGATCGAAGACATGCAGGCGCGCTTTGAGGGCGGCCGGCTGGTCGAGCTCAAGGCGTCCAAGGGGCAGGACATCTTCAACAAGGTGCTCGACACCGACGAGGGTGGCCGCCACCTCGGCGAGGTGGCCCTGGTGCCACACTCCTCGCCGATTTCGGCTTCAGGCATCCTGTTCTTCAACACGCTCTATGACGAGAACGCCTCCTGCCATATCGCGCAGGGCCAGTGCTATTCGGATTGCTTTGAAGGCGGCAAGGATCTGACCCAGGCCGAGATCAACGCCCGGGGCGGCAACAGCTCCAATATCCATATCGACTGGATGATCGGCAGCGACAAGATCGACATTGACGGCGTCCATGCCGATGGCAGCGTCGAGCCGGTGATGCGCAAGGGCGAATGGGCTTACTAGTCGCCGCGATTGCCGTCCTGCAACCGGCCGAAGCCATTGGCCGGTTGCAGACCTTCCATCACTTCAGCAACGTGACTGACTGAGCGATAATAGCGGTTGAATCCAGCGCCTTGGCATGGAAGTGTCCGCCGCAAATGGAGAGTTTCCCTATGGCCCAAATCAGCCCTGACCGCATTGCGGTTTCGACCTGGTCGCTGCACCGCCTGCTCGGCATGACCTACCCGCACGACCTGACCACCACCGAAATCGGGCCGATGCAGGAGACCTATGGCGAGGGCGAGGAATCCCTGCTGGGCCTGCCCTCCGTTATGGCCAATCATGGCTATCACCGGCTCGAGATCGTCTCGTTTCACCTGCGCAGCCGCGACCCGGTCTATCTGGGTGAACTGCGCGATCAGCTCAAAATTGCCGATGTCACCCTGCAGACGCTGCTGATCGATGCCGGCGATATCAGCCATCCCGAACATGGCGAACGCGATCAGGCCTGGATTGCCAGCTGGATCGAAATCGCCAATGAACTTGGCGCCCAGAACGCCCGGATTATTGCCGGCAAACAGAAGCCGACGCGCGATGCACTGGATCGCTCGGTCAAGGCACTGACGGCACTGGCCGATGGCAATGCCGGCTCAGACGTGCGGCTGGTGACCGAGAACTGGTTCGACCTGCTGGCCGAGCCGGCGCATGTGCATTTCCTGCTCGACAAACTCGATGGCCGTATTGGTCTGCTGGCGGATTTCGGCAATTGGAGCGGGCCCGAGAAATACGCCGATCTCAAATCGATCTTCAATCGGGCCGAGTTGTGCCACGCCAAGGCGAGTTTCATCGATGGCGACCTTGATGAGGCCGATTATGGCCAGTGCATCGCGCTGGCCGAAGCGGCGGGTTACAAGGGGCCCTACACGCTGATCTTTGACAGCGAGATCCCCAGTGAATGGCACGGCCTGGCCACGGAGCGCGATTTCATCACATCGCGTGAATTGTGAGACAAAATTAGCTAGATATTTAACAGGTCCGTTCCACACTGAACGGATGTCAGTTCGCCCCAATACCGCCGTTCTGCCCCTGCACCGCTTTTCGCAGACCAATTCGATGCTGATCCGCATCGTGGATTGCGCGGCAGTGGGCATGGTGGTTTGCGACATGGCGGGCTCGCTGGTCTACGCCAATCAGGCATTTCACGACATACTCGGGCATGGCGCCGAAGTGCCGTCGGGCATTCTCGATCTGGTGCATGCCGAGGACGAGAGCGCCGGCAGGCAGCATTTGCAGCGCCTGATGCGCGGCGAAGCCGATGAGTACCGGGGCGAGCACCGGTTTCGTCACGGCGATGGCAGCCCGCTCTGGGTGGCGGTTGCGGCCTCGGTATTGCGCGACGAGCAACCCGATGGGGCCCACTACCTGATTGTCCAGGTGGCCAGTATTGATCGGCAGAAGAAGGCCGAGGAGGCGCTGGCCTATTCGGAAAGCCGCTGGAACTTTGCGCTGGAAGGCGCGGGCCAGGGCGTCTGGGACCATGATATTCGCACGGACACCATGTTCTATTCGCGCATGTGGCGCATCATGCGCGGCATTCCGCCGGATGAGGATGTGGATGGTGACCAGCAGAAATGGCTGCAACGGATCCACCCCGATGATCTGCAATATGTGCTCGACAACGTCGAGAAGCAGGATCGGGGCGACGAGGATTTTGACGCCCTGGAGTATCGCGAGCGCAAGCGCGATGGCAGTTATGTGTGGATTCTCAGCCGCGGCAAGCCGGTGGAGTGGGACGCCGACGGCAAGCCCGTCCGCACCTTGGGTACCGATACCGATGTGACCCGCCTCAAGACCGTCGAGACGGAACTGGCCGCCGAAAAAGAACGACTGCGCGTGACGCTCGAAGCCATTGCCGACGGCATGGTTTCAACAGACACCGAGGGCAATGTCGTCTTCATGAACCCGGCCGCCGAAGCACTGACCGGATACACCAGCGCGCAGGCCCTGGGCCGACCGGTCGACGCGGTGTTCGCCGTATTTGCAGGAGAAACCGGCACGCCGCAACAGTGCCCGGTGGCGCAGTGTCTCAAGAGCGCCCAGGTGGTCAGCATCGATGATGACATGATCCTGATCGGCCCCAGCGGGATCAAGCGGGAGATCCGCTGCAAGGCCTCGCCCTTGTTGATGGCTGGCGATGTGCTGACTGGCGCAGTGCTGGTGTTCCAGGACGTGACGCAGAGCCGGCAGATGCAGCGGGAACTGGCCCACGCTGCCAATCATGACGACCTGACCGGTTTGCCCAACCGCGCCGCCTTTGATCGCTTGCTCAACAAGGCGATCACGACGGCGGCGAACGGGGATGGCCACTGTCTGGTTTATATTGACCTTGATCACTTCAAGCCGGTCAACGATACGGCAGGACATGCGGCCGGGGATAGGTTGTTGCAGCAGGTTGCGCAAACCATCCGTGACAGTTGCCGTAGCCAGGACGTGGCCGCCCGGATCGGTGGCGATGAGTTTGCCGTATTGCTGCTGGACTGCCCGGCAGCGGCCGGCAAAGTGATCGCCGACAAGATCATCGGCGCCGTTGGAGCGCTACAGTTCGATTGGGCTGGTAGCACCTACCAGATCGGCGCCAGCGCTGGGGTTACCACCATTACGGCCACGCCCGCCTCCCCGCTGGGGTTCATGGGGGAAGCCGATGCGGCCTGCTATGCCGCCAAGGCGAGAGGCCGCAGCACGGTGGTGCTGTTCTCGGATATCTAATTCAGCGGCTTGAGGTCGGCCAACAGGGTCGGAAGGAGTTCACTCACGGTGGGGTGGATGTGCATTGTTTCCATCATGGTAGTATAAGGGGTCCCTGCTGCCATCAATTGCAGCAAGGACTGCACCACCTCGTCGCCGCCAATGCCCAGAATGGCCGCACCAAGGATCTTCCTGGTTTCGGCATCCACCAGCACCTTCATCATGCCCTGGGTTTCCCCGCGCTCCCTGGCGCGCGCGACCTGCGTCATGGGGCGCGTAGCCAGCAGCGCCTTGCGGCCTGATTGGCGCACCTCGGCCTCGCTCATGCCGATGCGCCCAAGCGGCGGATCGATGAACAGGCCATAGACGGGAATGCGGTTGGCCACCGAGCGGCTGCCGCCATCAATCACATTGTCGGCGACAATCTCATATTCGTTATAGCTGGTGTGGGTGAAGGCGCCACGGCCATTGACGTCGCCCATGGCCCAGATGCCGGGTACGCTGGTGCGCAAATGCTCGTCGGTGACGATGTAACCGCGCTCGTCAACCGCAACACCCGCTGCCGCCAGATTGAGTGCCCCTGTATTGGGGGTGCGGCCCAGAGCGAGCAGCAGGTGGCTGCCTTCCACCGAAGCGCGGCGCGAGCCGGTCTTGAGCGACAGCAAGATACCGCCGCCGGCCCGCGCCACTGATTCCACCTTGGTGTTGAACAGAAAGGTAACGCCTTCGGCCTCAAGAATCTTGCGGATCCAGCCTGAAATGTCCTGGTCCTCCCGCGCGGCGGGGCGGTCGCCGCGCTCGATCACCGTCACCTTGGCCCCAAAGCGCGTGTACATCTGCGCAAACTCAAGCCCGATATAGCTGGCGCCGACGATGACCAGATGGCTGGGCAAACTATCGAGGTCCATGATCGAACTGTTGGTGAGGTAGGGCACGGTGCTCAGCCCTGGCCAATCTGGCACATTGGCCGTGGCGCCGGTATTGATGAAGATCTGCGGTGCCGTGATGGTTCGGCTACCGATTTTGACCACGGTGGGTGAAACGAAACTTGCTTCGCTCCGAATATGGTCCAGCGTTTCGATGCCACCGATCCACTCGGTCAGGCTCCGTACCGATGCGCCAACCACCGCATCCTTGCGCGCCTTGACGGCCTTCATGTCGACTCTGACCGGGCCCTTGAATGAAACGCCAAAGTCGCCCGCGTGACGAGCCATCCAGGCAGCACGCGCGCTGGCCACCAGAGTCTTGGTGGGGGTGCAGCCATCATTGACGCAGGTGCCCCCGAGATGGTTGCGCTCGACCAGCGCGACGGACTTGTTTGTGGCGGCGAGGCGGGCGGCCAGAAACGGCCCAGCCTGGCCGGCCCCGATGACGATGGCATCAAACTGGTCTGACATACTGGCTCTCCCGGCTATCGCTCCAGCTTAGGCCCGCAGCGTCGTCCGGGCCAGTGCGTTCAGGCGACAGCGCACCCGATATTGGACAGATGCGACGGGCGGAATCAGTCGCCGCGCAGGACCTCGTCAATCTCGGGCAAATTGTAGAACTTGCGCACCACATCCCAGCCCTGATCGGCGCTGTCCACAATATTGAACAGCTCCAGGTCGCCCGGTGAAATGGTTCCCATTTCGGCCAGGGCTTCGAGATTGAGCACCTTGCCCCAGAATTCCTTGCCGAACAGCAGCAGTGGCACACGATCCATGCGGCCGGTCTGGATCAAGGTGAGAGTCTCGAAAAACTCGTCCAGCGTACCAAAGCCCCCGGGGAATACGGCCACCACCTTGGCGCGAATCAGGAAATGGATCTTGCGGGTCGCGAAATAATGGAAGTTGAAGCTCAGTGCGGGCGTCACATACACATTGGGCGCCTGCTCATGCGGCAACACGATGTTGAAACCGATGGAGGGGGCGCCGACGTCGGTGGCGCCGCGATTGCCCGCTTCCATCACGCCGGGGCCACCGCCGGTAACCACCACAAATTCGCTGTTGTCGTGCATCTTGGCCATGCTTGAGGCGAGCTGCGCAAAACGACGGGCTTCATCATAATAGCGTGAAGCGGCCTCAAGATTTTTGCGCTGAGTATCATTCTTGGCGGCCCAGGCATCCTTGCCGGGCTCGGGAATACGCGCGCCGCCAAACAGGACCACGGTGGAATTGATGCCGCGCTCGCGCAGGGTAAATTCGGGCTTGAGATATTCAAGCTGGAAGCGAATGCCGCGCGTATCGTCCGATGTCAGAAATTCATCGTCGGCAAAGGCCAGACGATAGGCCGATGATTCAGTTTGTGGCGTTCTGGGCACAAGCCTGGCTGATGCGATGTCCTGTTTGGACGTCCGCAGTGAAGTTGGGCGGCGCTTGGCCATGAATGCGATCTCCTGTGCTGCCGCCTCGTCTAGCCGATGAGGAGAATGACCGCAACGCGAGCCGCACGACTGGCACCGTTTGTGCCGGGGCCCTTGCCATCGGCGGAATTAGTTCGCATATAGCGACCGGGAGGTTGGCGCGGACGTGTTCCTCGCCAACCGGGTCAGGTCCGGAAGGAAGCAGCCCCAACGAGACCTGCACGGGTCGTTGCCAGCCTCCTACTTGCCTCTATGATGGTCGTATGACCGCAGGCAGATTCCCGAACCTTGACCTTGAGGGGCACGATGGCTGACGCTACGACCTCGCCCTATCTCGTTCTCGCCCGCAAATACCGGCCGGCTGACTTCACCACGCTGGTTGGCCAGGATGCGATGGTGCAGACGCTGGGCAATGCGTTCACGCAGAACCGCATCCACCATGCCTTCATTCTGACGGGGGTGCGCGGGGTGGGCAAAACCACGACGGCGCGCATTCTGGCCCGGGCCTTCAACTATGAAGACGCCAGTGGCCCACACCCCACGCTCGATCTGAGCGTCGAGGGCGAGCACTGCCGCGCCATCATTGAGGGCCGCCATGTCGACGTGATCGAGATGGACGCTGCCTCCAATACCGGTATTGGCGACATTCGCGAAATCATCGACTCGGTCAAATACGCGCCGTCCTCGGCGCCCTACAAGGTCTATGTGATCGACGAGGTGCACATGCTCTCCACGGCGGCCTTCAACGGGCTGCTCAAGACGCTCGAAGAGCCACCGCCCTATGTGAAATTCATCTTTGCGACCACCGAGATCCGCAAGGTGCCGGTGACGATTCTGAGCCGCTGCATGCGGTTTGATCTGCGCCGCATCACCCCCGAAATCATGACGGCCTATCTCGAATCGATCCTGGGCCAGGAGGGCATCGGCTTCGAGCCCGAGGCCCTGGCGATGATCGTGCGCGCCGGCGAAGGCTCGGCCCGCGACAATCTCAGCCTGCTCGATCAGGCCATTGCGCATGGCAATGGCACGGTCACCGCTGCGACGGTCAAGGCCATGCTGGGCCTGGGCGACCGGGCGCGGATCATCGATCTGTTTGAAGAGCTGATGGGTGGGCAGATTGGTGCCGCTGTCGAAACCATGCGCGCGCTCTATGACATGGGCGCCGACCCGCAGACGCTGGTCGCCGATCTGGCCGATTTCACCCATCTGGTCACCCGCATCAAGGTGGTGCCGGCTGCCGCCGAGGATGTGTCCCTGACGCCCGATGAGCGCAAGCGTGGCGCCGAGCTGGCGGGGAAACTGCCGATGCGGGCCCTGACCCGGGCCTGGCAAATTCTGTTCAAGGGCTATGACGAGGTGGCGCGGGCCAATAATGGCCTGCAGGCCGCCGAAATGGTGCTGATCCGGCTGGCCTATGCCGCCGACCTGCCCAGCCCCGACGATCTGATCGCCAAGCTGGCCAACCAGCCGGCGCCGGCGCCGGGCCCGCAGACGATGATGCCCATGCCGCGAGGCCCGTCAGGCGGTTCTTCGGCCATGCGGATTGAGCAGCCGCGTCCCGTCGACACCGAAGCCATATCGAGCCAGCCGGTTGTGCCGCAGGCGCAGATCCAGCCCGCGCTGGCGAGTGTAGGGAGCTACAAGGAGCTGATTGCGCTGGCCCAGGCCAAGCGCGATGTGCTGGTCAAGCTGGCGCTGGAAGGCTCGATGCGGCCGATTTCGTTTGAACAGGGCCGCATTGAAGTGGCGCTGCTGGACGGCACCGATCCCGGCATTATCGCGACCCTGTCGGCGCGGCTGCAGGCCTGGACCGGCGACCGCTGGCTGATCATGGTATCGAGCAAGCCCCCCGAAGGGCTGACCGTGCGGCAGCAGACCGAGCAGCGCAAGCAGGCCGACCATGCTGCGGCGCATGAAGATCCATTGGTGAAAGCCATTCTTGAGACATTTCCCGGGGCCAGGGTCGTCAATGTCAAGGTGCGCGACGACGCTGCCATTGTTGACGATGCCCCGCCACCCCCACCCGAAGAGGACGACGAATGAAAGACATCATGGGAATGATGAAGGCCGCCGGCGAAATGAAGGGCAAGATGGAGGCCATGCAGGCCGAGCTTGCCGCGCTGGTGGTGGAAGGCCGCTCCGGCGGCGGCATGGTCACCGTGTCACTGAGCGGTAAGGGCGACATGAGGGGGGTCAAGATCGACCCCTCAATGTTCAAGGAAGACGATGTCGAGGTGCTTGAGGACCTCATCATCGCCGCCCATGCCGACGCAAAGGCCAAGAGCGAAGCGGCCATGCAGGAGCGCATGAAGGAAGTCACGGCCGGGCTGCCGATCCCGCCCGGCATGAACCTGCCGTTCTGAAAATGCCTCTCTTGTTAACATTCTGCTAATCCACTTGACCACGAGCTAGCGCCCCAAATGGCCAATGGCGGACCCGAGATTGAGCAACTGATCCAGCTGCTGGCACGCCTGCCAGGGCTTGGTCCCCGTTCGGCCCGCCGTGCGGTACTGCAGTTGATCAAGAAAAAAGAGCAGCTGATGATCCCGCTCTCGGCGGCGCTGGATCGCGCGGTGGTGGCGGTGCGCAGCTGCGAAGTGTGCGGCAATGTCGATACCATCAGCCCCTGTACCATCTGCTCTGACCCGCGGCGCGGCGAGAGCGGCATGCTGATCGTGGTGGAAGACGTAGCCGATCTATGGGCGCTGGAACGCGCCGGGGTCGGCGCCGTGCGCTATCACGTGCTGGGCGGCGTGCTGTCCCCGCTTGATGGCGTGGGCCCCCAAGACATTACCATCAATGAACTCATCGCGCGGGCGCCCGAATTCAGCGAAATCGTGCTGGCGGTCAATGCCACCGTCGAAGGGCAGACCACCGCCCATTACATCACCGATCGACTGACCGGCTCCGATATCAAGGTCACCCGTCTGGCCCATGGCGTGCCGGTGGGTGGCGAGCTGGATTATCTTGATGAGGGTACATTGAGCCAGGCGCTCAAGGCGCGCACGCTGATCTAGCCTCAGGCCAGATCGCCTGGGTCATCCACTACCAGGCGCAAGGTGGGTTCAACGTCGTCTTGCTTGACGTCGCCACTATCCCAGCTCGGTGGAATGACCTGACTGGATTTGGCGCCCAGTTCGCGCAGCATTTCCACCTGCCGCACCACATTGCCCTTGCCCGATGACAACTGCCCGCGCGCCGCATCAAAGCTGGAGCGCGCCTTGTCGAGATGGCCGTCAAGCTTGTCCATGCTGCCCAGAAAACCGACGACCTTGTCGTAGAGCGCGCCAGCGCGGCTGGCGATTTCCTCAGCATTGCGGTGGCGCTTCTCGACATCCCAGATGTTGCGCACCGTACGCAGCACGGTCATCAGCGTGGTGGGCGTGGTCAGCATGACGCCCTGGCTCATGCCATATTCGACCAGCTTGGCATCGGCCTGAATGGCGGTGGCCAGCGCCGATTCAATGGGTACGAACATCATCACATAATCGAGGCTGCTGCGGGCATGACGCTGATAAGTCTTGTCGCCCAGCGTCTTGATGTGGCTGCGGATCGAGACGATGTGAGCCTGCAGGAACTGGCCCTTGGCCTCATCCTCGCAATTGACGTAGGCCTCAAAGGCGGTGAGCGAAACCTTGGAGTCGATGACCAGCCGGTCATTATTGGGCATCAGCACCTCGACGTCGGTGCGGACGCGGCTGCCGTCCTCGGCAGTGTGGCTGGTCTGGGTGATGAATTCCTCACCTTCGCGCAGGCCGGAGCGTTCCAGAATGGTCGAGAGGATCATTTCCCCCCACGAGCCCTGCGTCTGGGAATTGCCCTTGAGGGCACGGGTGAGGTTCTGCGCCTCGGTGGTGATCTGCAGATTACTGGCCGCCAAAGCGCGGATCTGTTCGCCCATGGTGGCCCGGTCGCGCAGCAATTCGCCCTGAAACTCGACGATCTTCTCGTTGAGCGGCTTGAGCAGCACGTCGACCTGCTCGCGGTTCTGCTTGGAGAAGGTTTCGCTATGGCTTTTGAGCACGTCGCCGGCGATGGACTTGAACTCGTCGGTCATGTGCTGGCGCGCTTCAAGGAAGCGCTTGAGGTTCTCTTCGGACTGCTTGGCCTGCTCGGCCATGCTGGCGCGCAGGCCCGAATTATCGGCGCGCAGAGAGGCGGCCTTTTCGCGTTCGATATCGAGCAGTTCCTCGCCGCGTTCGCGCTCCTGGGCCAATTGGTGGTCAAGCTCGTGGATGCGGCTGTCGCGTTCGCCAATCTGGACCAGAAAATTGGCGCGCAACTGCTCGGTCGCCTGCTGGGCAGCGGCTTCGGCCCGCGCCGCGCCGGCCCGCATGGCGGCGATCATCACGGCGCCAACCAGCAGCACGAGCAGCAGCCCGCCCAGGATTGCCGCCATTGCGGAGGTAACCGGCCAGTCGCCGAGCATAAAAATCACTGTGTCCATCAGGCGAGTCTAGCCGATTCGGGCCGTTCCTCTAATGTTCTATGGGTGATCAGCGCAGTTAGCGGCCACAAGAGTTGACCTTACGCGCGAAAATACCATATCGAGAGGCACATCCCTTAATTGCCGGACCAACACCCATGGCTATCCGCCCCATTCTTGTCATTCCCGATGCGCGCCTGCGGGCCGTCACTGATCCGATCGCCGAGATCGATGATGAGATCAAGACGCTGGCCAGCGACATGCTGGAAACCATGTATGACGCGCCGGGCATTGGCCTGGCCGCACCCCAGATCGGCGTGATGAAGCGTATTGTGGTGATGGATCTGGCCGGCGAAGACGAAACGCCCGAGCCATTGGTCATGATCAATCCCGAGATCACCCATTTCGGCGAGCAGATGCAGGTGACCGAAGAGGGCTGCCTGTCGATCCCCGAGCTCTACTACGAGGTCGAGCGCCCCAATGATGTGGTGGTGAAATACACCGACCTTGAGGGCAAGGAAGTCACCAGGGAAGCCGAAGGCAGGTTTGCCGTCTGCATCCAGCATGAACTCGATCACCTCGATGGCGTGCTCTATATCGACTATCTCAGCCGCCTCAAGCGCGACCGGGTGATCAAGAGGTTCGACAAGGCCGCCAAGCGCGCCGTCGGCTAGAATGTCGTCTGCCCCGCCGGGCGAGCAAACACGAAAGTTCCGCCCAATGCGCGTCGTCTTCATGGGTACGCCCGAATTTTCCGTGCCCACGCTGACCGAGATTGTATCGGGCGGGCACGAGGTTGTGGCGGTCTATACCAGGGCGCCCAAGCCAGCCGGCCGGGGGCAGGAAGAGCGCAAGTCGCCGGTGCATCTGGCGGCTGAGGCTTTTGGCCTTCCGGTATTCACACCGCGCTCGCTCAAGGGCGAGGCCGAACAAATCATCTTTGCCAGCCATGACGCCGATGTCGCCATCGTCGTGGCCTATGGCCTGCTGCTGCCCAAACCCATCCTGGAGGCGCCACGCCTGGGATGCCTGAACCTGCATGGATCGCTGCTGCCGCGCTGGCGCGGCGCGGCGCCAATTCAGCGCGCGATCATGGCCGGCGACCGCCAGACCGGCATTCAGGTGATGCAGATGGAAGAAGGGCTCGACACCGGCCCGATTGGGCTGGGCGAGGTCATTGCCATTTCCCCCGACATGACGGCGGGCGAACTGCACGACACCATGATGGTTGTGGGTGCCGATCTGATGGGCCGGGCCTTTGCCGCGCTGGAGCGCGACAGCCTGCAATTCACCCCGCAAGCCGAAGACGGCGCGCTCTACGCCAAGAAGATCGAGAAGGCCGAAACCCGGATCGACTGGTCGCGCCCGGCGGCCGAAGTGCACAATCACATTCGCGGGCTGTCGCCCTTCCCCGGCGCCTGGTTCGAGATCGAGCTCGGCGGCAAGCTGGTGCGGGTCAAGGCCCTGCGCTCGACGCTGGGCCAGGGCACGGGCGCACCCGGCACACTGCTGGGCGATCTGACCATCGCCTGCGGCGACGGCGCGGTGCGGCTCACCCAGGTGCAGCGCGAGGGCAAGGGCGCCATGGATGCCGCTACGTTCCTGCGTGGCGCCGGAACCCTGCCGGCAATTGTGCGCTAGACATGCCGCGCTTCAAGCTCACCATCGAATATGACGGAACACCGTTTTCCGGCTGGCAGCGACAGAAGACGCGACCGAGCGTGCAGCAGACGCTGGAAGGCGCCATCGAACAGATGACCGGCGAGACTGTGACGCTGCAGGCTGCCGGCCGCACCGATGCCGGGGTACATGCGCTGGGCCAGGTGGCGCATGTCGATCTGACACGGGACTGGGACCCATTCCAGGTCCGGGAGGGCCTCAATCATCTGATGCGGCCCAATCCGGTGGGAATTGTTGCCGCCGAACTGGTAGCCGACACGTTCGAAGCACGGTTTTCGGCGACGGCGCGCCACTATGAATATCGTATCCTCAATCGCCGCACGCCGGCCATCCTTGAGCGCAACCAGGTCTGGCATGTGTACAAGCCGCTCGATGCCGAGATCATGGACGAGGCCGCCAGCCTGATTCTGGGGCACCATGACTTCACCACCTTCCGCTCCACGGAGTGCCAGTCCAATTCGCCGATGAAGACGCTGGACGTGCTGACGGTGCGGCGCGAGCACGACCA
>NZ_JAUYGL010000053.1 GCF_030689745.1 Devosia sp.
CCGCATCTGACTCGCCAACCGCTGATCCGACGCGGCGCCGCAACCCTTACCAGCTTCGCCGCGCCGGATCAGCTCATCGTCGCGATCAGGGGGTCAACATTGGACGCCGATACGGGGTCAATGTTCTGGGCCGATTGACAGACTGTCCGTTATTGGGCAGACGAGGCAGAAAGCTGCCCCTTATGGATGCCGCACTTCGTCAACAGGACCTAGTAGCGACCGCGTTGGAACGGAAAGCCGCCCATTTGTCGAGATCCGAGCGGCCGATCTATTGGTCGAGGAAACAAGGACCTCACCATGGCAAATGCCGGTCTCTTCATCTCGGCCGTACTCTTAGAGGATGCGGTTCATTCCAAGTCTGTTCTGACTGGCGCGGAGCGGCGGGTTCTTTTGGCTGTTCCTCATGGGCGGACAAGGGCGAATGCCTCTTCAGGCCGCAATCAACGGCGCTCGAAATGCCTGCGCCAAGGCTCGCGCTAGTTCCTCAGTGTAATTCGGCGCCATAACGTGATCCCGACAGTGACTGTAGTTTCAACGCCTTACCGTGCCGATCGGCGCCCAAACCACGCGCCTATTCACACTCGAAATCCACCGTGTGCTGCAAAACCTCGAGCGGATCGCCATGCTGGCTCAGCGCCTCAAGGTGATCGTTCAGGCTGAGAAGCGAATGCGGGTCCATGACAGCGCTCTACTACCGGGCAACATCAGAGAATCACGACTGCATCAAAGGCGCGAGGGTTTTTGCGGGTGTCCAGCTCAGCAACCGGCGTTGTGAAGTCCAGACTTCGCATGCGCACGCCAGAGTGGAAACCCCACAAAGGACTCGTATGTCAGGCGGGCACCACTAGGGCGCGCCCAGTTTCTGAAGGGCTGCGGCCAGTTCGGCGCGGTCGTCAGGGCCAAGTGGCGATTGCGGTGGCAGCGGATCGCCAACTTTGAATCCTTGAAGCTCGAGACCAGCTTTGATGCACGCCGCTAGCGATTGACGAGCGAAAAGTTGGTTGAGCCGCCAAAGCGGACGCTGCAATGCCATGGTTTGCTCCCAGTCGCCGCTACAGGCGGCGTCGTACAGTGCAACGCTTTGTCGTGGAGCGAGACACGCGGGTCCTGCCATCCAGCCTACACCGCCGATCAGCATAACTGCTGCGGGGATATGGGCTGAAGCAGCGAAAACCTTTAGTCTGCCCTCAGTCTGTTCCATGATTGAAAGCAGTCGGCCGGTATTGGAGGAGGCGTCCTTGATATACGCGATATTGGGGACGTGGCTAAGCCGCTCCAGTACACCAAGATTTAGATCAGAGCGCTGGAAATTGGGATTTGTATAGATTGTTACGGGCAGTCCTTGTGCGGCCCCAGCAATTGCGCGGAAATAGGCTTCGACGCCGCTGTCGGAGATTGGGAAGTAGGCTTCTAAGATTGCAAGAATACCATCGGCACCCAGCTCGATCATCGTTTTGGTCTGCTCGAGAGCATCCGAAATTGTAGTTGCAGCGACACCGGCAACAACTGGCACACGGCCTCGACTAGCCAACACTACGGCGCGCACCACCTCATAGCGTTGCTGATGGCTGAGATACGCGAATTCCCCTGTGCTGCCGAGCGGGGTTAGGCCATGTACGCCACTAGCGACCAAATGGTCGACCAAATCGGTTAGAACCTCAGTTTGCACCGTTCCGGCAACGTCAACGGGCGACACCAAATAGGGAAATACGCCACTCAATTCAATCATTGTGGTCTCTCCGTCAATACGCAGCTATCTGACATTGGTTTGGCGCCAAGTGGCCCCGATATAATTGTCTCGACACTTGCCAAAGGTCTTCGGCCAGTGACCACCCATCGTAGCAGCGAGCAAACGACAGACTGACCTCAGAGGCCCAGGTGGTGGCATGAATGAATATCGGAAAACTCAGAAATTCTGATGTTGTTGGTGGGGGCTGTAGTCGTACCACAGGAGCGGCGCTGAAGCTCGATACGCTAAACTCTGTGCTGACGTCGCTCAGCACGCTAGCGATGTCCAACCAAGATTATACTTCGATAAATCATATCAAATACTACAAACTCGAACTTTATTCAAAATTTTTAATATAAATTCTCGACAACCAAAATATTAATAGGCTGTCTGTTTGTATTAAACGAACAACAAAAGAATCTAGCTTCTATTTAACCTCACCAGTACAAGATAGTTCGTACATTAAATTACAAAGTCCGTCCAAAGTATCTAATTCTAATACAGCATCGACCAGAGAGGCCGCACGTTCCATTGATAGAATACCTTCGACATTGCGCTTAAATTTGCGAGCGACGTCGTCGCCTGACAAAGGAGCGTCTGGATTTCCACGATTGATTGCAACACGCTTTTCGACCAAGCGCCCGTTGTTCAGGGTGACCCGTAGGTGCCCAGGAAAATACTTCGGAAATCCCGTCGTACCCTTCTCTGCATTTTCGTAGCTGGTCTTGCGTGCAAGCGAGATTAGATCATCCCGCTCGATCTGGTCGTCGGTGAAAGATCCCTGATCAACCCGACCGTCAATCAATCCGCAGGCAACGAGATAGGGCAGGCTGAACTTTGCGCCATAGGCGTTGCTCGGTGTGTATTTGGACTCTAGGGGCTTGCAAACAAACCCGGCAGCCACGTCATCAATGATTGCGTGAATATTTCGAACGTCCGCGGGGCTTATTCCATCATTGCGCAACTCAATTGCGCAATCCACCGCCCCATGGGCAAAATGACAGCATGGATAGGGCTTGATCGACACGCGTTCCGTTTCCCAACGCGTTCCCAGGTCGGCGACTGTCAAGGAAGCATCGGAAAGGTTGGGCAGACCGTGGGTATTAAACACGCCATTGCGGCCCTCAAATATCGTCGAGGGCCCAGTTGCCCCTGCTCTGGCCAGATAGGCGGTGATGATCGCGTTCTGCGCGGCCCAACCGACGTGATAACCTTTTGACGACGAGTTGTTGGTAAGAAATTCGGTTACTCCGGCGGCCTGACTGCCGCACAGCCCGAAGGCATTCTGCAACGCATCGGGGGACAGTCCCAGCAATTTGCCCGCGGCTGCCGTGGCACCAAAAATGCCAGCTACTGCGGTAGCGTGAAATCCGCGGTTGTGGAAACTGCTGCCGGAGGCGATTCCGACACGGGCCGCAACCTCCCATCCCGCAACAAAGGCGGTGAGGACGTCGCGCCCCGAAGTTGCCGCTGATTGACCCAGCATAAGAACTACCGGCGTGAGGATTGCGCTGCCATGGACGATAGAGGCGGTATGGGTATCGTCAAAATCAAGCACATGACAGGCAACGCCATTGGCCATCGCCGCATATGGGGTGGCCAGCGTTACCTTCCCACCTAGAACTTGTTGCCTCCCCTCGCTGCCGGGGATTGCCATGATCCCGGCAAGGGCAGTTTCGAAGGTGGAGTGCCGGGTGCCCGAAAGTCCGACACCTAAGGTGTCGATCATCAGTTGTTTGGCCCGGGCGATGGTGCTGGATGGAACCGCGTCGAAGTCGAGCGTACAGACAAACGACGCCAACTCGGAAGAATAGGTCATGGCTGTCCTTTTCAGAAGCGATAGAGCTTTTTGGCGGCGGAGTAGGAGGCGCCTATGCGATCCGCCCACCCGCCTTGATATCTTCAACGACCTGATCGACGATTTCGGGCGATTCCCCAACATAGGTCGTCGGGTCCAGAAGTGTCTCAAGCTCGGATTCGCTCAGTGCGCCTCGAATGGCGTCGTTTGCTGCCAGAGCCTCCTTGAAGGTGATGCCCGCTTCGATGCCCTTCATCGCCGCGTGGTACACTTCTTCGTGGGCGGTCTGCTTGCCCAACTTGTCGGCCAACGCGAACATGATCCGCTCGGCCAGCGCATAGCCTTTCAACAATTCGAGATTGCTCAGCATGCTGTCCTTTTTCACATCCAGACCTGCCAACACAAATTTCAAATTGGCCAGAACGACAGACAGCATCAGGCAGATTTCCGGGATGATCTTCCATTCCATCTTCCACACGGCGCCGTCACGTTCGTGTTCGTGTTTTGTGATGTCAGACATCATGTTGATGTTAGACTTCAGGGCACTGCTGACGGTCACTGAGTTTTCCGTGACTGCGGGGTTGCGCTTGTGTGGCATGGTTGAAGATCCGACCTGGCCTTCGCCAAAGGGTTCTGCAATCTCGTCAAACTCATTGTGGGCAAGGAGCAAAAGCTGGTTGCCGATTTTGTTCAGGGTCGCGTTGACTCCGCCCATCACTGCACCGAACTCGTACATTCTGTCGCGAGCAGGCTGCCAAGAAATGTTTGGAGTACCCAGTCCGAGCTTTGTGTTGACGGCCTTTTCCATCGCATGCGCCTTGGGGCCAAAAGATGCCTTGGTGCCGACTGCGCCCACAATGGAACCCACGAAAACCCGCGGTTCCATTTCATCCAGCCGCTGAAGATGTCGGTCGATTTCCGAGAGCCAGATTGCGGTCTTGAAGCCGAAGGTGACCGGAATGGCCTGTAGCGACATGGTGCGCCCCATCATCGGCGTATTGCGGTGCTCGCTGCTCAGGCGCATCAGGTCGCGGGCCATCTGCACCAGATCACGACGCACGATGTTGAACGCGTCCTTCATCTGCAACACCAGCCCAGTGTCGATGATGTCTTGGGTTGTTACGCCGAAATGTACATATTCACCGGCGCCGCCGTCACAGGCATGTTCCAGCGCGCGCACCACTGGTACCAGTGGATGCTTGGTTATGGCCAAGTGATGAAGCACCAAGTCCATGTCGATGGCTTCGAACTGGGACTTGGCAGCGATTTCCTTGGCGGCCTCTGCCGGGATCATCCCCAAATCGGACTGGACCAGAGCTAGCGCTGCCTCAACGTCCAGCCACCTTTGAATGCGTGCCTTGTCGCTGAAAATGTTGCGCATTTCCTCAGTCGACCAGGAATTCTTCAAAAGGATGGAATCAAAAACGCTCGTGCCCATGGGGATCTCTCTCTAATTGCTTGTGTGATCAATGCTATGCGCATCGCGTCGGCAGATGAATTCTCAGTTGGCGGCGACATTGAAGGACGCCAACATGTCGGCGATCAAATCGTCGATGTGTTCAAGCCCCGCGTGGAACCGAACCATCGGACCTGTCCGCGCTGTGTCCTGAAACATACGGCCTGCATTGGGGTCGGACGGCATGGCCAGGCTTTCGAAACCGCCCCATGAACTTCCAATCGCGAACAGCGACAGGCGATCAACTAATCCCTCGGCGTCAAATCCCTCGGCAAAGATGACGCTAAACAAGCCGTTGCAGCCTGTGGCATCACGCGCCCAGACTTTTGCGCCAGGATGCTCGGGCAGTCCGGGGTGCAGAACCGCCTGTACCTCGTCGCGGGCCTTGAGCCAATCGGCCAGGGCAAACCCATTTTCCTGATGTCGATCGAGCCGCAGCCCCAATGTGCGAATACCACGGAGACAATTATATGCGTCATCGGGTCCCAAGGTCTGGCCGGTCATCTGGCTATGCTGACGCAGTCTGGGGGTGGCTGGCCCCTTCGCTGCGGCTGCCCCCATCATCACGTCAGCATGGCCGCCAAGGTATTTTGTACCCGCCACCACGGAAACATCGCAGCCCAGGTCTAATGGTCGATAGAGCCAACTCGACCCGTAGGTATTATCGGCAATGACGACCAGGTCGCGAGCATGGGCATCTTTGCAGAGTGCGGGTAGGTCCATCACTTCGAAGGTCTGCGATGCGGGAGATTCGACCATTACCGCCTTTGTGTTGGGTTTTACGAAGGCACTGAGATCTGTCGTGTCCCATGGAAAATAGTCGATCGTAATACCGTTGCGCGCCAATACCCCCTCGCAATAGGTACGAGTTGCGGGAAAGATCGTATCAACCACCAGTAGACTATCGCCGGCACCGACATAGGGCGCGATCGCTCCGGCCACTGCTGCGACGCCGCTGGGGAAGAGGAAGCACGCCTCGGCGCCTTCCAGGTCACAGATTGCGGCGGCGAGCGCATGGGCGGTGGTTGTTCCACGCCGTCCATAGGACAAGATTGCGTCATCGTTTTCGCGTCGTCGCTTGGTGTCCTGATAGGATCCCACTGTATCGTGCAGTATCGTTGATGCCCGCATGACAGGTGGGTTCGCAGGCCCTGGGAGAGACACTCGCCCGTAATGCATGAGTTTGGTTTCACGGTTCATCGGATGCGTTTCCTGGAGTGAGAAAATCAGGCAATTTTCTTGGGTCGGAAATTCAGAATGACGGGGACAGTCCATAACAAAATCGAGGCAAGGATCATGCCGGCGCTGATCGGATGGGAAACCGGATCAATGAAAACCAGCCAAGTACCACGCGAAATGATTAGTGAATTGTTCAGCGACGATTCAAGCTGCGGCCCCAGAACGAGGCCAAGTATGAATGGGCCAAGTGGAATGTTGGTCAGCCGCATGGCGAATGCCGCTAGGCCCGCAACCAGAGCTATCCACATGTTAAATACGTTGGCGCCGTCCGAATAGGCTCCCATGAAACACAACAGGGCGATCACACCGACCAGGACTTCCTTTGGGATCAGGAAGATGGGTTTCGACACCGTTCGGATCACCGTAACGGCAATTGGCCACATGAGGATATTGGCGACCAGAAAGGCCACTATGATCATCCAGGCGATGTTTCCGTGCTGCGAAAACAGCAGAGGGCCCGGCACCATGCCGTGCAGTGCCAACGCGCCAATAAACAGCGCTGAGGTCGAATTGCCTGGGATACCCAGCGACAGCAGCGGAACCATGGAACTTGCCGTGACCGCGTTGTTGGCGGATTCGGGAGCGGCGATGCCTTCAGGCGCGCCATTACCCCAAGTTGTTTCGCCCGGTTTGCCCTCATAGAGGCGCCGGAACCGGCGTGCGGCGTTGTCGTAGGCCAGGAAAATGGCCATCAACATGCCCGCGCCCGGTAACATGCCAATCACATTGCCGATTACCGAGCCACTGACCCAGACGGGTAGCAGGCGTCGCATTAGGGCACGTGGCAACAGGAGAGAGCCGATTTCCGGGAGTTTAGAAAGCGCGATGTTGTTTTTACGGTCGCGGAAGATGCCGACCATCAGGTCCAGCATTGCTGCAACTCCGAACAGGCCCACCAGCAATGGCACGAATGGGATGCCCTCGATCAGATTCATATTGCCGAACGTATAGCGTGGAAATCCCGTGACGGGGCTGAAGCCGATTGTGGCTACTAACAGACCGGCGATCGCGGCAATCGCTCCCTTGGCGACATTGCCGCGTAGCAGGCCCACCACGCTTGAAAGGCCCAGGATGGCCAGCGCAAAGTTCTCGATATAACCAAATTCAAGCGCGACCCTAGCCAGTGAAGGTGCAAAAAACAGCAGGACGATCGAACTGGCTACTCCACCGACGACAGAGGATGTGATGGCAATACCCAATGCGCGCCCGGCCATTCCCTTTCGGGCCATGGCGTTGCCATCCTCTGCTGTCAGAAGCGACGAAGCGGTGCCTGGCACCTTGATAATAATCGCCGGGATCGCGCCTCCGGTGGCAGCGGCGCAATAAACTCCGACCATCAGAGCGAGAGCCTGTTCTGCAGGCATCGAAAAGGAAAACGGAATGAAGACGGCAAATGCAATGTTGTCATTGATACCCGGAATCGAGCCAACGATCATTCCGGCGAACAGGCCAAGTACCAACATGAAGATGACCATTGGTGTGGCCAGTGTCTGAAATCCAAGCAGGATCGTTTCCATGTCGGTAACTCACATAATCCAAGGCGAGATTGCTGCGGGCAGGCGAATGCCTAGCCCGACGATAAACGCGAGATAACTGACAATGGTGATAGCAGCGGCGATGAGCCCCAATTTGCGGTAGTCGCGCACCCCGCATATAAGCAGAAACACCACTTGCATGGCGAATGTGGGTAGCAAATAACCCAGACCTGCGGTCAGAGCAGCTATCCAAGCGACAAGGGTCAGCGTCGCCACAAAGGCGGCATGGGCGGAGACCCGAAAGGGTACACTGTCAGGTTCTTGGTGCGATGCTTTGACAATCAGCGTGCCCCCCAAGGCGACTAGTGACACCGACAAGACGGTCGGATAGCTGCGCGACAGTGTATCAAAACCGCTTGCGAACCACGCCCCAACACATCCAAGGGCGATGAAGGTCAAACCTACCCACAGATCACTATGGGCTCGAACGAACAGGTTGCCATATCTCTCGGTCATCAGACACTTCCATAACAGCCGGATTGGGAAGGGGATCTGCCCGGCATTTAGGCCGGGCAGATCAGAGGGTTATTGCCCGAGACCAGCCTCTTCGATAATGATTGCGGACCGCGCTGCGTCATCAGCAATGAGAGCCTGGAAGGCCGCAGCATCGCGGAATGCGGGCTTGAACCCTGCAGTGGTCATCCGTTCGACGTAAGCCGGATTTTCGTAGATGGCTTTCATTAGGTCAGAGAGGGTGGCTACGACATCATCGGGCGTATCAGCGGGCACGGCCCAGCCACGGAAAGTGGCAAAAATCGGAATATCGATGCCGACTTCCTGAAAGGTTGGGACGTCCGCAAAACTCGTATCGCGCTCTTCCTGGGCAATGGCGAGCAAACGCACACCGCCACTTTCGGCCTGTGCCATGGCTTCACCGAGTGGCCAGAGCGCACCATCAGCGTGCCCACCAACAACAGCCTGCACCTGCGCGCCAAAGCCGCTGGTCGGAATGTAGTTGAAGGTCGCATCCGTCACGCGTTCGATCGCCAAGCCCGACATATGGTGTGACGTACCGATGCCTGCGACGACGATGTTGAGGGGCTCGGCTGATGCAGCCGCCAAAAACTCTTGGGCCGTCTGGAAGCGCGAATCCGCGGGAACCACGATTACTTCTGGATCGAGATTGTAGAGCGCCACTGGACGGAAGTCGTCGATCGTGTAGCTGGCGCCTTTCAACAGCGGATTGGTCACGACCGAACTGGTCATCGCAAGAATTGTGTATCCATCTGGCGCGGCCTGCGCGACGGAAGTCTGACCGACGATCCCGCCGCCCCCGCCGCGGTTCACCACAACAAGCCCCCCCCCCTTGAGGATAGTATTTGCCGTTTCCGCGATGATCCGAGACGTTGTGTCTACTGACCCGCCGGGCTCGAACGGCACGACAAGATCTATGTTTTTCTGAGGATATCCTTCGGCGAACGCTGGCATCGCCAACGCACTCAGCCCAAGGGCCGCGATCAGTGCCAAGATTTTCATCTCATTCTCCCTAATGCAAACTCCAATCCACGGAAGATAGGGTTCTTAAATTCATTTGTATCTTCGATAATTTCTCATATTACATTAGCAAAATTTATCAGATTGGACCCAGCCTTGAAACAGGACTTTCAGCTTTCCCTTTCGCTTTTGCGCACACTGATCGCGATTGATCAGGAGGGCAGCTTTGGTGCCGCAGCGCGGAAGATCGGGCGCACCCAACCCGCGGTAACCCAGCAGATGAAGAACCTGGAGCGGAACATTGGCACATCGTTGTTCGTAACGAAGGGGCGGCGACGCGAACTCACAGAGGCCGGTAGAACCTTGCTGCGCCACAGCCATGAGATAATCTCGCTGTGTACCCAGGCTATGTCGGCGTCCGGAAAAAGTCACAACTCTGGAATAATCAAAATTGGCGCTCCGATGGAGATAGCCAACGATCTGTTGCCCGATATTTTGAGAGCATTTTCTAGAAAGTGGCCACGAGTGCAGATCGTCCTTGCTGTTGAACGGAGCGGGGTTCTGATGAAAATGCTGGAGGAGGGAGCGCTGGACCTGACGTTAAGCACTTGGCGTTCTGGCAGCAGCGAAGGCGCGCGAGTTAGAATGTTGAGCGTGCATTGGATCGCGGCGAAGACGTGGCGATATGACCCGAAGGAGCCATTGCCCCTTGTGGTCACGGACTCGCCCAGCATGTTTCGACGAATCGCACTAACCGCCCTGGAACTAAATGGTTGGACCTATTACGAGCGGTTCACGTCGCGCACAACTTCTGGAATCCGTTTCGGAATTGAGGCATGCCTCGGGATAACTGCTCGCACCAGAAGTGCTTTCAGATCCGATATTGAAATTCTGGATACTAAAATGGAATTGCCGTCTCTACCGAAAGTTTCCTACTTCTTACACCGTACCCTCAATAAGAGCAGTCCTGCGCTGGATGATCTGTATGATTTGATCATCGCCAGTGCATCCTAGAGGCCATGATGCCGTCTTCGTCTTCGAGGCTGAAGGCCCAGATTACGCCATCCTCAGGCTCCATCTCGATGGCGATTTCAAAAACCCAATCGACATCTTCACCAAATTCTACCGCAACCCGGTCGATGGTTTTGAGCTGACGCCATTCTGATTGCAACCGGAGAGGAGGCCGCGGGTCCGCGTATGTCCTATCGGGAGTGTCAGGAGGGCTACATGGCCTATGGAGTCGAGGGTTTGCTGCACGACAAGACCCGGCCATCGGGCATCGCGCCGCTCGACGCAGTGCTGGTCGACAAGGTCGTGGCGCTGACACTCCAAGCGCCTTGTCACGAAGCAACGCGCTGGACAGTTCGCACCACGGCCAAGGCAGTTGGCATCGCCGCCTCCTCGGTCATGAGGATATTGCGCGACCACGGCCTGGCTCCCCGCCGCTGGCACAGTTTCAAGCTGTCCAACGACAAGGCGTTTGCCGAAATGCTTCACGGGGTGGTGGGCCTTTACGTGCTGGCCTCCACTCCAGCAAACATCTTGAGTCACAAAATCACAACGCCGGGTATCCCCATATTTTCGGACAACCTGTGAACCGCTCTAAGCGCCGTACGGCAGCCAGATGTTCTTGACCTGTGTAGCCCGTCGCAGGTAGCAGCGGCCCTGCCCCTGCAATGGATTTCGCCAATTGCGAGGCCGCCCATAGTCCACCCAGGTCGCTTTGAGGTTACCACCGGCAACTTCCTCAACCATCGCGCTACCCTGCTGGCTGCCGCAATACCAAACGGCCGCAACGTCATCATGTTCCGCCAGTGTTTTTACCAGTGCATCTGTTTCACCTGTCACAATGTTGACCACGCCGCCGGGCAGATCCGAGGTTTCAAAAACCTGATAGAGTTTGGTCGCCACCAATGGATGCCGCTGTGATGGCAGCGCGACAACTGAATTGCCCATCGCAATGGCAGGGAACACCATCGAGATAAATGACAACAAGGGCATTTTGTCGGGACAGGCCACCCCCATCACGCCCCAGGGCTCATTAAGCGCCATTGTCACATGGCTTGATTTGGTGGCGTGTACCGCCCCATCAAACTTGTCGGCCTGGGCTGCATACCAGAATATGCGCCGCATACTAATCGCGACCTCTTCACTCGCGGCATTGGCAGACGCGCCGGTACTTGCCACCAGCAAGGCTTCAAATTCCGATGCCCGCTGCGAAAGATTTTCCGCAATATAGTAGAGCACTTGCGCCCGATTATGCCCGGTCGCGTTGCCCCAGCTTTTCACCTTGGCCGCCGCTTCAACCGCATTGCGGATGTCCTTGCGATTACCCAGCCCTGCAAGGCCAATCTGTTTATCGGACTTGCCAAGCACCTTATAGCTATAGCCGCCATCGGGCCGCGCCTGTTTGCCGCCTATATAGAGTTTTGCCGTCTGGTCGATGCCATCGTCAGCGCCTGCCTTGCCGTCAGCGACAGGCGTTGAAACGGGTGCAAATGGCAGCACAGCCTTTGCCTCGGGCAATGCCTTCTCCCACGCGCTGGCGAGATATTCGTACATGCCCTCGCGCCCGCCTTCCCGGCCAAAGCCACTTTCGCGATAGCCGCCGAACCCAGCACCGGCATCAAAGATATTGGTGGCGTTGATCCACACCACACCGGCTTTTATTGCCGCGGCGACATCGATTGCCAGATTGATGTTTTCCGACCAGACCGACGCCGCCAGCCCGTATCTGGTGTTGTTGGCCAGTTCTATTGCTTCTGCTGGTGTGCGGAAGGTGCCTGTGGTGGCGACGGGACCAAAAATTTCGACCTGGCTCACCGTCGAAGAAGGTTCAGTGTCAGTAAAAAACCCGGGCAGGCAGAAGCTACCCTTTGCCGGCAGCCGCATTTCAGATTGCCACAAAGTCCCGCCTTCGGCGCGGCCTGTATCGAGCAGAGCCTGAATGCGGCCCAGTTGAACGTGCGAGACGACCGCGCCAACATCCATAGTCTTGTCGAGCGGATCACCGATCCGCAGCGTCTCCAGCCGCTTGCGCAATTTGGCAAAGAACGCCTTGGCCACGCCCTCCTGCACCAGAATGCGTGACCCTGCGCAGCACACTTCGCCCTGGTTGAACCAAATGGCGTCGACCACACCTTCGACGGCACCGTCCAGATCTGCGTCTTCAAAGACCACAAATGGTGACTTCCCACCCAGCTCAAGCGACAGCCTCTTGCCCGTTCCGGCCAGCTGCTCGCGGATGCGACGTCCCACAGCCGTCGACCCGGTGAACGCAACCTTGTCCACGTCTTCATGGCCGCAGATCAGCGCGCCGGTTTCGCCATTTCCTTGCACGATATTGACGACGCCCGCGGGCAGCCCCACTTCAGCGCAAATTTCAGCAAATGCAATAGCCGACAGTGGCGTCAAATCGGCGGGCTTAAGCACCACGCAATTGCCTGCGGCCAACGCAGGGGCAATTTTCCACGCCAGCATCAGCAATGGGAAATTCCATGGAATTACCTGCCCACACACGCCCAGTGGCTCAGTGCCGGGAAATTCGCTCTCAAGCAGCTCGGCCCAGCCGGCATGGTGATAGAAATGGCGCGCGACCAGCGGAATATCCAGGTCGCGCGTCTCGCGAATGGTTTTGCCATTATCCATGGTTTCCAACACGGCCAGAAAGCGTGCGTGTTTTTGCACGTGGCGCGCAATGGCATAGAGGTATTGCGCTCTTTCGTGGCCGGGCGTTTTGGACCATTTGTCAAACGCAGTGCGGGCGGCCTTCACCGCTGCATCAACATCGGCAGATGTGCCCATGGCCACTTCCGCGAGGACTTCGTCCGTAGCAGGGTTGGTTACCGTGAACAGCTCTGCACTCTCAGTCGAGGTGAACTGACCATTGATAAAATGACCAAATCCAGATTTGGCATTGCCCAGCCACTCTTTGACTTCCGCGTTCGCTTCGGGCGCTGGACCATATTCCATGGTGTTCAGAATATCCTTGATTGCATTCATCTCGACTATCCTCAGGCCAGTGTGTGGCGATGGGAGGCGGCATAGCGCCCGGTAACATGGTGTTCGAGCTGGCGTTCGATATCGCCCAGCATGGAGCTGGCACCGATGCGGAACAGGTCTGGCTGCATCCATCGCAGACCCAATTCTTCCTTCACCATAATGAGCCACAGCATGGCGTCCTTGGCCGACTTCAAGCCGCCCGCAGGTTTGAACCCAACCGTCTCACCCGTAAGATCACCGTAATCGCGCAACGCACGAAGCATGGTCAGGCTGACCGGAAGCGTCGCATTGGCGTCTTCCTTGCCCGTCGATGTCTTGATGAAGTCTGCGCCGGCCTGCATTGCCACCATGCTGGCTTTGTAAACATTGCTCAGCGTGCGCAAATCACCCGTCGCCAGGATAGCTTTCATATGGGCATCGCCACATGCAGCGCGCATTTGCACCACCTCGTCGTAAAGCGCTTCCCAGTTCTGGGTCAGCACCTGCTCCCTGGCAATAACGATGTCGATTTCGGCCGCGCCCTGCTCCACCGCATATTTGATTTCTGCCAGCCGCAGCGGCAATGGGGTCAATCCGGTGGGGAAACCCGTGGCAACTGAAGCAACCGGCACGCCCGAACCTTCGAGCGCCCGCACCGCATGCCCGACCATGGTTGGGTAGACACAGACAGCACCTGTAGTGATGCGCATATCGCCAAGACCCAGGGCCTCTTTGATGTCAGCACGAATGGGCTGGCGGGCCTTGGCACATAACCGCCGCACACGTCCTTCGGTGTCGTCCCCTGCCAAGGTCGTCAGATCAATGCAGCGCACAGCCTGCACCAGCCACGCTGCCTGCCATTGCTTCTTGACCGTCCGGCGGCCGCCATAGCTTGCTGTTCGGCGCTCGGTTGCCGAGCGGTTCACATTCATATGGTCGAACCATTCAGGCGTCAGCTTGGTGCCTAGGTTACGATGGTCCGTTTTGTCCACGTTAGCGCCCATTTCCTGGGCCTCGACTGGGTATGAGGCGCTCATCCGCGTCCCTTTCTGATATCAATTGCGCGGTTCAGCAAGATCGCAGCGATGATAATAATTCCGGTGACCGTCATTTGATAAAATGAGCCCAGTCCCAGGAGGTTGAAAATATTGCGCAACACCTGCAGAAGCATGACCGCAAAAAATGTGCCAAGGACCCCGCCTCGGCCACCAAACAGGCTGGTGCCGCCCAGCACCACCGCAGCGATGGCGTCAAGCTCGAGCCCTTGGGCGGCTGTGGGCTGCCCAATGCGCAAACGCGAGGTCAGCAGAATGCCGCCAATTGCCGACATCAGGCCCGACACACCAAACACCAGCACCAAAATGCGGCGCGTTGGCAGACCAGACAACCGGGCAGCTTCGGGGTTGCCGCCAGTGGCAAAGATATATTCGCCAAACACGGTCAGCCGCAGTAGCAGGCCCGCGATAATGCACAGCACAACAAAGATCACCGCCATTGAGGACACGGAAAATCCGGGCAAAATGGGGATCATTGTCGAGCTGATGGTGAAAAAGATCGGCGGCAGACCGCTCACCGGCACACCGTCAGTGGTCAGATAGGTCAACCCGCGGAAGGTCACCAGACCGGCCAATGTGACGATGAAGCTAGGCACCTGCGCGATGGCCGAAATCGAGCCCATCAACACCCCGCAGCCAAAGCCAATGATCAGCGTCGCCCCGACGGCGAGGAACGGGTCCATGCCATTTGACATCAGGACGGCAACAATCATGCCGGTGAATGCCACCAGGCTGCCGACCGACAAGTCGATATTGCCGGTCAAAATCACAAATGTCATGCCGATCGCAACAACGCCAACGACTGCGGCCTGCTGGAAGAGATTTGAGATATTGTTGAAGGTTAGAAAATTCTCCGACAAAAACGACGCGATGACCACCACAGCCAGAAATATGACGATGAAGTTATATTCGATCGCGAGGCTCAGAATCCGGCGACCAATGCTTGGCTCCGCTTCTGTTTTGTTGATTTCAATGGCGGCTGTCATTGGGCTCCCCCCAGAATTTGACTTCTCAAAATTGTATCCTGATCAGTCACCGATGGATTGTATTTGGCGATATTTCGCCCTTCATGGAACACCCAGATCATGTCGCAGGCACTGTAGAGTTCTTCGAGTTCGCTACTGGCAATCAGCACGGCTGCGCCCTGCTGTGCCAATCCGGTCACCAGCTCATAAAGATCAGCCTTGGCGCCAATATCGAGCCCGCGGCTTGGCTCATCGAGCAGCAGCAATTTCGCGCCGTTCACGATCCATTTGGTCAACACCACTTTTTGCTGGTTGCCGCCCGATAACTGGACCACGGCCTGCTCCGGCCGACCATATTTGGTGGAGAGTTGCTCAAGCACGGGGATAGCGCGCGCTTTCATGGCCCCATGCCGCGCAAGAAAACTGCCGCGCAAAGAGGGCAAGGTCGCATTCTTGTAAACCGGCGCGTCCAAAATCAGGCCTTCGGTTTTGCGGTTCTCGGGCACAAGACCAACCCCCGCGCGAATGGCATGAGAGGGATTGCGCGGGTGAAAGGGCTTATCGAACAGCGTGACGTTGCCAACAAAGGGTCGCGCACCGAACAACGATTTAAGAAAGCTAGTGCGCCCCGAACCGTTCAGCCCGGTCAGACCCGAAACTTCGCCAAAATGCAGGTCGAAATCGGTAATGTGCAAGCCTTGCTCACCGCGCAGACTTTCGACCTTCAGGGCAACGCCGCCGGTTACCGGCGGGCGGTCCTGACGATCAATAAGTTTGCGCTCTGTGCCCAGAATGGCTCCGACAAGCGCTTCGTCTCCGGTGCCTTCGACATCAAAGGTTTCAATCGTCTTGCCACCGCGCAATACGGTTACCCGGTCGCCAATCTCGCGCAATTCACCCAGCCGGTGGCTCACATAAAGCACTGCCACGCCCTGGACTGTGAGTTCGCGGATCACCTCGAATACTTTTTCCAGCTCGGTCTCATTCAGCGCCGCGCTGGGCTCGTCCATGATGATGATTTTGGCTTCGCGTGTCAGCGCGCGGGCAATGGCCGTCAGCTGCTGATTGGCAACCGACAATTCGCCAACTCGGACGCTGGGCTCAAACGCGGCCCCCACCCTTGCCAATGCCTGCCGGGCGCGCTTGCGCCGGCTCGCTTTATCCAACACCCCCCACCGCGCCGGGGCATGGCCGAGAAACATATTCTGTTCCACGGTCAGCTGCGGCACCAGATCGAGTTCTTGATAGATCATCGAAATGCCAAGCTCCGCCGCCTGGGACGGGCTGTGCAGCGTGACCTTTTCGCCATCGATCCGGATCTCGCCCGTCGTCGGCGCAAAAGCTCCGGCAATGATCTTGAGAAAGGTCGATTTTCCGGCCCCGTTTGCACCAAGCAGACAATGCACCTCGCCCGCGCGCACGCTCAGCGAAGCGCTTTCAAGTGCGATGATATTGGGTAAGAATTTCTTGGATACATTGCGGACATTCATCACATCCACGGTTCGGGCATCATTGGTCATGGCGGGCCTCCAGGACATAGCGGGCCGTCGCTTCGTCGGTGATGAGCACCGACACATATTTTGCGCGGAGCGCGGCTGCAGCGATTTCGTGCTTTTCCTGGCCCGCAACCACGCCGATGGACCGCGCTTTCCGGGCCAGGGCATCGAGCCGCAGCCCCACGGTGCGGTCGTCAAGAATGGGATCAACAATGCGCCCCTCCGCATCGACAAACCGCCCTAAAATGTCGCCTACAGCGCCCAGTGACTTCAAACGGTCAATATCGGCTTCCGTTAAATAGCCTGAGTTGAGCAGCACCGAATGATGGGACAATCCGCCCATGCCAAAGCACACAAGTCCGGCTGTTTCGGCGAACGCCAGCACGCGCTCAATCACCGGATCTTGCTCCAGGGCATCACGCGTGGATTTCTTGCCCATGATTGCTGGCACAGGCAGAAGCGTAGCTGTGCCGCCTGCGGTTTGCGCGAATTCCTCTGCCACGGCGCTGGTGCGCGCCGAGGTCTGGCGCAGTGTCGTCGAGCCATTGACCAAAACGATATGCGCACCGGGGTTCCAGTTCTGCGGCAGGAATCGCGCCACCGCCGACATGGTTCGCCCCCATGACACGCCGATCAAATCCGGTAGGGGCGTGATACTCGCCAGATATTTGGCGGCTGCTTGCGCCACGCTTTCCATCAGCAGATCACTGTCGGTAATATCGCCCATGGGCACCACGATGGCGTCGCGCAGAGAAAATTCTTGCTGCAACTGCACCTCAAGCTCGGCCTTGCGGTTCGAACGGGGCGTAATTTCAATGCGGACAATGCCTTGCGCGCGGCTATCTGAAAGCAAGCGGCTGACCTGCCACCGGGTCAGACCAAGCTCGCTGGCGATCTCCGATTGGGTGCGCTCCAAGTCGTAATGCATCTTGGCGACCTGCACCATCATGTGCTCGCGCTTGTCGTCAGCCGGCAAACGGCCACCGTGCGGTTTGGCTGGACCAGTCATTGCGCAGCCCCCCCGTTTTGACGTACCGATAGCGCGTGCAGGGTGGGCGTCAGGGAGTCTGTGGCGTCGCGGTAGAGGCCCAGCGTTCCCTGATACCAGGCACTGCGTTGCACATCGGGCTCGATCTCCAAGTCCCCCACAGCACAAGCCGCACTGGCAGCAATCAGGTCAGGGAAAACCCCTAGCGCTGTAAGCGAACACACCGCCGCGCCCAGCAAGGATAGATTGCCATCGCGCACAACTGTGACCGGACGGCCAATGGCGTCGATCGTTGCCTTTAACCAAACCGGATTTTTACAGATTCCGCCCGCAAGCACGATGCGGTCAATCCCGACGCCACGCTCGCCAAGGACAGCCAAGACATTGGCAGTCCCCAGCGCAATGGCATCGACGAGCGCGGCATAGATATCCGCACGCCCATGCCCCAGACTCAGCCCCATGATCGCGCCGCGCAATTGGCCGTCGCGATAAGGTGTGCGGTTGCCCATCCAGAAGTCGAGCGCCAGTAATCCTTCAGCGCGGCCGGGGCAGTCTGCCACCTCTTGCATTAGTACAATGTGCCCCTCGCGATCGAGGCCGAAAATATCACCAACCAGCCAATCAAGAATAGAGCCTGCCGACACCTGCCCGGCTTCAACCAGCCAATGATCATCGACGAGTGCGTTGGGATATGGTCCCCAGAACCCGTCCACATTTTCCGGTCCGGTCAACTGGGTGAGCTGGACAACCGATGTTCCGCCAATAATGAGCATGCCACCGGCGGCCACAGTGCCGGCGCCGAGCATGCCAATATGCGCGTCAATCCCGCCTTGCGCCACCATAGGGGTAAAGGTGAGACCCAGGGCTTCAACCATCCGGGCAGACATCGGGGCAATGACCCCTCCCACCGGCACAATGCGCGGCGGCAACTTGTCGATGAGATCTGGCACGCCCAGCTCGTCATAAATCTCGGGGACGAACCGGCCATTCAGGCTGTCATAGTTCCACTTGCAGGCCGCATTCATGCGCGAGCCGACCCATTCGCCGGTCAGGTGGAAATTGATAAAATCCAATGCCTCGCAGATGACGTCCGCACCGACGTAATTGTGGTTCTCGTGCCGTGACAGCCACATGGCCTTGGGCACGAGCCATTCTACGGCATCGCTGCCACCGCTATAGCTCATTACGGGATGAGACACATTAGCGGTCATGCGGGCTTCGTCAGACGCCCGGCAATCCATCCACAGGATCGCGGGCCGCATCGGCGCGCCTGCTGCAGTGCAGGCAACGGTTGTCGAGGCGGTTGTTGCGACACACACCGCTTCAATATCGGTTATTCCGGCGCTCTTGATGGCGGCACGGCCAGCAGCAATCATGCCCTCCAACCAGGCTTTGGGATCCTGTTCGGCCCAGCCGGTGCGGGGGAAAATCGTTTCGTAAGACACGTCCTCGATGGAGAGCATGGCACGCCCATCGGACGAATAGACGCCGGCGCGCACGCCCCCCGTGCCAAAATCAAAACTCAATACTGCTGCCATGACGAATCCTCTCCCGGCCGTTTAAACCCCATCGGGTCTGCAAAATGCGTGACGTTAACCGCCAACTACTCTTGCACGGACATTGTCATTTGGGTTGTCAGGGTCGAAACATGATTTTTGAGAAGAACATGCCGCGATCAGTTGCCAGTTTTTCAAACATGTTTGGCAGTTCTTCGAGGCCAAGATCATGACTGATCATGAACTCCCATTTCAGCTCGCCGCTACCCAGCTTGTCCAAGGTCACGGTCCATTGGGGTCCGGGGAACGGCGCACCAAAGGAGTTCCATGAACCATGCAAGGACACTTCCTGACGCAGGAAATGCTGGAAGGTCTTATTGGCGAGATTGATGTCGCCAACAGGGATGCCGATGAAAACCACATGTCCCGCAGGCGCTGCCATATTGACAGCGGCATTGACGGAGCTGGGATGACCGGCGGCCTCGATGATCACATCGCATCGCAGTTCGGCAGGAATTTCTTCACCAGCGAGAAAGGTGTGGGTGGCACCGGCCTGCTTGGCTAGCTCCAGCTTTCGTTTGGACACATCGACCGCTACCACGTCGCTCGCCCCCATCAGCTTGAGCCACTGAATGGCAAACAGGCCAATAGGACCACAACCGATAGTGCCGCCACGCTGACCGATTGATACACCACCAGCCTTCCAGATGGCATGCAAGGCGATCGAGGCAGGATCAACCATCGCCACAGCGCGCGGATCAATACCCGCAGGTGTCTTCAACAGATTGGAGACGGGAACGCTGACAAATTCAGCATAGGCACCATCGCGGCGCGAACCGAAATAATCGTAATTGCGGCAGCGCGAGAAATTCCCGATCGCGCATTGATCACATTCCATGCATGGCAACATGGGCGGAATGGCAACCAGTTCACCAACTGAATAGCCCTTTACGCCTTCACCGATTTCGGTGATCTTGCCGCAAAATTCATGACCGCAGATCAGCGGCATCTTATGTGCGCCCTTGATCAGCATGCGCGGCAGGTCAGACCCACATACACCCACAGCTTCAACATGCACGATGACATGGTTGGCTTTGGATATCGGGTCAGCAACAGTTTCCAAACGGATATCTTTGGGTTTGTGAAGAACAGCTGCGCGCATGAACGAGTTCCTTTCAACGATCAGGGGATTGGGACAGCATCAACGGGCCGCACCACGTCATTCGCGCTCGATATTCAAAGCGCGTTGGGAATATGAACGGCGCGAGGCTTGGAAGCCTCGCGCCGACGCCAGGGAGGAACTTATTTGTCCATATTGATGGTCGGACGGTATTCAGCAAACAGGCTGTCACGCGGAAACTCGTCCACATTGTCAGCTGTCACAGCCCTTGTGCCTGCATCAACGAAGGCGGGCACAGCATTGCCAGCGGCTGCTTCGCGGGCCACCTGAATGGTGACATCGCCAAGATATTGCGGGTCATTGAGGGCAGTTGCGAGGTAGTTGCCGCCGTCGGCCATAATGCCAAGCGCTTCCGACAGACCATCGACACCGGCCACATAGACGTCATCACGACCATTTTCCTGCAACACCTGTAGTGCCCCCAATGCCATGTCGTCATTGTGGGCATAGACCACTTTGACGTCGGAATTGGCCTGCAGCAGATCCTGCATCGCGGTCACAGCGTTGGCACGAATGTACTCGGCATAGGGGCCTTCAACCAGATTATGACCTGAGCCTTCCAGTGCGGCATGGAAACCATCACGACGATCCATCATCACGGCACCACCGGCATCGCCCTGGATTTCAATGATCTTGGCGCCTTCAATGCCTTCTTTGGCCAGGAACGCTTTCACAGCTTCACCAACGGCCATGCCCATGGCCTTGTTGTCACGACCGATATGGGCAACCACGCCGCCGCCATTGACACTGCGGTCAACGGTAATCACGGGAATGCCGGCAGCGGTGGCCTCTTCAAGCGACGGCACAACAGCGTCAGGGTTTACTGGATTGATGATAATGGCGTTCACGCCCTGCGTGATCAAATCCTGGATGTCATTGTTCTGCTTGCTGACGTCGCCATTGGCATCCAGAAAGATCAAGGTATCGCCGCCAGCTTTTGCGGCAGCTTCGGCGCCGTCTTTAAGCTGGACATAGAAAGGCGATTGCAGTGTCACTTGGCTGAAGCCGATTTTGAGGCCTTCGGCGAGCGCAGCGGTCGGCACCAGGGCCAGCCCGGCTGTCATTGCGAGTACTGAACCGGTCACCATAACACCGGACACAAAAGTGCGACGATTGAACATAAATAATTCCTCCCTTGGGCGCTGAGCGTGGTCGATCAGCATTCGTAATGTGCGATTTTCGATTTTCACAAATGTGATTTATGTTCACATAAGTGCAATTATGATTTAGCCGTCATTCTCAAATGTCAAGTCCTGCGACTCCGCCTTTGGCTCCCAGAAGTCAGGTCACAAAAAAGTTCAGCAAGCTCAATTGGATACGAATTTACTGAGCTTGGTTGCTGACCACATCAGCAAGTCTGGGTCAGTACCGATTTGCCTTGAAGGTATGGTTTGCCCCGCGCACATATGTGCAACTGACCTGTGATTTCCAGTAAGCGCCAAGGTGTAATTCGGCGACATAACGTGACCCCGCCAGTGACTGAAGTTTCAATGCCTTACCGTGCCGATCGGCGCCCAAACCACGCGCCTATTCACACAGCACCTCGCTGAGCAGGCGCTGCTCGCGAAATAGCAGGGGCGCGCATTCCGTCCACCCAGTCGCGACGTCGGTAAGGGTCAGTGTCTGCACGAAGCTGCC
>NZ_JAUYGL010000135.1 GCF_030689745.1 Devosia sp.
CGCGGGGTAGTCGCCCATCATTTCCGCCATCGCCAGCACTTCCTGGAACCCGGTCTGGTGCAGCGAGATCTTCTTGATGCCGAGGAATTTCGGCACCTCGTCGCCTTCGACGCGCTTCAGCGTCCCGGGCGGCAATCCGTAGTCAACCGCGTCGAACACCACCAGAACGTCGGCGTCGCGAATATGCTGGACCAGATAGATCCCTTGCGTGCCGCCATCGACGACCCGCACGTTGTCGGGAAAGAAATAGGTACGATGAAGTTCCTCAACCGCGCGAACGCCAAATCCCTCGTCCGCCCACAGAAGGTTGCCGATGCCAAGAATAAGCACGTTGGTTTCGCGGTGATCCACGATTGCTCCTCCCTTTCATTAACCCCTTGCAGGGCTCTCCATACCCCAGCCCTCGCAAGCGCCGTGCCAGACCTGCGGAGGAGCCGGATTCCCTGAATTCCCGCGAGTTCTGCCGCTGCGATCAAATCGATTATGGAAACTATCCTTCCAGATTTCACACAATGTGAGAGATATTCTTCCAAAGATGCATTTCCGGCCAGATTCCACATGAAAAGCCGGTGACCATTCTGTCACCGTATGGCTTCCAGTTTCGCCCCAAAGTAAAAAATGGCGGCACCCGGAGGCCCCGCCATTCGCACTTGAGACTGACTTGTATTGGATCAGTGTTTGTCGTCGGCGGGCTTGCCGTCCCTGAACGTTCGCCAGCCGGAAAACATCGATGAGATGATCGATTGCCGTGACATGATGTCCTCGCGTACTGCCGCATAGATATGAACGATCACGAAACTTATGATCACCCACAGGCCCATGTGGTGCCAGGTATGGACGTCCTGGCTTTGGCCGAAGAGCGGGATCACCCAGCTTGAAAACATCTCGTACTGCCACGACCCCATGCCGGTGCCCTCGCCATAGAGCGCGAAACCGGTGACAATCATGAAGATGATACCCCAGACGAACATGACGTGCATGACCAGCGTCGCCAATGGATTGTGACCCGAGTATTTCAAAGGCTGCCTGGCGATCATCGCGTACCACAAGACCTCGTGGACCAGCTCCTTCCAGAAACTGCCTCGCCAGACAGGCGGCAGAAATATCTGCCGCGCATGGCTGTTGCCGACAAAAGCCCAGTAGACGCGGAAGACAAAGCCAACAGCGACAATGTAAGCCGCCGAAAAATGCAGATAGCGGATCCAGCCGAAGACGAAGCTGTCGCTGGCTTCGCCTCCCACTGATGGCGGCGGGGAACCGATCAGATAACCGGTGACCGCCAGCACCAGAATGGCGATCGCGTTGATCCAGTGCCACAGTCGCACCGGCGCCTGATAAACATAGACAGCTTCCTCGCTGTGCGAGGTCGTGGTGATGTCAGCGCTCATGTCGGCCCCCTACCCTGCTGCCAGAAGGAGGCCGCCGATGGCGATCGCGAACCCGGAACCAATGAGGCCGAAGCGCATCTTCGCCATGGCGCGTCCGGCGCTGAAACCGGCTGCATGCAGGGCGGTGCTGGCAAGCATGAAACCCGTCATGTAACCAGTCAGAGCGCCAGCGGCCTCGCTGCCATGCGCATGACCATGCAGCAGCGCGAATCCGCCGATTGCGACGAACGCCGCAGCGGCGGGCAACACCCGGGAGAACATGATCATCAATCCGAGAATGATGACCGAGGCCAGTATGCCCGGCTCGACCAGCGGCACCGAAACGCCGCCAATGCCGGCCAGCGCGCCTGCGGCAAGCAGGGCGACAAACAGCGCCGGTCCCTGCCATGCAAACCGCGCTGGCTGGGTAGCCGACCATACGCCGACAGCCACCATCGCCAGAAGATGGTCCATGCCAAGCAAGGGATGCGCAACTCCGGCGGCAAGACCGGAAACATCTCCACCTGTATGGGCCAGCGCCGGCATCGCCGCCACTGTCAGCCCGGCAACCGTGATCGTTTTTCTCAATGCAGACTTCATGATCGAATCCTCCCTTAGCGGACCTTGATATCGGCCATTTCCTCGCCATCCGGCCCCATGACATGGGTCGAACAGGCCAGGCACGGATCAAACGAGTGCAACGTGCGCAAGATTTCGACCGGCTCCTCCGGTCGTTCCATCTTTGTGTTCATAAGCGAGGCTTCGAACGCACCGATATTGCCTTCATTGTCACGCGGGCTGCCGTTCCAGGTGGTCGGCACCACACACTGGTAGTTGTCGATCTTGGTGTCCTTGATCTTGATCCAGTGCGCCAGCGCGCCGCGCGGAGCTTCCGTAAATCCGACGCCCTTGACCTCCGTCGGCCATGTTTTCGGATCGAACTTCTCGACATTGGCCGTCGCGGTATCGCCCGCCTTGATGTTGGCGATGAGCTTGTCGAAGAAATACACCTGCATCTCCGCCGCCCATTCGGCTTCGAGCGCCCGCGCGGCAGTGCGCCCAAGCGTCGAGAAAAGGGCATCCACCGGCACATCAAGGGTCCGCAGAGTGCGGTTGATCTGGTCGGTGAAATATTCGTGCCCCTGAGCGTAGCCGACGATGTAGCGCGCCAGCGGCCCTACCTCCATGGCATGACCACGCCAGCGCGGCGCCTTGATCCAGGAGTACTTCGCCGCCTCGTCGATTTCTTCGATATTGGTGCTGGTCCCCTTGGCGTTCGCTCCAAGCACATAGTTCGGCTCGGTAATGCCATCCCAGGGGTGCAGTCCCTTCTTCTCGTCCGGATAGGAGTACCAGGAGTGCGGAACGAACTCCTGCACCTGATCGGGATCGCGAAGGTCGACGGGGTGAACCTCGCTCAACTTGCCATCGACAATCGCGCCCACCGGCATCAGCAGGTTTTCCGGCGAATAGTCGTTGGCCCGGTCCGGAATGTCGCCGTAAGCGAGCACACTCTTGCCCGACAGGCCGCCGCCATAGAGCCAGCCCTTGTAAAACCCGCCAATCGCGAGGATGTCGGGGATATAGACATTCTTGACGAACTCCAACGACCGGTCGATCACGCCCTTGACGTAGTTAAGCCGTTCCATGTTGACCGGGGCACCGGCCGCCAGGGCGCCGTCGATGTTGATCGCGCAAGGCACGCCACCGACCAGCCAGTTCGGATGAATGTCCTTACCGCCGAAGATAGTGCGTGTCGTCATGATTTCCTTCTGGAAATCAAGTGCTTCAAGGTAATGCGTCACCGCCATAAGATCGGCTTCCGGCGGCAGCAGATAGGCCGGATTGGTCCAGTAGCCGTTCTTGAACGGACCGAGCTGACCGGATTCCACGAACTTTTTCAGCCGGTTCTGCACATCGCGGAAATAGCCGGGCGAAGATTTCGGATGATTGGGCCCGGTCAGTTTCTGCAACTCGGATGTCGCTTTCGGATCCGCTCTCAGTGCATTGACCGGATTGACCCAGTCAAGTGCATGCAGGTGATAGAAATGCACCAGATGGTCATGGATCTGCAGCGACAGTTGCATGATGTTGCGGATCGAGTTGGCGTTCTCCGGAATATCGATTCCAAGCGCATCCTCGACGGCGCGTACGGAGGTGAGCGCATGGGTGCCCGTGCACACACCGCAGATGCGTTGGGTGAAGGCCCAGGCGTCGCGCGGATCGCGGCCCTTGAGGATGACTTCCAACCCGCGCCACATAGTGCCGGTGGAGACCGCATTGCGGATGATGTTGTTCTCGTCGACATTGACCTCGCAACGCATATGCCCCTCGATCCGGGTGACCGGATCTACGACCACGCGCTGGCCGGAAGTATCGAGATTGAAGCCGTTCGGTGTTTGAATAGCGGTCATCAGCTTTCTCCTCCCTTCTGACGGGCGCGTTTGACGGCGCTTAGCGCCGCATGGGCCGCGGTGGCGGCGCCAACCACCGTGGCGGCAGCGCCGCCGATCTCGTTGGCGTCAGCCTCGATGCCGAAGCCATGAACGTCGGTCAGCCGGTCATAGAAACTGCCCTTGTCCCAGAAACCGTCCTCCGAACAACCAAAACATGGATGTCCGGACTGGATCGGGAAGGACAGGCCACCATTCCAACGCACCGTCGAACAGGCGTTGTAAGTGGTCGGGCCCTTGCAGCCGACCTTGTAGAGGCAGTAACCCTTGCGCGCGCCTTCATCGTCGAAAGCTTCTACGAACTGGCCGGCATCGAAATGCGGACGCCGGTAGCATTTGTCGTGAATGCGCTGGGAATAGAACATCTTCGGCCGCCCCTGCCGGTCGAGATCGGGAAACCGCTCGAAGGTCAGGATGTAGGTGATCACGGCGGTCATCACCTCGGCGATCGGCGGGCAGCCCGGAACCTTGATGATCGGCTTGGGCGCCAAGCCCGGCACCTTGTGTATCGGCGTCGCCTGTGTCGGGTTCGGCCTTGCCGCCTGCACGCATCCCCACGAGGCGCAGGATCCCCAGGAGATGATCGCCTTGCAATGGTCTGCTGCGTGCTTGAGCTGTTCGAGATAGGGCCGGCCGGCAATGATGCAGGACATGCCTTCCTGGTTGAGTGGCGGATTGCCCTCGCAGGCAAGGATGTAGTTGCCATCATATTTCTGGATGGTTTCCTCGATGATCGCCTCGGCCTGATGACCGGCCGCCGCCATAATGGTGTCGTCATAATCGAGCGAAATCATCGAAAGGATCACATCCTTGGCCAGCGGATGTGCCGAGCGGATGAAACTCTCCGAGCAACAGGTGCATTCCAACCCGTGCAGCCACAGCACCGGAATGCGCGGTTTGCTTTCCATGGCGTGGGCAATCTGTGGCGCGAACGACGGTCCGAGCCCAAGGGAGGCTGCTGTCAGGCTGCAGAACTTCAGGAAACTGCGCCGCGTTATCCCCTGGCGGCGCATCACCTCGTAAAAGGTTTCGGTCATGCGGGCTTCTCCTCCTCTGGCTCCTCAATGCGCGAAAAGCTCCCGCGCACTCTCGAAAGGATCGTAGCAACCACCGTGCCAATCATATTAAAAACAATTTTTTCATACTCTTAGAGTGTTTTCGCTCAAACGGGCGGTTCACGGATTCACGAATGGCTGCAAACCATCCAGCCGAAATGGATAGAAAATTTCCAGTCTGCTGATTGTCACCGGGACCTGATGGCGTCGACGAAACCGGTAATTTCTCTGAGCCACCGCATCCCGCTTCGCGTCGGGCGTCACCACTAATGGGATGGTCCGCCTCGTGTCGATTTATGTTTGAAACCGAGACTCGCGCATTGAGTGTTTTCAATGATTTGCGTGAGACTGAAGTGTAATGCATTACACTTCAAATGAGATACCAATGAGATTTTATTACACTCCAAATGGGATTGATCGACCGGTCGATCGACCATAATGTCGCCGTATGATTTCATCCCCAGAAGCCCCCGATGATGGTGACCGACATGCCGACGATGTAAGTCCGGAAGAGTTTCTTCGATATCTGCTCCGCGGCAGTGATGGGAAAGTGACAGCTGAGGTAGTCGCGGCTGCGCGTGAGGAGTATGGAATCCCGCGTTCGACGCTGTTTCGGCTCGTTGCGAGGTTTAGAAAGACACAACGCACTTCAAGCCTCAAACCTAGAAAACGCGGCACGCAAGAAGGAATGGTTAGGCTGGATCCCAGAACCGAGCGCATTATCGCCGAACAAGTGGAGGGCTTCTGGCTCAAAAAGGAAAAGCCGAGCTTTGCCGCACTGATGCGGCGCATTGGGGAAGTCTGCCTCACAGAGGGGCTATCACCTCCACATCGTAGCACTGTGCAGCGTAGAGTGTCGGAACTGATCCCGATTGCAGCGGCCCGCAAGCGCGGGGAGCGCGAGATCGAAGCCGCCTCGACACCGAGCCCTGGCCAGCTTTCTGTCGCAAAGCCGAATGCCCTTTGGCAGATCGATCATACTATTGTCGATGTCGTCGTTGTCGATGAACAATATCGCCAACCCATCGGACGGCCAGTGCTGACGATTGCCATCGATGTTTGCACCAGAATGGTCGCGGGTTTCCATTTGTCACTGGCAGCCCCATCGAGAACGTCGGTTGGCCTTTGCCTCCTGCACGCCGTTTACGACAAAGCAGCATGGCTAGACGAACGGGGGATTGATATTCCTTGGCCTGTCGCCGGACTGCCAGCTGTTCTTCATTGCGACAATGGCGCCGAATTCAGATCGCGAGCGCTCGCCGGCGCTTGCAAGGAATATGGCATCAAGCTCCTGTTCAGACCGCCAGCAACGCCCCGCTTCGGCGGACACGTCGAGCGGCTGATCGGAACCATGATGGGAGCTGTTCATCTGCTGCCTGGCACAACGTTCAGCAATGTGAAGATCAGGGGTGACTACGATTCCGAGGGCCGTGCGACCTTTACATTACGCGAACTAGAAAAGTGGATCGCACTGGAAATCGTCGGCAAATACCATCAGCGTATCCACGCCTCACTATTGCGCCCTCCCCTGGCCGTGTGGCGCGAACGGCAAGGTGAAGTCGATTTCGACCTACCGCCAGACCGGATGGCGTTCTGGACCAGCTTTTTGCCTGGTGACCGGCGCCGCTTGCTGAAGGACGGCATTCATCTGGAAAAGATTCGCTACTGGTCGGACGCCCTATCACGTGATGTCGGCCGGGGTGCTGAGCTTGAGATCAAATATGATCCACGAGACCTTTCTCGAATATTCGTTCGCCAGTCCGACGGCCGGTTTGTAGAAGCGCGGTACCGAAATCTCGCATATCCGCCCGTCTCATGGTGGGAATGGAAACATGCCAAGAAAAGGCTTCGAGACCAAGGACGGCGTGAGTTGCAAGAAGATGTTATCTTTGCAGCGATCGCAAAACAAAGGCAGATTGAAGACATTGCCGCATCCTCAAGCGCAAAAGCGCGCCGGAGTGCTGCTCGAAGGCCTACTAAACAGGACCAAAAGGAAAGCGGCCACGTTACGGCTATAGATTTGGCGAAATCGGTTCATTCAGATGACGACACGGAATTTTGGGATTGATGATTGAACTCCCGCATTTGGCGTCTGGCGCCGCGGCACTTGCCAACTCGCCAAACGAAACACGGATTCGTGCCATTCGATCCGATCGTTGGGTCGGCTTTTATCGCGCTCGTCGGGTTCTTCGGCATCTCGATGGGCTTTGCGACCATCCGCCATCAACGCGTCCGCCGGGCCTCGCGATTTATGGCCACAGCGGCATGGGCAAGACGATGCTCGTGGAAAAGTTCAAGCGTAATCATCCACCAATTATCGATCACAGTACCGGTGTGGAAAGCATGCCGGTCCTGGCAATTACGCTGACATCACGCCCGACAGAACGCAGGATATACGGTCAATTGCTGATGGCCATGGGAGCCAGCATCAATGAACGCCTGACACTCATGGAACTTGAGATCAGGACCGTCCTCCTCCTGAAAAGCAACAATGTTCGTGTTCTGGTATTTGACGAGGTCCACAATCTTCTTGCTGGAACCCCGAGAGAGCAGCGCGTGATCCTGCAGCTGCTGCGATATCTTAGCAATGAGATCAAAGCTTCGCTCGTCTGTCTTGGCGTTTCCGAAGCCCGCGACGCGATTGCCGGCGACACTCAACTGGCACGACGCCTGGATCAGTTTGTACTGCCAAGATGGAAGGCGGATGAGGAATTCCAGGAACTGGTGACGGCGATCCTCCGAAGTCTACCGCTCAAACTTCCGTCCGCATTGTCCAGCCAGAGTTTGCGACACCTTTCCCGCCTCGGCGACGGCATAACCGCTCGCGTATTCGGGATACTGAACGAACTTGCAATCGAGGCGATCCAAGACGGCACAGAGCGGATCACCGATGAAAACATCGAATCCTGGAAGCCCGCTTTGGAAAAAGAGGCAGCATTCGCATAGCCAACGAAACGTTACACCTCAATTGAGACTCAGGCCGCAAAAGTCTCAATTGAAGTGTAACGTTTTTCCAGAAATTGTCCGAGTCCCAGTTTGAAGTGTAAATCGACATCACCTGCATCTGGAAAAAGAACACCCCTGTCAGGATCACGAGGGCGACCACCAGGACCACGACCTCAACCCGTTTCTGAAGCCAGACTCGCTTCCACAAATGGCTCAGTTCGCTGGTGTCGGACACCGCCACGTCGCTCTGGATCTGCGGGTTGGCGACTTCAGCTGTTTCGGCCGCGAGTTTCTCGGTATGGCGGTCTGGAATGCGGTAACCGAGATCAAAGGTGATGAAGGCCTTGTCGATGGCGCCGACGGCGCGCTGCACCAGCAGTTGCAGCCTGAAGGGCTCTGCCGGATCAAACCCGCTGCCGGCCTTCACCTTGAAGATATCAAGTTCGGTGAATGACGGCGCATCCTCCGCCACGAGCTTGCCAATCCGTTTGTGCTGCTTGTCGTGGAAACGAACGGCGGTATCGCCCTGGATCAGCTGGATGCGGTCGAAGATGCCGCCACGCACATAGCCCGATCCCTTGAAGGAGTATTTGCCCCGGCCGACAACGAGGATCGCCTGGTCGCCTTCATCGAGCCATTCGAGCAGGTTGGCATATTCATCGTCGCCAAGCAGCGTGCGGCCGATTTCCGGCGCGCTGACCAGCGCCATCTGCATGTCGATGAAGGTATCTTCAGGCGCGCCCTTTTCCGGGCGCTTGATAGCGCGGGCGTCACCGGTCTCCTCGAACGCCGTGTTCACCTGTCCGATATCGAGCCGCAGGCTGCGGATCGATCCATCACCCGCAAGCGTCTGCCAGTCGGATATCGGGACGTCGTCGCCGCTTGGCATCGACAACGCCTTCGTGGGTCCCGAGCTCGCCAGTTCGGGCTCAAGGCCGCCAAGGCCGAGAGACCTCGCCACCTTCAGCCCTGCCCGGACGATCGAATCGTCGATGACGATGATCGTCACGGTGGCGCCCGAGACGATGTCGAGATCATGCGCCGAGCCACCGGCGGCGGCCTCGGCGATGAGATCGAGCCCGGCATATTTCTCCGTCACCGCGGTGATTTTCGATTCAGGAATGCCGACCAGCACGATCGGTTCGGAATGCTTGACCAGACGGACGCCGGTCACCTTCGCGTTGCCGTCGACTCCCATGAGCGTGTGGATGGGCTTGCCGGAATAGCCGGTTGTCGTGACGAAATCGGATGTCAGGAAGACGTAGCCCACGACCTTGCCGTCCTTCAGGGCCTCAACCACGGGAATGTCCGACCGCAATTGGCCGTACTCCGTGGCGCCGGGAACGATCTCGCCGACATTCGCCTTGTCCAGGAATGTCATGACCAAGGGTTCGGCCTGGGCGGCACCGATGGCCAGGAGAAGGCTCGCCAGCATCGCAAATGCTGCAACACCCCAATTGCGAACGCTGATCGACTTGGCAAACATGTCTGAACTCACACCGTCATTTCGCTTCGAATCTACCTTGTAGCATGCCGATCTCTTTGCATTTGCGCAAACTCGCGAATGAAACGCGCCCGGAAAACCCAGCGATATCAATATATTACATTGCTTATATGCAATGTTATTGGTTGTGCATCTTGTTCGGGACTCTTGCCTGCATCCGTACGAAATGCTTTCTGCTTCAGCTCAGGCAACGGGTTGGCCAAGCAGAGATGCACTCTTGCACTCGCATGATCGGTTGGCATGCGGGGGACAGACAGTACCCGCGCCTTTGCGCGACATTCGTAGGCCGGTTGCAAACCGCTGATGCAGCTTTAGGATTTGCCGAAAGGATCGGGGTTCGACATTGGATAACTGGACTGAATTTTCGTTGGCGTTGGCAGCTTTTTTCGTGCTGCATGCGGTGCCGGTTCGGCCCGCAGTCAAGTCGGATATTGTCGGCCGCTTCGGAGCGCGGACCTTCTCGATTGCCTATTCGATCGTGTCAGTCCTGGCGCTGACCTGGCTGATCGTCAGCGCCGGCCGAGCACCGTATGTCGAAATCTGGCAGCCGGCGGCGTGGCAGTCGGCCGTGACGCTGGCGGCGATGCTGCTTGCCTGCATCGTCTTCGCATTCTCCGTCGGGCGCCCCAATCCCTTTTCCTTTGGCGGCTCCGGGAATAGCTTCTTTGATCCGACGCGAGCCGGAATCGTCCGTGTGCACCGGCATCCGATGCTGCTAACCCTCCTGCTGTGGTCCGGCTCGCATGCCCTGCCCAACGGGAATCTCGCCCATCTGGTGATGTTCGGCATCTTCGCCGCCTTCACCCTTGTCGGAATGCGGCTGATCGACCGGCGCAGGAAACGGGAAATCGGTCAGGCGCGGTATCAGGAATTGCTGGCGGATATGCGTCGGGCGTCCCTTGCAGAAAGCTTCAGGGCGCAAAGCCTGCTGGTGCGGCTTTGCGCCGCCTTCGCGCTGTTTGCGATCCTGCTGGTGCTGCATCCGGCGCTGATCGGTGTCTCGCCGCTGGCGGCCATTCTCTAGGGCCTGGCAGACCGCCGCTGCCTCACGAGCGCCGGTCCGACAACAACTGCAAAGCCGCAGAATGCCACCATCCACGCGAAAGCCGCGACATGCAGGGCAAGGCCGGCATGGCTATCGGCCATGGCGGCGAAGATGCGCGTGACCGCCGCTGCCAGCACAGCCAGGAAAAGCAAGCTGACGGCGGGGCCGGCGCGCAGCGCCTGGCCGGTGTGTCCCAGGGACGCACGCACCATCATCGCCAGGGTCATGCCGCCGACAGCGCCGACCCCGAGCGCGTGCACGCCGGCAAGCGGCGAGACATGCTCCGGAAAGACGATGGCCACAGCAATCAGCGCAAATCCGACGGGTACAAAGAGATAAGCCGCGTGCAGGATCCAGACCAGCGGATCGCGCAAGGTGCGATCGCCGGCCCAGCGCCCGAGCCGGATGAATTGCAGCAAGGCCGCGACAGCCATTGTTATGCCAGCGGCAACTGAATCCGGAGACCCGGTCCAGATAGCCAAGGCCGCGATGCCCACCGCAATGGAAACCATGTCGAAGTGCGAAAAGGCCGCGGGCAGGCGACCGGGATTCTCGCGCACCAGCCAGTTACGGGTGAAACTCGGAATGACCCGACCGCCAATCAGCATGATCAAACTGATTGCGGCAAGCGCCGCCAGGCGGCGGCTGATATCGGAGACGCCATCAAAATGCGCTTCCAGATGAAAGGCGATGTTTGCGGTTGCCAGGATCAGCAACGGCAGCAGCACCTTCAGGTTTCTCCAGTTCGCGCCGGCGATGATTTCGCGGGCGATCACGATGGCGACTGTGATCAGGAAGGCGGAATCCACGACCAGCGCCGTTTGCCAGCCGATATACACAGAGAAAGTAACCGCCACCCGTCCCGTCAACCAGAGCAGGAGCAATGCCAAGAGGGCGTTTCCCTGTAGCGGCATGCGGCCGGTCCAGTTTGGCACGGCGGTGAACAGGAACCCGGTGACGATCGCGGGCAGGAAGCCGAAATAGAGTTCATGCACGTGCCAATCGACCGGTGCAAACAGCGTCGCCAACGCGAGCTCGCCGTAAAACTGCGGCAGCCAAAGCAGGATCGACAGGCCCGTATACAATGCGCCGAAGAGAAAGAACGGGCGAAAGCCGTAGCTCAGGATGGCCGGTCCGGCGTAAGGTCGGGTACGAGGAATTGCCATGATGGGATCCATGTCGGTTGATCTGGGATGACGCCCCGTTCGGGTTGCCTTGGCGCCCCCGAATCCCTAACAGTTTGGCCGACCGGATCTTTGCATTGTCGCAAACTGGAGAAAATGATTGAGCCGTCTTGATGCTTCGCTTCTGGCCGACCTGCCTCCCTTTTCCGGAATGAGCCGGGAAGCTATGGTCGAGGTTCTGTTGCAAACTCTTCGCTAACCGGCAACCCGTAATCACCTCTCGATGTTTTGGGAGATGACCATGTTCAAAGACCACCATTACGACCAGTCGATCATCGTGGTCTGCGTTCGCTGGTATCTGGCTTACGGCCTGAGCCTTCGCGACTTGAAGGAAATGATGTCAGAACGAGGCATCAGGGTAGATCATTCGACAATCCATCGTTGGGTCGTACGCTTCTCGCCTTTGATTTTGTCAGTCCCCTTGTCCGGGGTGGCGAGGAATGTTCTGCCAGCTTGTCAGGGTGTACACTGACGGTTTTGGCCGGCTATTGAGTCAAACTAGATCGCAATGCCGGGGCGGAGTGGCACGTTTTTCTGCGCCGGGACGGGTTCAGCCAACGCTCCCCATGCCTTCAGGAAACTGGCTGCTGGCCGGCTCAAAGCCAAACGAAATTTATTGCAAGTACGGTGTAAGGAATTTGGTTTGAAATGGCGTTGATCCTCGTTCATCGTACAGTTTTTCCTTCATCATCGAGAGCGGAGACAAAGCATTGACCGTGACCTGGAGCGACCTGGACGAGAACGAACGGACCGCGCTCAAGCGGCTGAATCGCGGTCCCTACCCTACGCTGGAACCATCCTTGGCCGAGCGGCTGATTGCGTATGGTCTTGTCGAGAGAAGAGACCGCGGCATCGGGATCAACCGAGCCGGGCGTGAACTCGTGATCGGTGTGCTGCTGAACCAGCGTGAAGATTGACGCGCCGTTCAG
>NZ_JAUYGL010000102.1 GCF_030689745.1 Devosia sp.
AATCCAACCTGCGTTGCCGCCTGTCCTTCCGGGGCCATCTACAAGCGTGAGGATGATGGCATCGTTCTCATCGACCAGGAGAAGTGTCGCGGTTGGCGCATGTGCGTCTCCGGCTGCCCCTACAAGAAGATCTACTACAACTGGTCGTCCGGAAAATCCGAGAAATGCACCTTCTGCTATCCGCGCATCGAGGCCGGTTTGCCGACCGTGTGTTCGGAGACCTGTGTCGGCCGCATCCGCTATCTTGGCGTGTTGCTCTATGATGCAGATCGCATTGAGGAGGCCGCATCGACACCCGACGAAAAGGACCTGTACGACGCCCAGCTCTCGGTGTTCCTGGACCCCAATGATCCTGAAATCATTGCCGAAGCGCGCAAGCAGGGCATCCCCGAGGATTGGCTGAAGGCGGCAAGGCAGTCGCCAGTCTACAAGATGGCCATGGAATGGAAGGTGGCTTTCCCGCTGCATCCTGAATACCGCACCTTGCCGATGGTCTGGTATGTGCCGCCGCTCTCGCCGCTGCAGTCCGCTGCCGAAGCCGGCAAGATCGGCTGGGATGGTGGCCTGCCCGACGTCAAATCCATGCGCATTCCTGTCCGCTATCTCTCCAACCTGCTGACAGCGGGCAATGACGCGCCGGTGATCACGGCGCTCGAACGCATGCTCGCCATGCGCGCCTATATGCGCTCGAAAACCGTGGATGGCGTGATCGACGAGAACATCGCCGAAAGGGTCGGGCTGACCAGTGCGATAATCGACGAGATGTATCGCTATATGGCCATCGCCGATTACGAAGACCGCTTCGTCATCCCCACCAGCCATCGCGAGATTGGCGAGGATGCCTATGACCTGCGCGGCTCCTGCGGTTTCTCGTTCGGCAATGGCTGCTCGGGCGGTACATCGGACGCCGATCTCTTCGGCGCCAAGCGGCCGCGCACGGTGCAGACGCCAACAGCCTTCATCAACGGAGATCTGGGCAAATGACCAATGCACTCAAGCTACTCTCGGTCCTGTTGTCCTATCCCAGCAAGGATTTGCTGGCAGCCGGCGAGGAACTGCATGCAGCCCTGGCTGCTGATACGAGCATTGATGCACGCAGCCGGCTCTGGCTGGGCGCGCTGATCGACGATATTTGCGGCCGCGATCTTTATGATGCCGAGGAGCGCTACGTGCTCCTGTTTGACCGGACGCGGACCTTGTCGCTGCATCTGTTTGAGCATGTGCATGGTGAAAGCCGCGATCGCGGCCAGGCCATGGTTGATCTGGCGGCGATGTATGAAGCGCAGGGCTTTGAAATCGACGCCCGTGAACTGCCCGATTACCTGCCGCTGTTTCTTGAATATCTCTCGACCCAGTCGGCCGAGGAGACCCACAATCTGCTCGGCCAGACGCTGCACATCTACACCATTCTGCGGGAGCGGCTACAAGCGCGCGGCTCGATCTATGCCAATGCCATGCTGGTGCTGGAGGCGATCGCGGGCGGCAAGGCAGATGCGGCCATCGTCGCCGAACTGCGGCAACAGCCCGAAGACGATCCGCACGATCTGCAGGCGCTGGATGACATCTGGGAAGAGGAAGCCGTGACCTTCATGGCCGGCAAGGGGGCCGCCTGCGGGCCGGACCGCCTGCGCACCCAGTTGCGCGCCGCCCAACGCCCGCCGGAGCAACCCGAGACCAGGGGAGAACAGTAACATGACCGAATTTCTCAATGGCTTTGTTTTCGGCATCTATCCCTACATCGCCCTGACGGTCTTGGTGCTGGGCTCGGTGATCCGCTATGATCGCGAACCCTATACCTGGCGCTCCGGCTCAAGCCAGCTGTTGCGGCGCAAGCAACTGGTTGCCGGCTCCCTGCTGTTTCATCTCGGCGTGCTGGCTATCTTCGGTGGCCATGTGGTGGGTCTGCTGACGCCGATCTGGGTCTGGGACCTGCTGGGGGTCAGCCATGGCGCCAAGCAGATGGTGGCGATCATTCTTGGCGGCGTCGCCGGGATCGCCGGCATTGTCGGAGCGACATTGCTGATCCATCGCCGGTTCTTTGACGCCCGCATCCGCGCCTCGTCCAGCTTTGCCGACAACATGATCATCGTCATCCTGTGGGTTCAGCTGGCGCTTGGGCTTGGTACCATCTCGATATCCCTGCAGCATCTGGACGGGTACGAAATGGTCAAGTTCATGTCCTGGGCGCAGGGCATTTTCACCTTCAATCCGGACGCCGCAAGCTACGTCGCTGATGCCAACCTGATTTTCAAGGCACACATCACGCTGGGTCTGACGATCTTTGTTCTCTTCCCCTTCACCCGGCTTGTGCACATGCTGAGTGTCCCGATCCGCTATTTCTGGCGGCCAGGCTATCAGATCGTCCGCACCAAACGTCGCAATCCGGCGGAGTAGCACTCATGACAACACTTTTTGATCTGACAAACACCGTCGTGCCCACCGGAAAGGTGAAAGTGCCGCCTCGGCCTGCCGCCAAGCCACATGCGAAGATCTGGGTTGGCGGCGTTGAAATCACCGAAGACGCCATCCGTGACGAGGCCCAGCATCATCCCGCATCATCGCCTGCGGCCGCGTTCGATGCCGCTGCGCGGGCCCTTGTAGTGCGGGCGCTGCTGGTGAACGAAGCGGCTGCAAAAGGCATTGTGGTGACGCCCGAAAGCGTTGCGATCGGCAAGCGCGAAACCGATGAAGAGGCGGCCATCCGCGGCCTGCTCGATGCAGAGGTCCATACCCCGAGTGCCGATACCGAAGCGTGTCGTCGGTTTTACGACGCCAACCCCCGCAAATTCTGCTCGGAAACGCTCTATGAAGCCCGCCACATCCTGTTTGCGGCGCCCGAGTCTGCGCCCGAAAAGCGGCAACAGGCCAAGAGCCAGGCCGAAGCCGTGCTGGGCATTTTGGCCGAGGCGCCAGGGCGCTTTGCCGAACTGGCCCTTGAATTTTCCGCCTGTCCGTCAAAGGGGCAGGGGGGCAGTCTGGGCCAGTTGACCAAGGGATCAACCGTGCCCGAATTCGAGGCTGCCCTGTTCACCCTTGAGCCCGGGCAACTGGCCCCCACCCCGGTCGCCAGCCAGTTTGGCTATCATATCATCCGTCTCGAGCGCATCGTTGAAGGCAAGCAATTGCCGTTCGGCATGGTCGAGCCCCGGATTGCTGCCTGGCTGGAAGCATCGAGCTGGAGCCGGGCCGTGGCGCAATATGTCAGCATTCTTGCCAGCAAGGCTGACATCACCGGGATCAACATGAATGCTGCCGACGGGCCGCTGGTTCAGTAAAGGCATAGCGCATGACCTATGAGGGAGCTGGGCCGCTGGTTGATCGTTTTGGCCGGCAGGTCACCTATCTGCGCCTGTCGGTGACCGACCGGTGCGATCTACGCTGCACCTATTGCATGTCCGAGGACATGACCTTTCTGCCCCGTCGTGAGCTGCTGTCGCTGGAGGAGCTTTACCGGCTCAGCACGGTCTTTATCGGCCTCGGCGTGCGCAAGATCCGGATTACCGGCGGCGAGCCGCTGGTACGCAAGGGCATCGGGCATTTGTTCAATGCGCTGTCCCGCCATCTCGGCAATGACGATCTGGATGAAGTGGTGTTGACCACCAATGGCACCCAGTTGGCCCAGCATGCCACCATGCTGGCATCTGCTGGCGTCAGGCGGGTCAATGTCTCGCTCGACACGCTGGATGCCGGGCGCTATCGGCAGATTACCCGGGGCGGGCAGATCGAACGGGTGTTGGCGGGGATCGAGGCGGCATTGGCCGCGGGCCTGCATGTCAAACTCAATGCTGTTGCCATGCGCGGCAGTTTTGAGCGTGAAGTTGATGCCCTGATCCGCTTTGCCCATGGCCGGCACATGGACTTGACGCTGATCGAGGAAATGCCGCTTGGCCTGGCAGGCTTCGATCGGGCCAACACATATCTGCCGCTGGGACAATTGCGCCAGGACCTCGAAACGCGCTGGACATTGTCGCCACTGGCCGATGCGACCGGTGGGCCGGCCCGCTATCTGCGGGTGGCCGAGACCGGCGGTCGGTTGGGGTTGATCACGCCAATGTCGTGCAATTTCTGCCACAGCTGCAATCGGGCGCGGGTCAGTAGTGCCGGCCAGCTGTTTACCTGCATGGGGCAGGAGGGCTCTGTTGATCTGCGCGCGGCCCTGCGCGGCTCGGAAAGCAATATCGAGGTCGAGGGATTGATCCGCCAGGCGGTGGCGGCGAAGCCGGAGCGGCACAGCTTCGCCATTGCCGACACCAGTGTTTCCGGGGTCACCCGCACCATGTCAGCATTGGGTGGATAGCAAGATGCAGATTGGCGTTGTGACGATTTCCGACCGGGCCAGTCGGGGTGAATACGCGGACAAAAGCGGCCCGGCCATCGCGCTTTGGCTGAAAACGGCGATTTCCTCGCCCTATGATGTGGTGCGCGAGACGGTGCCGGACGGGCTGGAGTCGGTGCGGGACTGCGTGGTCCGGCTCTGTGACGAGTTGCAGGTTGACCTGATATTGACCACGGGTGGCACCGGGCCCAGTCCGCGCGATCTGACGCCCGAGGTCATGCAGGCGGTATCAAGCAAGGAACTGCCCGGGTTCGGCGAATTGATGCGGCGCGTCAGCTTCCAGCAGGTGCCCACTGCCATACTGTCTCGGCAGTCGGCCTATGTCCGAGGCAAGACGTTGATCATCAACCTTCCGGGTAGTCCCGGTGCCATCAATCTGTGTCTGCAGACCGTATTCCCCGCCGTTCCCTATTGTCTCGACCTGATCGGCGCGGGGCGGATAGACGTGGATCCGCTCGTTGTGGCCGCATATCGACCCAACAGCTGACGGGATCGGAGCGGCAAGCTGGCGCCAAAATTGGTGGCTGACTGCAGCGGATTTGTTGGTTGGTGACGCCTGATGTGACCGCGAGGTCATTGATGACCGGGATATCGAGGCTCCCAGTCCTTGTTCCTCTATTCAGGGTCTCTGGAGCGGGTGACATTGTCATGTCCGCCCTCTGCCTCTTCGGTCCAGTTCCGGGCCTCCAACATCTACGCATTTGTGCGAGAGTTCAGTAAACGCTATCGCCGCTATGCCGCCTTCCAACCGGCGACGCGCCTTCAGTTAAGAAGACCGCCCGCGTAGTTTGATTATCGTGGGGGAGCGGCACAGTGGCGATGCGCTTCGGGGACACCGGCACCTCGACTTCGCAGTCGACACGGTCGTTAACAATGTGGGTCTCCTGGGCCAGCAGCGGTTGGCGAGTCGCACCTCAACGCGCGGTATGTTTGGTCAGGCTGCGGGGCGTTCAATGCCGAACTGGGCCGGGTCTAGCACGAGATCGGCGAGTGTGTGCCGGTCCATCTCGTTGAGGAAAGCTGCCAGCGCCGTGCCGAGAATTCCCTTGAGCCGGCAGCTTGGTGTGAGGCTACACTGATAGGTGTCCCGGAAGCATTCCACTATGGAAAAGTCTGGTTCGGTTGAGCGAACTACATGGCCCAAGCCGATGGATTCTGGCGCTCGGGCCAGCATAAACCCTCCGGTGCGGCCCCTGACCGCCCTCAAGAAGTCATGTCGGGTAAGCAGGTTGGCAACCTTCATCAGGTGGTTCCGCGAGATCCCATAGACCGCGGCCGTCTCCTCGATTGTGACCAGACGATCAGAGTATGCCGCCGCATAGATGAGCAGTCGTAGTGCATAGTCAGTGAATTGTGTAAGGCGCATGGAATTCCTGAAAATGGCGCGGGCGCCCATCGGACCCAAACCAAGATCGCGCGTAACAATAAAAATTCAACCTCTCGGCGCCGCAGAATGATCGAGGGACTTTGTCTGCTGCGGGACGGGAGCGTCTGCAGATGATTCTCCCGGCAGTTTGTCCGCCCGGTTTTCGGGCTCAACTGCAGCGGCCGCTCTGCCCATTGGCAGGGAATGGCCCGTAGGGGCGTCAAGACAGTTCGGGAGCGGTTCCTGGAGGGACGCTGCGTCCGCCCTGGGCCCGGCGTCGTCCTGTCGCACCAAAACATGACTTTCTGAGAAAGCTCCTGGTGATAGGTGCAACCTCACTGATCCGCCGAGCCAGGCACAAGCCCGAGGCGGCAGACCCTCACCTCTTGGCGTTGATTGCCAGAAAGCCGGCGTGCGTGGCCAGTGTAGCCATGGCCAACAAAATGGCTCGCGTGGTCTGGGCGATCATGGCCCGCGGCGAGACTTACCAAGGTCGCCATGTCCCCCTAGAGGTCACGTTCTATCCCAGCCAGAAGCGGCCTCAGTTAGCGAGCACTTTGAGAGCCGATCCGTTTTGCTAGGGTCGACCGTCCCTCCAAACGAAGCGGCGATAAAGAGTGGAGCGGTCAACGCCCAGGGCACGAGCTGCGGCGGACAGGTTTCCTCTATGTTGCTCGACGGCCCTCCGCATCGCCATGTCCGTCAGCGACCCTAGGTCGCCATTGATCGCAGATGCAGGCGCATCAACCGGATGGCCGGAACGCGGAAGAGCCGAGGCCAAAACCGGCTCGTCCGGATCATGCAGCGCCGCGATGGACCGCAGGCAGCCGACCAGCTCTCGGAAATTTCCTGGCCAATGATGGTCCGCTAACTGGTCGCGCACCTCTGGGGTCAGCGGTCTATGCTGTTCAGCAAATTGGGACCATAGCGTCTCGACCAGATCACGCCGGTCGGGCATATCTGCCAGAGATGGCAGGGCGATGGTATATTGGGCAATGCGGAAATAGAGATCGGCGCGGAAAGTGCCAGCATCGACCATGGCGTTCAGATTGCGGTTGGTGGCGCAGATGGGCACGAAATCGGCCATTTGCGGCTTACCCCCGCCGAGTGGCGCGACTTCCTTGTCCTGCAGCACACGGAGCAGGCGGGATTGCAGCAGCAGCGGCATGTCCCCGATCTCGTCGAGAAATAGAATGCCGCCTTCGGCTTGCTGTACGAGACCTTTTGCACCGGATTTCTTCGCGCCGGTGAAGGCGCCGGATTCGTAGCCGAACAGCTCGGCCTCGATCAGGGATTCGGGGAGGGCAGCGCAGTTGATGGCGATGAAGGGCTTGCCGGCGCGGATGGTTTGGGCGTGCAGGTGACGGGCGAATACTTCTTTGCCAGCGCCGGTTTCTCCGGCGATCAGCAATGGGATTTGGGCATTGACGAGGCGGATCGCCTTGGCGAGATCGGTGCGCGTCTGTTGGGTGAGGAAGGGCGCGTTACGCTTCGGCTTTGTAACACGGGGCAGGGTGCCCGCAATGTGCAAGGGTGTGGAGCGGGGTTGCGACACCGCGGCGAAATAGCGTTCGCCATTGCGGGCGCGCAGTTCGCCGTGATCGATGACCAGGCCGGCGCCTTCGAAGATTTCCTCACGGCTGGATTGCCGCAATGCCTTGCGGTCGAGCCCAACGAGGTGAAGGGCGCGGCGGTTGCCGGCGATGAGCCTGTGGCCGTCGAAGACGAGAATGCCCTCGCGAGCTGTGCCCAGCAGGTCGGCGGATCGATGAAAGCGGACGACTGTCATCTCGTCGAAGCGGCGATTGAAGAAGCGGTGCTCGATCTGCTCCACAGCGAGCCGAACCAGACCCATGGCGTGGGTGTGCTCGGCCGAGGCGTGGCCCGACATATCGAGCACACCGGCAAGTTTGCCATAGGGGTCGAAGATGGGGGAGGCGGTACAATGCAGAATGCGGTGCGGCTCGAAGAAGTGCTCGGCGCCATGAACCTCGATTGCGCGACGCTCCGCAAGCGCAGTGCCGATGGCATTGGTCCCGGTAGACATTTCGGACCAGGCGACGCCGGGCCGGAGCGAAACCGCGGCGGCCTGACCGACAAATTCGGGGCTGCCGGCGGTATCCAGCACGAGGCCCTTGGCGTCGGTAAGAATGACGACGCTGTCGGTCAGCCTGGCCTCGGTGCGGAGGGAGACCAGCTCGGATCGGGAGAGTAGGCGAAGCGTTTCGTTCTGCTCGTGCAGAACGCGCAATTCGGAGGCGCTCATGGCCTCGGCGCGGATGGTACTGCCGGCATCGAGCCCCCGTTCGGCGCAGCGCTGCCACGAGCGCAGGATAGGCGCCGGGACGAGCCCCTCGGGTAACGCATGGCCAGAGAAGAATTTTTCGCGCGCTACAGACATTGCCGCGTTGGACGCAAGGTTCATGCTCGTTTCCTCCCAGTTGTGGCGGTTTGCAACAGGTGTTGCACCGGCCATCCCTTCTGGTTGTGGCAAAGTGTTGCATCCGAACTCCCGATGCGTCCAGCACATTGCATGTCACGAATAGTTCGGCCTTCTTATCAACTGCTTAGCCGGTGCTGGCATGGCAATTGCAAGATGTCGGGCATACAAAAACAAGGGAGGATGCCATGAACAAACCGGAATTCCTGGGCCAGCGGACCAAATCTCCGTTCAAGCCCAAATACGGCAATTACATCGGCGGACAATGGTTGGACGCCTTGGATGGCGAGACCTTCGAAAATACTTCGCCCGTTACCGGTCAGGTAATCTGCGAAGTAGCGCGCTCAAAGGCCGCGGATATGGAGAAAGCGTTAGACGCGGCGCACAAGGCGGCGCCGGCTTGGGGCAAGACCTCGGTGGCGCAGCGTGCCGTCATGCTCAACAAGATCGCCGACCGGATGGAGGAGCATCTGGACGAAATCGCGCTGGCCGAAACCTGGGACAATGGCAAGCCGATCCGCGAGACGACTGCGGCCGACATTCCCCTGGCGATCGATCACTTCCGCTATTTCGCCGGGGCGATCCGGGCCCAGGAAGGCGGCATTTCCGAGATCGATAACGACACGGTCGCCTACCATTTCCACGAACCGCTCGGCGTGGTCGGGCAGATCATCCCATGGAATTTCCCGATCCTGATGGCGGTGTGGAAGCTGGCGCCCGCGCTGGCTGCCGGCAATGCGGTGGTCCTGAAGCCAGCCGAGCAGACGCCGGCCTCGATCCTATTCCTGATGGAGTTGATCGAGGACATCCTGCCGCCGGGCGTCCTGAATATCGTCAATGGCTTCGGGCTCGAAGCGGGCAAGCCGCTGGCCAGCTCCAACCGTATCGCCAAGATCGCCTTTACCGGCGAGACGACGACAGGGCGGCTGATCATGCAATATGCCAGCCAGAACCTGATCCCGGTGACGCTGGAACTGGGCGGCAAGTCACCCAATATCTTCTTTGCCGACGTGCTAGCCGAGGATGATGACTTCTTCGACAAAGCGCTTGAAGGCTTCGCCATGTTTGCACTCAACCAGGGCGAGGTCTGTACCTGCCCCAGTCGCGCGCTGATCCAGGAGTCGGTCTATGACCGGTTCATGGAGCGAGCAATCAAGCGGGTGGAAGCGATCAAACAGGGCTCACCCTTCGAGATGAGCACCATGATCGGCGCGCAGGCGTCGAGTGAGCAGCTCGAAAAGATCCTAAGCTATTTCGACATTGGCAAACAGGAAGGCGCCAAGGTCCTGACCGGCGGCGAGCGCAACAATCTCGAAGGCGAATTGGCGGGCGGCTACTACGTCAAGCCAACGGTCTTTGAAGGCCATAATAAGATGCGCATTTTCCAGGAGGAGATCTTCGGGCCGGTCGTTTCGGTGACCACCTTCAAGGACGATGCCGAAGCCCTCGAAATTGCCAATGACACGCTCTACGGCCTTGGAGCAGGTGTGTGGACCCGGGATGCCAATCGGGCCTATCGGTTTGGCCGCGGCATCCAGGCCGGCCGCGTCTGGACCAATTGCTACCATGCCTATCCGGCCCATGCGGCCTTCGGGGGTTACAAACAATCCGGCATCGGCCGCGAGAACCATCTGATGATGCTCGACCATTACCAGCAGACCAAGAACATGCTGGTGAGCTACTCGCCCAAGAAGCTGGGCTTTTTCTAGGTTTGGCGGTCGATGTCAGGCGAGGGCCGCCGCTGGTCGCCCTCGCCGCACCAGTTCATTCCGGTGGGCGGCTTGACCTCCACCCCTAACTCTCCCCCAAGGCGAGCGGCCACCGGAGCGACGCTTTTGGGAGAAGGTCATGACCGACTACGTGGATCGCGTGGTGGCAACCCCTGCCGCCCTTGAGCTGATCGTCCAAATCGAAAAACGCCATGGCAAGGTGATGTTTCACCAGTCGGGAGGGTGCTGCGATGGTTCGTCGCCCATGTGCTACCCCGATGGCGACTTCATCCTTGGCGACCGGGACGTCAGGATGGGCGAGATCGGTGGGGCGCCGTTCTATATGTCGCCAAGCCAATTCCAATATTGGCAGCATACCCAACTCATCATCGACGCCATCCCGGGACGCGGGGGAATGTTTAGCCTCGACAATGGCACCGAGCGCCGTTTCCTCACCCGGTCCAGGCTCTTCACCGATGACGAGAACGAGAGAAAAAAACCGCTGGGCGCGGATTCACCTCCTTTGTAAATCCAGGCATTTCGGCCCCTGCTCGGGCCAGTCGGAGGCCTAAATCCCACGGGCTGCAGCGTCCGTCACTCGCATTTCGGGAGCGAGCCTCCATCCGGCACTGGGCCGGCATCGGCAGCCGGGATGAACCCCAATGATGTGAATACTGATCCAAATTTGACCCCGCAGACGGCATTGGCAGTCGCTCAAGTCCTAGACTTGCTGGCCTCAAGGTCGTAACCCCTCTGCCGATCGGCGTTGAACCCCGCGGCCGGTGCACAGTGCTTTCCCGTGCGGAAGGTGAGAACTGCCGCGGCACAAGCCGCCACCACCTTGGCAGTCACTTCCTTGTCCTGTCCCGTGGCGTTGTTCAGCCGCTCAATGGCCTGCAGCCAGAGCAGCAGCCGCGGCAGCTCATCCTGGATGGACTGCTGCAGGTCCCGTGCCCCGACCAATTTGGCCAATGCACTCCACTCTGCAGACACAAGGTGGAGATCGGCGTCGGAAGCGACTGTGCTGGGGATCTTCTCAGGGAGGCCGGGCGCTTTGGCCTGGAGCTTTTCTGCCAGGGCCGCAGCATAGGCCTGCTGACCTTCGGCATGACGCTTCCCCTCCGGCATCAGGATGATGTCCGGCCCAACCATGCGGCTGCCACAGCGGCCAGATCCTTGGACGTCAGCGGCGGGATCTGAATGACCTTGCAGCGGTCGCGGACGGTCCTGGGCACCTTGTCGAGATGGTTGCCGCGCAGCACCCAATTGACGAACCGCAGGTCGAGATCGACCTGCATGAAATGCTCACGCACCCGTCCAGCCGTCGCCGGCTCCAAAAACGGCAGCAAGGCTTCCGCCGGGTTTTCCCGGTCACCGCGGCTCACATCGGAGAGCTTGTCGAAGGTGCGGATCAAGACGACTCCGCCGAGCACCAATGCGCTGTCCCAAGACGGCTCCATAGTGACCGTGTTGACAATGTCGGTAGCCACTGAGAGCTCAGGACCGAGGAGGATGGTGCGCCTGAGTGTGCAGCGAACTTGGCGGTAGGCATCTCTGGCCGAGGGGTGACGAACATAGTTGAAACCCGCGCGCACGATGCCGACCACGATTACGAGAACGCCGACGACCTCAATGGTCCGCGTGGCAAAGTGCAAGGTTTGGGCGAAAAGCTGGTCCATCTGCCGCGTTCCTGTTCGTGCATGGGTCGGAAGCGGCTCTGGTAATTATGGCCTCGCCAATCAGGGCGATGATGCACTAGCACCCATCTTCAAATAGCAATAAGGGCTGGTGCCGTCCTTAGACTTTGATCGTCGTGTGGCCAGCAAGCCTCATTTCATCTTGCAAGTTTCCCGCAAGCTCACGACCGCACACGATGGTTTCTGCCTCCCAGAGCTTGCCATATGCGTGCGGTGCAGGGCGCCCGATCTTGGATTGATCCACAACCAGGATGCGATGACGCGCGCAGTCGAAAATGGCGCGTCTGGCGCGGACTTCCGCCATGTTGAAGTCCAGCATGTCTCCCGCAGGCGAGAGCCCTCCGACGCTGAAGACCGCGTAGTCGAGACGCAGGCCAGCGAAGAAATCCACGCTCTCTAAGCCGATGAAGTCCAGATCCCGCAGCCGCACATTTCCACCGGCTAACGACACGGAAACCTTCGGCGCCAGATGCAGCGCAAGAACCGCGTGAATGCTGTTGGTGAATACCGTCAAACCCTCGTGGTGTGCCAGGGCCCGCGCGCAAGCCTCAACCGTCGTGCCGGTACCCAGGGCGATGGTCGCACCCGGCGCAATAGTGTTGGCAACCGCGTCACCGATTCTCGACTTTTCATCTCGCGACACCTCCAGCCGAGGCTCATAGCCGATATTGTCGCGAGGCGTCAGCAGATGCGCGGCGCCGTGGCGGCGCCTGACCGCTCCTTCTTCGTCCAGCATGCGCAGGTCGCTGCGGATCGTCTGCACCGAAACGGACAATAGATCGGCCAGCGCTAAGGCCGAAAGCGATTCATGGCTGGCCAATAGGCTTAGAATGCGATCATGACGGCGAGCGATATCCGAGTTTTTCATTTTCGTTCGAAGCTCTGAAAGCCGTCAGCATAGTCAGCCACCTTGAAACATCCAAGCCTATAAATTCTGCCGATCAAGGCAATCGTCACCTCATCGTCATGAGCCGCAGGTAGAGACACAACCGACGACAGCGCGAAGCTTTCGTTCGAAAACAATTCTCTCGGAGATGACGATGTCCCGCCTTGCCCTTGCGCTGATGCTTTCGCTCTCGTTGCCAGCCGTTGCTTCGGCCGAAACGCTTAGGCTCTACACTTCGCAGCCCAACGAAGATGCCCAGAAGACGGTTGATGCGTTCCGGGCGGAAAACCCAAATATCACCGTGGAGTGGGTGCGCGATGGCACCACCCAGTTGATGACCCGCATGGCAGCCGAAATGGACGCCGGCGTCGCCCAGCCGGACGTGCTGCTGATTGCCGACACGGTGACGCTCGAGGGCATGGCGCAGGAAGGCAAGCTCGCCTCATATGTTTCACCCGAGGCCGAGAGCTATGACCCGGCTCTCTACAGCGCCGATGGCTACTACTACTCCACCAAGCTGATCACCACCGGCATCGTCTACAACACTGGAGCATCCGATGTGCCGACCTCCTGGGGTGATCTCGAAAAGCCCGAATACAAGGGTTTGATCGCTTCGCCCTCGCCGCTCTATTCTGGCGCCGCCCTTATCCATCTCGCCGCCCTCACCAATAATCCGGCGCTGGGCTGGGAGCACTACGAGGCACTGGCCGCCAACGAGACCGTCGCCCAGGGTGGTAATGGCGGCGTGTTCACAGCCGTTGCCGCGGGTGAGAAGCCCTATGGCGTTCTGGTTGACTACATGGCCCTGCGGGCCAAGGCCGAAGGTTCGCCCGTCGACTTCGTCTTCCCCTCCGAAGGCCTCACCTATGTAACCGAGCCGGTGGCGATCATGGAAGGCGCCGCCAATAAGGAAGCGGCCCAGAAATTCGTCGACTTCGTCCTGTCCGAAGAAGGCCAGCAGCTGGTCGTCGACATGGGTTACATTCCCGCCCGCAACGGCATGGAAAGCCCCGAAGGCTTCCCCGCCCGCGACAGCCTCAAGCTGATGGCATTCGACGCCGCCAAGGCGCTCGCCGATACCGAAGCGAACAAGGCCCGCTTCTCGGAAATCTTTGGCGTGCAATGATCGCCGCGTCCGCAAATAAGATCAGCCGGTCTCCGGACCGGCTGATCTCCCTATTGCTGCTGCCGGTCGCACTGATCGCCCTGGGCCCTATGCTGCGCCTACTGGGCGAGGGTTTTGGCATCGGCAGCGAGCTGACGCTTGTCCATGCCACCGAGGTCCTTGGGCGCCCCAACACGCTGACCGCGTTGCAGCACTCGCTGATTACGGCTGGTGCCGGCACGCTGTTGTCGATCATCATCGCATCGGCCTTTGCTTTCATGGTGGCGCTCACCGACATCCGCGCCAAGGCGGCGCTCGTCTTCTGCCTCATGATCCCGATGATGATCCCGCCGCAGATCACCGCGCTGGCCTGGATGCAGGCCACCGGCCCCTCCTCGGTGCTGCTCAAGACCTTGGGAATTGCCCCGCCACTGGGCAGCCCTCAGCCCCTTCACTCAGCCTGGGGCATCTCGCTGCTTCTAGGCATCCAGCATGCCTCGATCATCTTCCTCATCCTGCGCGCCGGCCTGCGGATGATCCCCGGAGATCTGGTGGAAGCCGCGCGCATTTCCGGCGCACGAAGCTGGCGTGTCTGGGCGCAGATCGTGCTGCCGCTCAGTCTCCCGAGCCTTGCCGCGGGCGCGGCCATGACCTTTGTCACCGCTCTGGGCAATTTTGGCATTCCGGCCATGCTCGGCATTCCAGCCCGCTATTCCACATTGCCTACATTGATCTATCAGCGCTTGGTCGGCATGGGACAATCCGTGCTGGCGGAAGTCGCCGTGCTGGCGCTCTTGATCGGGGTGGTCGCCATTGCGGGTGTCCTTGCCGGTCGTCTGTTCCTGAGACGTCGCGCCTATGGCCTAGTCGGGCTGGCGTCCCAGCCGCTGGTTCTCTCGCTCGGACGCAAACGGCCACTGGTCGAGATCATCCTCTGGAGTTTCATTTTCCTGACCCTGGTGGTGCCGCTGCTGGCCCTTGTATCGACGTCGCTGATTCCTGCTTACGGTGTACCGCTGACTCCAGACACCGCAACCTTGAAGGCTTGGGTCGAAGTGCTGTTTAACCAGCCCGTCACGCGCCGCGCCTACGCCAATTCGCTGCTGCTCGCCACCTCCGCCGCAGTGATCCTGATGGCGGTCAGCGTTCCCCTGGCCTGGCTCATGAACCGCCGCCCCACAAGGCTGACCCGCGCTATCGATGCGCTGGTGGACCTGCCCTATGCATTGCCCGGCGTGGTGCTGGCGATCTCCTGCATCCTCGCCTTCATGCGCCTGCCGTTCGGCATCACCCTTTATGGCACGCTGACCATCATCCTGCTCGCTTACCTTTCCCGCTTCCTGGTCGTCATGCTTCGACCGGTCCAGGCAGCGATTGGCCAACTCGATCCGGCGATGGAGGAGGCTGCCGCCAGCTCCGGCGCGCGATTGGGCCGCCGTCTCTTCGACATCGTGTTGCCTCTCTCGGCACCGGCAGCGGCAGCAGGCGCCATCCTGGTCTTCCTGACCGCCGTGAACGAGCTGACCGTCTCGGCGCTACTCTGGACCGGCGGCACGGAAACCCTGGGCGTGGTCATCTTCAACCTTGAGGACAGCGGCGACACGGTGATGGCTTCGGCCCTCGCTACATCCATCGTCGCGGTGGTGATCGCCCTGATGGCCATCGTCCAGCTCTCTGCCTCCCGCTTACCGAAAGGAACCGTGCCGTGGCAGGGTTGACCTTCTCAAGTGTTTCCAAGCTCTACGACGGCACTCCGGCCCTGGACGGCATCGACGCAGAAATCGCCAGAGGCGAGTTTGTGGCACTGCTCGGTCCGTCTGGATGCGGCAAGACGACCTTGTTGCGTCTGACTGCCGGCTTCGAATCCCCGGACAGGGGCCGTGTGACCCTTGGCGGGCGGGTGCTCGCGGACCGGAACACGTTGGTGCCGCCCGAAGAGCGCAATATCGGGATCGTCTTTCAGTCCTACGCCCTCTGGCCGCACAAAAGCGTGGCGGGCAACATTGCCTATCCACTCGAGGTGCGGGGCCTTGCCGCAGACGAGCGCAAGCGCCGGGTTGCCGAAGCGCTGGAACTGACGGGGCTCTCCACCTTCGCCGATCGAGCCCCTGCCCAGCTTTCGGGCGGGCAGAGGCAGCGGGTTGCACTGGCTCGGTGCCTGGTTGCCGACCCGCAGGCCGTGTTGCTGGACGAGCCGCTGGCCAATCTTGATCTTGCCCTGCGTGGCGCCATGCAGGAGGCCTTCGCGGCCTTCCACCGGCGCACCGGCGCCACCATGGTCTATGTCACTCACGACCAGACCGAGGCACTTGCCCTGGCCGACCGCGTGGCGGTCATGGAAAAGGGCCGCATTCGGCAGTTTGCGGCGCCCGAAGCCCTTTACGACCAGCCACAGGACTGCTTCGTCGCCAGCTTCGTTGGCGACGGTGCGGTGGTGAAAGTGGACCGCGCCGGGACGCCGGCGGCCGGGACGGTGGTCGTTCAGGCGCTTGGTCAGGAGATCGAAGCGCGCGGTCACGGCATGACCCCCACCCATATCTGCATTCGCCCCGAACAGGTGCGGCTCGATGCGGATGGTCCGATCACCGCGCGGGTCTCCACCTGCACTTACCAGGGCGGTCGCTTCCGGCTATCCCTTCAAGCTCAGGGGGCGACGTTGATCGCCCATACGCCCATGCGAGCCAGTATCGGCGAAGAACTACGGCTTTCCTTGCACAGCCCCTGGGCATTCTGCGACCCCGCCGGCCTGGCGGCGGCCAAGGGTGACGAGTATGCTTGATAAACCGGCGCCGAGCCCGGCCACGGAAACACGCGGCACCGCACCCTGGATTGAAGTCCTGTCCGGTCTTGGCGAGAAGGGGCCCGCCTGCATTCGGCTATGGACCGGTCGCCAACTCTGGCTGCTGGATGTGGGCTTCGGCCCCGAGCCGACATCGCCCTTCAAGGTCGAATGGCTCGATGGTGCAGATGCCGTGTTCATCACCCATGACCACATCGACCATATCGGCGGCGCAGAACACGTGATTGCAGGCCGGCTTCCGATCCACACCACGGCACAAACCGCGCGGGTCCTTCCAAACGGAGCAGATCTGCACCTCCTCCCGGAGCGGGGACAGGTGACAATCGATGGTGTCGTCGTAACCACGGGACGCAACGGACATGCTCTTGGCGGCGTGTGGCTGCATTTCGCCCTGGGCAGTGAAGCATTGTTCTATTCGGGCGACTGGTCCGAAGAATCCGAGTGGTTCGCCTTCGACATGCCTCCACCGGCAGGAACGGCCCTGATCGACGCGTCCTATCACCTGGACCCGGTGCCGCAATCGGCGCGCAAGGCGGCGCTCGATGCCTCACTTGACCGGCTCGATCCGGCCGTGCAGGTGCTGTTTCCAGTGCCGCCCTCCGGTCGGGCCGGTGAACTGGCGCTGCACCTGATGAGCCGGGGTACGGTTTCCCTGGACGACACCTGCCGCGCTGCACTGCTGGACGGACTGCAATCCGGTGGCGTTTCGCCAAGCGCGCACAAGATCGTTCCGCTTCTGGAAGAGCCGTTCGACCCATCGGCGCGCTTCCTGATCTGTGACACGCCCAATGCCGACGACGGCATGGCCTGGAAGACCGTCCAGGCTTGGCGCGACAGCGGCGCTCTTGGGCAAAGCGGCGTCGTGCTCTTTACTGGGCATATGACCGCTCACGCCCGTGACGTGGCTGCTCTAGGCGGCCTCTTCACGCGCTGGAACGTACACCCCCCGCTGAGAGACCAGAAACTGATGCTGGCGCGGCTCGGCGCGAAGTGTTTTGCGCCACTTTTCTGCCGCGAGCCGGCAGCCTACGGCGAACAGGCCGGTTTCCCAGCGATGCTCGCCGGGAGAACCCTGCTGTGATCCTGCCCCAGCGCGCCTTTGCGCTTATTCGCCACGGGGAAACGGACGCCAATCGCGACGGGATCATTGCGGGCCGCACGGAAGCGCAACTGACCGAATGTGGGCGCCGGGCCGCAAGAGCGCTGGCGGGCAAGTCCTTCGGCCAGCCAATCATGCTGTTCACGAGCCCACAGGCTCGCGCCCGGGCCACCGCATTGCTCGCCTTCCCTTCGTTGAGCGCCTATGTCGTGGACGATCTCCGCGAGCGCGACTGGGGCATCTACGAGGGCCGGCCCATTGCAGACCTGCCGCTACGGACCTCTACGCCTGAAGGTGGCGAGGCCTGGCAGGCGACCCTGACGCGCATGGCAGCGGCGATTGGCCAAGGCATGACCCTGGCAGGCGGAAATCTGCCCGTCATCGTGGCCCATTCCGGCGTTATCCGGGCCGCCCGTGCCCTTACGGGGTATGACGCAACGGGTCCGTCGGCGCCCAATACCACCCCACTGCTCTACACTCACGCCACTGGCCAGTGGCATGAACATCCGCTCGTTGCGGAAGGAACATTTTCATGAATTGCGTGATTTTCGACGTGGACGGAACGCTGGCCACGTTCGATGCTGATCGGCTCGGTCATCTGGTCCATGGCGTTGAAAAACACTGGGACGCCTTTCACGACGCCATGGCCGATGCCCTGCCGATCGTCCCCATCGTCCGGCTGCTGCGGCACCTCAAGGCTCAGGGCGAGCGGATCGTCATCTGTTCGGGCCGGCCGGTTGGCTGGCAGCAGCGTACGGAAGAGTGGTTGCATCAGGCTCAAATCCCGTTTGACGCGGTTTACCTGCGCCAAGGCGACGAAGACACGCTGGCTGATCCTGATGCCAAAGCCATGGCGCTGCAGCGTATCCGCAGAGACGGATATGAACCCTGGCTGGTTGTGGACGATCGCTCCTCGGTCGTCGCCTTCTGGCGCGAGGCCGGCCTGACCTGCCTTCAATGCGCCTCCGGGGACTTTTGAAGTCAGGACGCGGCAGTTGCGGCATTGACCCATAGGCAATCTCCTCAAGTTCCCCGAGACGCCCGCGCAGCGACGCCAGTCTCTCGGTCAGGTGCTCGATCCGGGGCGTAGCCGGGCCGGTCTCTTCTTCAAGCGCGGCAAGATAGCGCGCGATGCTCTCCTCAACATGGACCTTGCGTCGCCCCAGCTTGCCCTTGGTATAGTTCTTCTCGTGCGTGTTCACCGCGCGCAAGCGTGACCCGTCGATGGCCACCATGGGAGTACCACGTTTTGCGGCTTCTCCTGGACATGCACGGACCCGAAAACACTCAGCTTGTTCCGGCCAAGCACAAGGGTGGACTGCGCCCAACCCTTGTCGGTCATTCCGGCGGATGGCCGCTTTCAGATCGAGCATCCACCGTGACCATGGAGGTGCTTCTTGAAATGACCGAAGACGGCGGCGTCAAGGCGGCCGCCACCATCCGCGCTGCACGCAAACTGCTCGAAGGGGTGGTCTACCCGTGCTGAAACCGCGTCGCATCAGCCCAGGCGCAGTCCCGGCGCGAGGAAAACAAGCAGCGCAGTGCCCAATCCTGCCAGCCCTCCTGTTGCCACGCAAGGTCACACCTGGGCTGGTCGACCATGAGAAGGTGTGCTTTTGGTCGCTGAAAAGATGACAATCATTGACATATTAAATGGATATGCAATGACACTCTTGTTGGCTCGCGACGATCAGGATTGCGTGCCTTGAAAAGAGGACGTGATGTCACTTCAGCGCAATGAGGCATGCCAGGGGCATTCAGACGGCCTAGTGGGGAACTGCCATCCGTTTCTTGCGCCAGTGGGGTGCCGGCGATGACACTCCCGCAAGGGTTCTTGACAGGACTGTTTCGCCGCGAAAGCAAGTCGGGGCCGGCATCAGCGCAAAATCCGGCGATACACCAAATTGCTGGAAATTGGTCCCTCGAGCATGCCGATGCGAATTGTCGCTGTTCGCGTGGCGAATGGCTGGCGGCCCTGCGGGCAGGGGATGTCGGCCCATGCGTCTGTCCAGGCTGGCTGACGGTGACGCTCGAGGCCTATGAGCAAGACAATGGCAGCATTCATCGACAGATGGACGAGTAGTACCGGCGCGAGGGTGGCTAGAGCAACAGGGATATCCTCGTTGTGTAGCCGGTACCAATTGTGCGGTTACCGCATCGACTTGCGACACCCTGCCGCAAGTAAACATGACTTACAATATCAACTATTGGCGTTTAGGGTGCTCCGGTCTTTGCAAGGAATGCCCCGATGGCTCCCTCCCTCCCCACCGCGTTGCGGCCCTACCAGCGGACGCAGATCTTTGATGCGCACTCAATCCCCACGGCATGGCGGAGCATGCATGAGACCAACAGCGGCGTTTGGGGCAAGATTTCCGTCATCGAAGGGCAGTTGACGCTGCGCTTCATCGAAGATGGCAGCGAAAAATTGCTCGTTCCCGAGCGGTTTGGCATCGTCTGTCCGCGCCAGGCGCACGAGCTCGAGCCCCTTGGCTCAGTGCGCTTTTACGTCGAGTTCTTTTCGGAAACCCCGACCGGACAGCCCCAGCAAATACCGCCCGGCGAGCCGATGGTTGCTGTCTCCGCTGCTGATCTCAGCAAGCCTATACATCCTGCGGTGCCGGGCAAGATTGCGCCGCCGGGTCTGGATGAAGCCGGCATCGCGCGGATTGTCGATGCGTTCTATGCCAAGGTCCGGGTCGATCCACTGATTGGACCAGTGTTCGACACCCATATCGCGGCCGCGAGTTGGCCAATTCATCTGGGCAAGATGTATGACTTTTGGTCTTCGCTGCTGCTCGGCTCGGGCCGCTATGACGGTCGGCCAATGCCCAAACATATGGCGAACTCCGAACTGAGCGATCCGCACTTTGTGCGTTGGCTGGCGCTGTTCCGGCAGACGGTGGAGGAGTTGTGCCTGCCTCCCACGGCGGCGCTGTTTATCGACCGGTCGGAACGCATCGCCCAGAGTTTCCGGCTTGGTCTCGCCTTCCACCGCGGCGAGGACAGCGCTGGTATCGTGCCGCTGCGCGCCGGCGTCATAGCGGCTGACTAGAGCAATACGTCGACCCGTCCCTTTCACAACGCCTGCCCTGGAGATCCAAATGTTGAACCGTCGTACCTTCCTTACCGGAACCGCCATTGCCACAGGCTCGGCGCTGTTCGCGCCGGCTTTGCTGCGCGCCCAGGAGCCGCTCGTGTTCTGGGGGCCGGGAGCTACGCCCTCAATTGTCGTCGCCCAGGCTATAGCCAGTGGCGATCTCGATGGCGTTGCCCCCGGCGCGACGTTCCAGGCGTGGAAGACGCCCGACGAGTTGCGTGCCGGCCTTAGCTCCGGCTCCATGCCCGCCAGCGTGGTCCCGAGTTATGTCGCCGCCAATTTCTACAACCGCGGCTTGGGCGTGCGGCTGCTCAACATCAATACTAATGGGCTGCTCTATGTGTTGGCCAGTGACGGATCCATTGCCGACATCGCCGGCCTGAAGGGTAGGAGGGTCGGGGTACCGTTCAAGAACGACATGCCCGACTACGTGCTGGCGCGCCTGCTGGAGAAGGCGGGGCTAATAGCGGGCACTGATCTGACGCTGGAATATACCGCCACACCGGCCGAGGCGGTGCAGATGCTGCTGGCGGAGCGGCTTGACGCGGTGCTGACCACCGAGCCGGCCGCAACGGCCGCCCTGGCGCGTTCTGCCGAAGCCGGCAAGCCACTGCATCGGGTCATCGATATCTCGCAGGCGTGGACGGCAGTAACCGGCAAGGCGGTGATTCCGCAGGCCGGACTGGCATTGACTGACGCTCTGGTTGAGCGTCTCGGTCCCGATGGTATCGAGGTGTTGCAGGCAGCCATGGAAAAGGCCGTTGACACCGTGCTGGCTGATCCGGAAGGCGCCGCCTCGCTGGTGACCGAAACCTTCGGCCTGCCAGCTGCAGTGATTGCCCGGGCGCTGCCCTTCAGCAATCTCACCGCCGGGCGGGCCAGCCTGATCAAGCCCGATCTGGTCGAATTCTTCGAGGTGCTGGCGGCGGTTAATCCGGCAATCCTGGGCGGCAAGCTGCCCGACGATGCTTTCTATGCTCTCTGACAGCACGGCGCCGGCGAGGCCTTGGACCGATGCACCGCGTCCGATGCCCATGGCGGCGGGCGGGCTGAATCTGCTGGGACGGGCCGGCGCTTGGCTGGGGCGCTATATCTGGTCGGGCTGGGCCGGGCTGGCGGGGCTGTTCTGCCTCGTTGCAGCCTGGCAGCTCGGCCATGAGCTCTATGGCTCGTTCATCCTGCCGGCGCCGGGCGAAACCTTTGCCAAGGTGCAGCAGATCCTGCTGTCGCCGGGATTTCCGGCCATAGCGGGGGTGACTGCCGAGCGCGCCCTGACCGGCTTCGCGCTGGCGGCCGGGATCGGGACGATTGCGGGGGCAGCGGCCGGCTACTCCTTTGCCACCATGCGTATCCTCAAGCCCATCGTCACAGTGATTCTGGGCGTCCCGCCCATCGCCTGGATCGTGCTGGCGCTGATCTGGTTTGGTTCGGGCAATGGCTCGGCGGTGATGACCGTGGTGCTGGCCGGCGTGCCGATCTCCTTTGCGGGCGCGCTGGAGGGCGTCGCCACCAGGGATCGCTCGCTCGACGCCATGGCGCGGACCTTTGGCGCCTCTGCGGTCACGCGCTTTCGCACCGTCACGCTGCCGCACCTGCTCTCTTACATGTTTGCGGCCTGGACCACGACCATCGGATCGGCCTGGAAGGTGACGGTGATGGCGGAGCTGCTGTCCAATACCGGCGGCGTCGGCGGGGAACTGGCCACGGCGCGCGCCCTATTTGACATTCCCGCCGTAACGGCGTGGATCGTCGTTACCGTCATTTTTGCGCTGATTTCCGATTTCGGCATCCTCCACCCCATCCGCGAGGCCGTGGAGCGTTGGCGCAGCGCCAGCTTGCCCTGGGGTGTCAAACGATGAAGCTGGCACTGCATGGCGTGGGCCACTCGTTTCTCGGGCGCAGCGTGTTCGAGGGTTTCCAACTGACGCTGGGGGAGGGAGAAGTCGTGGCTCTGCTGGGCCCCTCGGGCTGCGGCAAGACCACAATCCTGCAGATCGCCGCCGGGTTGATCGAGCCGCTGCGCGGTCGTGTGGAGCGTGCCTATCGTCGCCACGCCGTGGTGTTTCAGGAGCCGCGCCTGCTGCCCTGGCAAACCACCTTGGCCAATATCGGTTATGGGCTGGCAGCATCGGGCATGAGCCGGTCGTTGCGGGACGCGCAGGCCGCGGCCCGGGCCCGCGATGTCGGGCTGTTGCCGGAAGATTTCGACAAGTATCCCGCCGAACTGTCTGGCGGCATGCGCCAGCGCGCCGCCGTGGCCCGGGCGCTGGCTGTCGATCCGGATGTGGTATTGTTTGACGAGCCTTTCACCGCCGTCGATGTCGGGCTAAAGCGGGCGCTGCAGGATCTGGTGATCGCCGCAGCTGAAACGCGCAGCTTTTCGGCCATTTTCGTCACCCACGATTTGAGCGAGGCCGTGCGGGTCGCGGACCGGCTGATCCTGCTGTCAGGCGAGGACGGCCGCGTGCTTGACAGCCGTCAGGTGGCCGGGCAACGCGGCCGGCGCAGCGATCGTGAGATCTTCGATATGGTGGATTCCTGGTCGCGCGAGCCTGAATTTGCCGAGCTGTTTGATCCGAGGCGGCAGTCATGAGTAGCCGAAACCCCCCGCTGCCGCCGATCCTGCTCGACGAGGGCTTCCGTCTGCTGTTTCCCGCGGCCGCCATCCATGGGGCGCTTTGGCCGCTGATCTGGACCATGCTCTATGGGCTCGATCTGCCGCTGGCGCATGCCATCCCGGTCAGCCAGTGGCATGCCCATGAGATGATCTTTGGCACCTATGGCATGGCGCTGGCGGGGTTTCTGACCACGACGATGCCGGAGTGGACCGATACGCCGCGCCGGCGTGACCGCGATCTGTTGTGGCTGCTCGGCCTGTGGCTGCCCGGGCGCATCGCGGGACTCTTTGGCGCTGATCTGCTGGCCGGGCTGACCGGGGTGACGGATGCTGCCTTCCTGCTATTGCTGACGTGGTTCATCAGCAAGCCCTTACTTGACCGGCGCAGCACCAAGCACCTGTCCTTTGCGATCTGGTGCGGCCTGTTTGCGGGCCTTGAGATTGCCATTCGGCTGGCCTGGGTAACCGGCGCCCACCAACTTTCAGGGCGCCTGCTCGAGGCCGCGCTTGCGGTTTTCCTGGTGTTCCTTTCGCTCTCGGTGGCCCGCATCAATGTCGTGGTGATCAATCTGGCGCTCGACCCGAGCGGAGAGACGACGCCCTATCGGCCACATCCGGGTCGGCAGAACTTGGCCGCTGGTCTCGTCGCACTCTATGTGGCCGCCCTCTTGGTCCTGCCCAATTCACTGGCATCAGCTTTCCTGGCGCTGGCGGCCGGCGCCGCGTTTTTTGATCGGCTGGCCGAGTGGTTTATCGGCCGCGCTGTGCTCAAGGCCGAAGTGTTGGGGCTGGCCGGCGCCAATCTGATGGCCGGGCTGGGTTTTCTGGTGGTCGGCCTGGCCGGTCTTGGCGCACCCGTCGCCGCCCATACCGGCCTGCACCTGCTCTCTATGGGTTCGCTGGGATTGGCGGTGATCTCGGTCTTCATCATTGCCGGGCTGCGCCACACCGGCCGCGACCTGGTTCTACCGCGTCAGGGGCATTGGGCACTGGCGCTGATGCTGCTGGCAGCCCTGGTGCGCACGCTGCCTGAACTTGGCATAGGCGAGCGCCTTCTCGGCCTGCACTACGCACTGGCCGCCTTGTTATGGGCTGCAGCCTTTGGCGTCTGGCTCCACGCCTTCCTGCCCTATTTCAAGGCTCCGGCGCTGGTGAGCCCGTCGACGGACTAGGCGCGGTGAAACTCGACGTAAAACCGCACCGCTCCCGCCGGCTCGACTTCATGCAAAGCCTGCGGAAAAATCACCTGGTGCACGCCGACTGGCAGCACGCTTTCCGTTCCGGTTTCGAGATCGCGAAAGCGCAACTGCCCCTGCTGCACATGGATTTGGGCCCAGACCCCGGTCTTGGTTGAATGCGCCTTGAGCAGGCCGGCGGGGACGGTGGTTTCGGTGAAGTCGGGAGTGCGCCGATAGGGGGCGAGGCCAGCCGGCCAGTGACGCTCGGCAGCCACGTCAATGGGCCCAGTCATAGAGATGGACCAGCTTGGGATCGTCATGATGCTCGATCAATATGCGCTGGACGCGCTCCTGCCACAGCCGGGCGAAGTGGGCCTGCTCGTCCGGTGTGGCCGTACCGGCAACGGCTTTGGGCATCAGGTTCGCCATGGCCGGATCGTGCGGGACGCAATCGGTATTGATGTCGACCACCACGCCCTTGCCGGTGTCACGCCGCCGCAAAGCCAGCCTGCCATCGATCTCGGCATTAAAGGAGAGCTGGCTCATCCGGGCAAAGCGGTGCGTCGGACCGATGCCCTGAAAGCCGGTTTCGGCGGCGGCACCGGTGAGCAGCGTCGCGATTGAGGCCAGCACGCCGGTGGTGGCATAGTCGCGCGCATCGCGCATGGCCACTTCAATGTTGCCGCGCTCGGGCAATTCGTCATCGTAGAGGTAGCTCAGTCCGTTGGTGACCATCAGCCAGGCGCTGGCCACGGCAGGGCAGGAATGTCCCGCCAGCCGGACCGCATCGGCATAGCGATACTCAATGGTTCCATCACTGGTCGCCCCGAGAAAGGCCGCGAGGGGTTCACGCAACCGCACAGCGGGCGCTTCGTCAAAGAAAGCAGGAAAAGTCATGATCGTCCTCGGCAATGAAATTTGGCCACCGGATGACACCGATGGCCGGGGCATCAGAATGTGGGGTTGAGGATGGACTCGACGTCTGCATCTGTCAGAGCATAGTCGTAGAAGCGCAGATAGTAGGCCTTGAGGTCGGCGGCAAAATTGTAATCGGCATACAGTTCAGGATGCATTTTCTGCGCTGACCACTTCAGCATCATCGGCACGTCCCCATTGGGCACATACCACTGGAACACACCTTCTGGGATCTTGTATACGCGATGGTTCTTGACGGCGCTGACATGGCTCCAGTCCTGCCCAGGTATGCGGTTCTCATAGAGGTCCTCAGGCAGGGTGGGAGAGAGGTTGGTGATGAAGATCACCTCCGGATCAAGCGCATAAACCTGTTCCATGCTGATATCGGAGAAGGACGGGAAACGTTCGCCAGCCAGATTGGTCCCACCCGCCTCGGTGACCCAGAAATCCCCGAAGTGGCCGGGCCCGTTGATCTTGAGCTCGCCTTCATGTAGCCGCGCAAAGAACAGGGCGCCGGGTCGATCCGCCGCGTCCAGCCCGCCCATGATGGCGCGGGTATTTGCCAGCGTCTGGTTGGCATAGTCGATCAACTCGCCAGTCCGGGTGGTCTCGCCGGTTACGGCGCCGATGATGCCCATCCAGTTGGCAAAGGTCTGGATGGTGTTGCCCTTGCCTTTGGAGAGCACGTCGAGCACCAGCGTCGGCACGCCCGTCCGTTCCGCAACCTCTATGGAAGCGTTGCCCTCATGTGTCACGTAGACGTCGGGATTGAACTTGAGCAATTCCTCAGCGTTGAGCACGCCGCCCTCGATGTGATTGGTGGGCAGCTCAAGCACTCCCGGCGCGATCTTGCCAAACACTGAGCGCTCAGCGGCGTTATGGGAGTCCGAACTGATGGCCACCAGGTGATCCAGCGAGCCGGTGGCGATGAAGAACGCCGAGGGGAATGGGAAGAATCCGGCGACGATGCGTTCAGTATTGATCGGTAGCTCGATCTCCCGGTCAATGCCATCGGTGATAATATGGGTATCCTGCGCCTGGGCAGCGGTGACGGGGACGAAAAGGGCGGCGAGGCAAAGCATGCGCAACATGGCGGTATGGGTCATTGGAGGTTCTTAGAGTTGTGGCTTGAGAATGAGCTGAACGTCGGTGTCACTAAGGTCGTAGCCATAGAAGTGGCCGTAGTAGGTCTTGATTTCGTCCTCGATGCGAAAGTGCGAAAACAGCTCAGGCTGGTTTTTCTGGGCCATCCATTTGAGCATTAGCGGCGCGTCGGCGCTGGGCGGATACCACTGGAAAATGCCCTCCGGAATCTTGTAGACACGCTGGTTCTGCACCGCCCTGACGTGGCTCCAGTCCTGCCCCGGAATGCGGTTCTCGTAGAGATCTTCCGGCTGGGTAGCGGAGAAATTGGAGATGAACATAACCTCCGGATCGAGCTTGTAGATCTGTTCCATGTCGATGTCGGCTAGCGGTGTGAACTCAGGCGGCGCCAGATTGACGGCACCTGACTCGGTGAGCCAGAAATTCCCGAAATGACCGGCGCCGTTGACCTTGAGCGATTTTTCTTCAAGCCGTGCGAAGAACAGGGCGCCAGGCTTCTGGGCATCGCTCAGGCTGGCCAGGCGGGAGCGCGTATCATCGAGCGTCCCCTGGCCATAGGCGATGATCTCCTGGGTGCGCGCCTCCTGCCCGGCCACCTGACCGAGCAATTGCATCCAGCCACTGTAGGTCTGAATGACATTGCCGCCGGAATTGGACAGCACATCCATCGCCAGAACCGGAATCCCGGTGCGCGCGACATCGGCAATGGCGGGCATGGTTTCATAAGAAACGAACACATCAGGCGCCAGCCGCAGCAGTTCTTCGACATTGACGGAATTGCCCTGCGTGAAGCCAGTTTCAGCGTTGTGCAATGCCGGGGCTATGCGGCCCAGCAAAGCCCGTTCGGCCATGCGCATGGAGTCCGGATGCATGCCGGCGATGGCGTCGGCCGAACCAGTGGAGATGAACCATGCAGAGGGGAAAGGCAGGAACTCGGTCACGATGCGATCGACCTTGATCGGCAACTTGACTTCGCGACCCATGCGGTCGGTGACCTTGTGAGTGTCCTGCGCCAGGGTTGGCGCGGTCGCGAGGGCGGTGCTGATGAGCAGGGCGGTGAACAGCGATGGCTTGAACATGGTTCAGCTCTCCGGTTGAGAAGGGGCAGGGGGCCGGTCGAGCGACACTGGATAGATGGCACGCATGGCGCGACCTTCGGCGACAATGGTGTCGATGCGCGCATTAACGCCGAAGCACGCGCGGATAGAGTCTTCAGTCAGCACTGTGTTCGTGGGGCCGAAGCGATGGGTGCCATCGCGGCCCAGCATCAGCACGGAATCGGCAATGCGTAGTGCGTGGTTGGGAAAATGCGTATTCATCACGCAGGTCAGGCGATCCTCGCGGGCGAGACGCTCGATGATATCGAGGATGATCAGCTGCTTTTTGAAATCGAGATGCGATTCTGGCTCATCGAGAAACAGGATCGATGGTTCGCCGATCAGCGCACGGGCGATGAACACCAACTGCAGTTCACCCCCGCTGATGGCGTTGCAATAGGCCGTCTCCAGATGGCCGATTTCGAGGCGCTCCAGCACCCGGCGGGCCAGGGCGCGATCCTTGGCGCCGGGTCGGGAAAAGGTGCCCAGATGCGCCGCGCGACCGAGCAGCACCATGTCCAGAACCGAATAGGCAAAGGCATTGGCGCGCGCCTGCGGCACATAGCCGATATGGCGCCACAAGGCCCGTTCGCCATAGGCGGCCAGCGGCTTGTCATTGATACGGGTTTCGCCCTGCTGCCAGGCCATCATGCCCGTAATGGTGTTGAGCAGCGTCGTCTTGCCCGAGCCATTGGGACCGAGCACCGCCATGATGTCACCGGGAGAGAGGGCGAAATCGAGACCCGAAAACAGCGGCTGTCCTGGCCTGTAGCCATAGCTGGCATTGCGGATGGTGAGGCTCATGACCAGCCTCCCTTGCTGCGCTTCAGCAGGTAGGCAAAGAACGGTGCGCCCACCAGCGCCGTCAGGATAGACAGCGGGATTTCGGCGCTGGTGGCAGTGCGTGCGACCGTATCGATGACCAGCAAGTAGATGGCGCCCATCGAAATCGATGCGGGGATCAAGGCTGAGTGGTTAGAGCCCACCAGCATGCGCGCGACATGGGGAATGACCAAGCCTACCCAGCCAATAATGCCAGCCAGCGACACGGTGGTCGCGGTGACGAGAGTGGCAGCGATAATGACGACCCAGCGGATTTTCTTCACATCGGTGCCGAGCGAACGGGCCTCAATCTCCGACAGCGACATGACATTGAGCCGCCAGCGCACTGCCCACAATACGGCAATACCGATGCCGATCAGGGGCACGCCCCAGGCCAGCATCTCATAGGATGCGGAGGTGAGGCTGCCCATCAGCCAATAGACAATGGTGGGTAGAGTATCGGTGGGGTCGGCGACATATTTGAGCAGCGCCAGCAGCGCCTCGAACATGGCGGCGGTAATAACGCCGGCCAGGATCAGCATAAAGAGCGACGAACTGCCGCCGCGCCGCGAAATCCACAGCGCCAACACCATGGCCACAATGCCGAAGACCAGCGCCCCGGCGGGCACAAATGCCATATGGCGGAAGATCAGGATGGTGAGGGCCGCCCCAAAACCCGCGCCCGAGGATACTCCTAGAATATGCGGGCTGACCAATGGATTGCCGAACAGGCCCTGAAAGGCGGCGCCTGACACAGCGAGGCCCGCGCCGATAAAAAGCGCCATCAGCACCCTCGGCAGGCGAATGTTGAGCACGACGGTCTCTTCCACCGCCTCCCAATTGGGCTCGATCGGCAACACGTGGCTGAACAGGATGGACAGGGTATTGCCGGGACTGACGATATAGCGTCCTAGGCACAGAGCCAGCACGGCGAGCAATAGTGGCAGGATAATGAGAATGGCAGTGAGGACGCTGGTACGGGTAGCAGTGCGCGCATGCAGGCTCGCCCGTTTCGCTGGCGCGAAATCGGTCATGGAAGGCCTTTGATCAATAATGGTACGATGCTGTTACATCCGGTCTGTGACGGACATCCGGAGCACAGATCACATGGGTGTGATCAGCTATACAGCAAATACATGTATTTAACAGTCATGTTTTAGCGTCAAGCGAAAATGTCGCACTCACCATCTTCAGTCGGCTGGGCGCTGAACTCCGAAGTGGACGGGATTGCTGGCCAAATCCTGAAGGGTATGCCGGTCCATCTCCGTCATGAAGGCGCGGAGCGCGCCACCCAGAATGCCGCGCAAATGACAGTCCGTTGAGAGGCAGCAAGTTTGCTCTTCCCGCCCAAAGCACTCCAGCATGGCGAAGTCGGGCTCGGTTGCGCGTACCACATGCCCCAACACGATCTCCTGCGCCGGCTTGCTCAGCGTAAGTCCCCCCAGGCGTCCGCGCACCGCCTTGAGGAAGCCTTCGCGCGCCAGCAGGTTGGCTACCTTCATCAGATGGCTGCGTGAAATCCCGTAGGCGGCGGCGGTTTCTTCAATCGTCACCAGACGATCGGCATTCATTGCCGCATAGATCAGCAGGCGCAGGGCGTAATCGGTGAATTGGGTGAGTCGCATGGTCGTCCTGTAAGCCAGCGGATCGGCCACCACAAGCCAATGCAGAATCGCCCAGAACTGCTGCAAGTTCAACCGTGGCGTCTGTGTTATGAAGATAAAACAGCGCGCAATTGGCCCTGCTGGAGCTCGAGCACCCGGTCGCACAGTGTGCCAAGCATCTTGCGGTCATGGCTGATCAGTAGGATGGCAGTGCCTGCCGCGGCGGCTTCAACGAGCATGTCGAGGACCTGTCGCTTGGCCAGGGTATCGAGAGCACTGGTCGGCTCGTCCGCAAGTAGCAGGCGGGGGCTGGCAATCAGGGCACGGCCTACAGAAACGCGCTGACACTGTCCCGACGATAAGTCAGCCGGCAGGCTGCACGGGTCAACATCGGCCAGCCCGAGTTGCGCCAGCGCCTGCCGGGCCGGCTTTAGGTGCTCCGCCTGCGCCAGCTTGGGTCGGCGGGGGGCGGTCAGTGGCTGACCAGGCTGCGCCAGATGAGCCAGCGCGGGTCGAGGCTCGCAACAGGATACTGAAACACCGGCATGGTCGCGCCGCCCTAATTGCTGCCAACGGTGCCGACAACTGTGCCTGAGCTTGTCGGCTCGAGCCCCGCAATAATGCGCAGAAGGGTTGATTTTCCGCGGCCAGAGGGTCCGGTAATACCGACCACCTCTCCAGCATGGAGTACCAGATCCACACAATCCAGGATGGTCCTGTGGTGTTTGCCATGGCCAAAGGACTTGCCAAGGCCCGTCAGCAATCGGGTGGGTCTTCCTAGCCCGGCTTGCCAAGTGACGGCCGGGTGCCTGCCACCGCGACAGCATCTGCGGCTGCACGTTGCGTGGCGTCGACTGCGGCGCGGGTTATCGCAGAACCGGCAACCAACTCGCGCCCACGGCAAGCTGCGCCTCGGTATGGCCGCGATCAGCCTGCCACGTGGCGATGGCGCCTGGCAGCCACGTCAGCAGGCTTTCGGTGAATGGCAGGCCAAGCGGCTGTCCGCTGCGGCCGATTGACGAGCAGGCACCGAAAGCGATAGCCGTGGGCATGCTGATCGGCGAGCCACTGCCGCTTGGCGGCATACCCTTCGGCGCATTTCTTGTCGGAGATGGCGCAGCAGATATGCGATGTCGGCAAAGATTGCGGTGTGAGCGTTACATAGGACATTGAGCCCCCGGCTTGTCGCAGTCGCAAGTGCCGCGCTGCGCCAGAATTGATGGTGTTACTCTAGCCGGGTCGGACCCGCTGGCCTTGACCCAGGTCAAGGAGTTGAACAGAGCGCGATACTAATTGCTGGTCGGCCTTTGACCCTGGTCATCATGCTGGTCCAGATCA
>NZ_JAUYGL010000112.1 GCF_030689745.1 Devosia sp.
GCCGGGTGGAAGTTCGTCTCTTCCACAGGTTCCAGTCCGGCCGTGTGGGGGCGAGCGATCCCCGTGCCGCCGTACAGTTCCAAAAACCGGCGCCCCGAGGCGGTTTCCGTCTCACTATTTTACCTTACCAGAGGCGAAACCCGCCTCGGGGCCCGCTCCTGTTGTGACAACCGCGATGCAGGCGGCGCTTCCGCACGCCCGGTGTTGACAAATTTGCCCCCAGAGCGTTGCTCGCGGACATGATTGGAGTGCCCGCCATGCAGGACTATGTCCGCCGTATCCTGACCTCGTCGGTCTATGAAGTCGCCGAGGAAACCCCGCTGGAGCCGATGACCCTGCTCTCGGCCCGGCTGGGCGCCGATGTGCTGCTCAAGCGCGAGGACATGCAGCCGGTGTTCTCGTTCAAGATTCGCGGTGCGCATAACCGGATTGCCCAGCTCAGTGCCCCGGAACGGGCGCGCGGGGTGATCTGCGCCTCGGCCGGCAACCATGCCCAGGGCGTGGCGCTGTCGGCCAACCGGCTGGGCATTCGCGCCATTGTGGTGATGCCAACCACGACGCCGGAAATCAAGATCAATGCGGTGCGCAAGCGCGGCGGCGAAGTGGTACTGTTCGGCGACGGCTTTGACGCGGCGCGTGGCCATGCCGCGCATCTGGCGGAAAAGCACGGCTATGTCGTGGTGCACCCGTTTGACGATCCCGATGTGATCGCCGGGCAAGGCACGATCGGCATGGAATTGCTGCGCCAGCATCCGGGACCGATCGGGGCGATCTATGTGCCGATCGGCGGCGGCGGGCTGGCGGCCGGCATTGCCGCCTTCGTCAAGTTCCTGCGCCCCGAAATCCGCATTATCGGGGTCGAGCCGGAAGAGGCGGCCAGCATGCAGGCGGCCATCGCGGCGGGCCACCCGGTGGCGCTCGACCAGGTGGGGCTGTTTGCCGATGGCGTGGCCGTGCGGCAGGTTGGCGAGGAGACCTTCCGGATCTGTCGCGAACTGCTCGACGATATCGTCACCGTGACGGCCGATGAAATCTGCGCGGCGATCAAGGATATTTTTGACGACCACCGCGCCATTGCCGAACCCGCGGGGGCGCTGGCGCTGGCCGGATTGCGCCGTCAGGTCGAGCAGGGCGCGGCCCCCCAAGGGGCGCTGATCGCCATCAATTCGGGCGCCAATGTCAATTTTGACCGGCTGCGCTATGTCGCCGAGCGGGCCGAGATCGGCGAGCGCGCCGAGGCGCTGCTGGCTGTGGAGATCCCTGAGCATCCCGGCAGCTACCGCAGCTTCATGCGCCTGCTCGGACCGCGCTCGATCACCGAATTCAACTACCGCTTTGCCCATGGCGCCAGCGCCAAGATCTTTGTCGGGGTCAAGCTGACCGGGGGCGATGCCGAAAAGCACGAGATCATCGCGCTGCTGCGCGGCAACAGGCTGGGCGTCATCGACATGACCGACAACGAAGTGGCCAAGCTGCATGTGCGCTACATGGTGGGCGGGCGTGTCGCCGATCTCAAGGACGAGGTGGTCTATCGCTTCCAGTTCCCCGAGCGGCCCGGCGCCTTGCTGAAGTTCCTCGAGGGGCTCAATGACGCCTGGAACATTTCGCTGTTCCACTATCGCAATCACGGTGCCGATTATGGACGGGTGCTGGTGGGCGTGCAGGTGCCGGTCGAGACCCATGCCGATTTCATCGCCCATATCGATGCGGTCGGCTTCCCCTATTGGGAGGAGACCAACAACCCGGCCTATCGGCAGTTCCTGTAAGAATACAATGGCTGTCGTTAGGGTGATATAAAGGAGCACTAGCGTCCAAGGCCCTGATTTTGGCTGATTTATATTGCAATCGGACGGCCCCGACGCCATCTACTCACCACCACGCCACCCAATTGACTGATCATCCCTGCCCCCCGATCAACCAACACGAACGAGCCGGAGACGCTGATGTGGACCAACAGAACACCAATCCTGATGCTGCTGAGCAGCGTTGCGACCGCCGCCCTGATGAGCCAGGCCAGCGCGCTTGAAGCCCAGGCCTTCGTTGATCGCGTCGCAACCGTCTGGAAGACGCAGGGTTACGATCTGCAGTTCGGGCCGGCCACGCTGGATGGCGATACCATCACCGTCGATGGCGTGACCGTCACCATCATCGACCCTGTCGAGGTATCGACTGACCCCATGGTCCTTGACACCGAAATCACCTTTTCCGGCGTCTCGGAAGGCGCTGACGGCAGCTATACCGCCCAGACCATCACCATCCCCGACATCGACAGCGATTTTAGCGCCGATCCGGTCGGCCACATAACGCTGAGCGACATTCGCCTGAACGGCTTCTACTTGCCAGGCGGTGACACCGTTTCGGCTATCGAGAGCATGCAGTGGCTGGAGTCGGCCTCGACCGGTCCGCTGTCCATCACCCGTGATGGCGAAGAGGTCATTGCCGTTGAGTCGATGGAAACCGTCACCACCTTCAATCCGAGCCAGAACAGCGCTGAACTCATCGGCCTGGACTCGAGCTTCGCCATCAACGGAATCACTGTCGACCTGTCCACCGTCAGCGAAGAGGACCCCGAAGCCGGCGCGATTATCGACGCCCTCGGCCTGACCTCGATTGCTGGCAACATCAGCAGCGACATGACCTGGACAATGGCTGACGGCCAGGCCACCATCAACCAGTTCCTGTTCGACTTCGCCGATATTGGCGCGCTGGACCTTCGGGCCGACGTGACGGGTCTCACGCCGGCGGTGCTCGACCAGATCATGGCCATGCAGACCGATATGGCCGCCGATGGCGAGATGACCGACGAAATGGCTCAAGCGCAGATGATGAGCGGCATGGCCATCATGCAGGGCGTGTCCATTGTCGGCGCTTCGGTGCGCTATGACGATGCGTCGCTGGCCGGCAAGCTGCTGGACTTCTTTGCCGCCCAGTCCGGTGCCGATCGCGCCAGGTTCGTGGCGGGCCTGAAGTCGACGCTGCCGATGATGGTTGGCCAATCGGGCATTCCGGCCCTCAAGGACATCGTGGTGCCGCCGGTTGAAGCCTTCCTCGACAATCCGGAAAGCCTCGAAATCCGGATCGCGCCGCCATCGCCGACCTCGGTTCTGGTGGTGATGGCCGCCGCCGCCAATCCCGCTGGCCTGATCAAGGCGCTGGGACTGGTGATCGAAGCCAATACACCAGCCCAATAGGCTGATCCGGGAGCGGCCCTCACGGGCCGCTCCCGATCCTCCTGGGTGAAAAATTGAGAAAGTTCAGGCATAGTGGGCGATATGAATGATTTGACGCCACCAAGCCGCAGCCTCAGCCACGTCACCGACTGGGTGTTTGACCTCGACAACACGCTGTATCCGCGCAGCTGCAATCTGTTTGCGCAGATTGATATCAACATCACCCATTATGTGATGGCGCTGACCGAGCTCGAGTTCGACGCGGCGCGGACGCTGCAAAAGAGCTATTATCGCGACTTCGGCACCACGCTGAACGGCCTGATGAGCCAGCACAAGGTCGACCCGGACCATTTTCTCGATACGGTTCATGCCATCGACTATTCGCCGGTGGCGCCGCATCCCGATCTGGTCGAGGTGATTACCGCCCTGCCCGGGCGAAAGTTCATTCTGACCAATGGCGATACCGGCCATGCCCGCGCCGTGCTGGCGCGGCTGGGCGGGGCCGAGCTGTTCGAGCATGTGCACGATATCCGCGCCATGACCTTTGTGCCCAAGCCGCACCGCGCGGCCTATGAGGGATTTTTTGCCCTGCATGGCATCGATCCGACCAGGGCGGTGATGTTCGACGATCTGGAAAAGAACCTGGTCGTGCCGCACGAGGTTGGCATGGCCACCGTGCAGGTCGTGGCCGGTGAAGACTTCGCCCATGAGCAGGTGGAAGCCTGGGAGCTGAGCCGCAGCGCGGGCGCGCATGTCCATCATTTGACCGACGATCTGACCCGGTTCCTGCGCGAGCGGCCCTAGTCACATATTGTTCAGATGCAGCAGATTGCCGTCGGGATCCTTGAACCACGCGCCTTTGAAGTCGCCGGCCACATGGATATCCCCGCGCCGCTCCATCATGTCATAATGCTCGAAGGTCACATTTTTGGCCCGGAGGGCGGCGACAATATCGTCAAACTGGGTGCCCACGCCCCAGACCACGGCATTGGCCTGATTGGTGCCTGCGAAATCGGAGAGGTAAACCACCAGCGCGGTCGTCCCGGTTCGCAAGGTCAGCACTGAACCGTCGTCCTCGAGCAGGTCGAGGCCGAGCGTGGCAGTGTAGAAATCCCTGGCGCGATCGATATCATGGACGGCAACAATGGCAGATGAATCGATGTCCTTGAGCATGATGCCCTCCCGATGGGCTGATGAGAGACAAGGTTAGGCCCGCCGCCGCCGGTCGTCCAGCGCGCGCTTTACAGGGCAATGGGCAGATCGCAAGGACCCCATCATCCATCGTCATACACCGATGAAGAAACACCTACTGCAACAACAGGAAAAACCCCATGGAATATCGTCGTTTGGGAAAGTCTGGCCTGAAGGTCAGCGAAGTCTCACTGGGGAGTTGGGTCACCTTCTCCAAGCAGGTCGACCACGCCGAAGCCATGGCGCTGATGAGCCTGGCCTATGATGAGGGCATCAATTTCTTCGACAATGCCGAAGGCTATGAGGCCGGCGAGTCCGAAACCCTGATGGGCGCAGCGCTGAAGGATCTCGGCTGGAGCCGGGACAGCTTTGTGGTGTCTTCCAAGGTGTTCTGGGGTGGCAGCAAGCCGACGCAGAAAGGCCTGAGCCGCAAGCATGTCACCGAGGCCTGCCACGCGGCGCTCAAGCGGCTGCAGGTGGATTATCTGGATCTGTACTTCTGCCACCGACCCGACATCGACACACCCATTGAGGAGACGGTGTGGGCGATGCACAATCTGGTGACCCAGGGCAAGATTCTCTATTGGGGCACCTCGGAATGGAACGCCCAGCAGTTGACCGAGGCCTGGGCCGTGGCCAGGGACCTCAAGATCACCGCGCCGGTGATGGAGCAGCCACAATACAATCTGTTCACCCGCGAAAAGGTCGAGAACGACTATCTGCCGCTCTATGATCTGATGGGCCTGGGCACCACCATCTGGTCGCCGCTGGCCTCGGGCGCACTGACCGGCAAGTACAATGACGGCATCCCCGAGGACAGCCGCTTCAACCTGCCAGGCTATGAGTGGCTCAAGGAGGCCTGGACCAGCGAAGCCGGCCAGGCGAAGCTGGAAAAGGTCAAGCTGCTGGCCGGGCTGGCCAAGGATATCGGCCTGCCCATTCACCATCTGGCGCTGCTGTGGTGCCTGAACAACCCCCATGTCTCGACGGTGATTCTGGGTGCGTCCAGGAAATCCCAGCTGGCCGACAACCTTTCGGCGCTGGATTCCAAGGCCAGGCTGACACCCGATGTGATCGAGAAAATTGAAGCCATCATGGGCAACAAGCCGGCCGAACGGCAGCGCTTCTAGCCCCGGCCCATTGGCCTTCCCGGCCCGGTCGGGAAGGTCTGCCGCTATGGCGCCGGGCGCCATGCAATTGTATTCCCCGCCACCTGGCGCCGGGCTAGGATCATCGCATGACCGACCTTCCCGGGCGCCGCCCGCCGCCCCTTGCCAGCAAGACCCCGAGTTTTCGCGAGCGCGTCGACAATCTGCGCCATCTCGGCCGGTTGCTGGCGCAGATCTGGCGCACCAGCAAGTCACTGACCGCGGCCAGTTTCGGGTTGCGGCTGGTGGCCTCGCTGCAGCCGATTGCCCTGCTTTATGTCGGCAAGCTGATCATCGACGAAGTGGTGCGGCTGACCGGCAGTACCCCGCCGGGCCCCGATTTTGCCGATTGGTGGAGCAGTGGCGCGCTGACGCCCGTCATCGTCCTGCTGCTGGTCGAACTGGCGCTGGTGCTGGCGTCCGATCTATTGACGCGCATTACCGGGCTGGTGGATTCGATCCTGTCGGAGCTGCACTCCAATACCGTCAGCGTCGAGTTGATGGCCCATGCCGCCACGCTCGATCTGGTGCATTTTGAATCGGCTGAATATCAGGACAAGCTGGAGCGCGCGCGGCGGCAGGCCGCAGGACGCAATGCGCTGCTGAGCCAGATGTTCGGACAGGCGCAGGACATCATCACCGTGGCGACGCTGGCGGCGGGCCTGTTCGTCTATGCGCCCTGGCTGATCCTGCTGCTGCCGCTGAGCTTTGTGCCTGCGGTGTGGGGCGAGGCAAGGTTCAACACGCTGGCCTATATGATGAGCCGCTGGCGCACGCCGGAACGGCGCGAGCTGGAATATATCCGCCATGTCGGGGCCAGTGCCGAGACGGCCAAGGAAATCAAGCTGTTCGGCCTGGGCGGCTTTCTGATCGAGCGGTTCAAGACGCTGGCGCAGCGGATCTTTGCCGATAATCGCCGCATCGCGATGCAGCGCTCGTTCTGGGGGGCGCTGTTCTCGGCAATCTCGACGCTGACCTATTATGGCGCCTATGGCTTTATTGTCTGGCGCACCATTGTGGGGGATTTTTCCATCGGTGACCTGGCGTTTCTGTCAGGCTCGTTTCTGCGGCTCAATGGATTGTTCCAGAAGCTGCTGCTCGGCTTCACCCAGATTGCGGGGCAGTCAATGTATCTCGACGACCTGTTCTCGTTCTTCGAGATCGAGCCCGGCATCGTGTCGCCGGCGACGCCCAAGCCGTTCCCAGACCCGATCGCCAGCGGCATCGTGTTTGAGGATGTCGGCTTTCGCTATCCCGATACCAGGACCTGGGCGCTGCGCCATCTCAGCTTCACGCTGCAGGCCGGCGAAACGCTGGCCCTGGTGGGGGAAAACGGGGCGGGCAAGACCACCATCGTCAAGCTGCTGACCCGGCTCTACGATCCCGATGAAGGCCGCATCACCGTGGACGGCATCGATCTGCGGGATTTTGCCGTCAGCGATATCCACGCCCATATCGGGGTGATCTTTCAGGATTTCATCCGCTACAGCCTCAGCGCCCGCGACAATATCGGGGTGGGGCGCATTGAGGCGCAGCAGGATATGGAGCGGATTGCCAGCGCGGCCGAGCGGAGCCTGGCCGATGCGGTGATCGCCAAGCTGCCGCAGGGCTATGACCAGCAATTGGGGCGCCTGTTCAACAAGGGGCGCGATCTGAGCGGCGGCGAGTGGCAGAAGGTGGCGATTGCCCGCGCCTATATGCGCGATGCCGGGCTGATCATTCTGGACGAGCCCACCGCAGCCCTTGACGCCAAGGCGGAGGCCGAAGTGTTCTCGCGCTTCAAGAGCCTGGCGGCCGGCAAGACTGCGGTGATCATCTCGCACCGCTTTTCGACCGTACGCATGGCCGATCGCATTCTGGTGCTGGAGAATGGCGCCATTCTCGAAGCGGGCACCCATGCCGAGCTGCTGGCGCTGCGGGGCCACTATGCCGAGCTGTTCGAGCTGCAGGCGGCGGGCTACCGCTAGTGCGGCCGCACCAGCACCCGCCCGTTGATCTGGCCGGCCAGGATCTGCTCGGCCGCTGCGGGCAGCTCTTCCAGCCCGATCTCGCGCACCAGCTTGCCATAGGCGGCAATGTCGAAGGTTTTGGCGATGCGCTGCCAGGCGGCGATACGGGTGGCATAGGGCTGCATCACGCTGTCGATGCCGATCAGGGTGACCCCGCGCAGGATGAAGGGCAGCACATTGGTGTTGAGCTCGATGCCACCTGCATTGCCCAGGCTGGCGACGGCGCCGCCATAGTTGATCTGCTTGAGCAGCTTGCCCAGCACCTTGCCGCCGACGCTGTCGATGGCCGCCGCCCAGCGGGCCGATTCCAGCACCTTGTCGGGCTGGGCGAGGAACTCGTTTCGGTCGACAATGCTGGCCGCGCCCAGGGCCTTGAGCGCCTCACCATGTTGCGGGCGGCCCGACAGCGCCGCCACGCTATAGCCCAGCCGGGCCAGCAGCGCGGTGGCAATCGAGCCAACGCCGCCGGCCGCCCCGGTGACCAGCACCACGCCGGACTGGGGGCTGATGCCCGCCGCTTCCAGCCGGTTGATCGAGAGCATGGCGGTCAGTCCGGCCGTGCCCACCACCATGGCGTCGCGGGTGCTGAGCCCCTGGGGCAGCGGCACCAGCCAATCGGCATTGACCCGGGCGCGTTCGGCATAGCCGCCCCATTGCACTTCACCGACGCGCCAGCCGGTCAGCACCACTTCCTGCCCTTCTGCATAGCGATCATCGGCGCTGTGGCGCACCGTGCCGGCAAAATCGATGCCGGCGACATGGGGATAATTGCGCACCAGACCACCGCCCCCGGTCAGGCAGAGCCCGTCCTTGTAGTTGAGGCCCGCCCAATCGATATCGACGGTCACATTGCCGGCAGGCAGGCTGGCCTCGTCAATCTCGGCGACAGTGGAAGTGACCTTCCCCCCGGCATCCCGATCGGTGAGCAGTGCGCGAAATCCCATGGGACGATCCTTCGTGATAATCGGTGTTGGTGAGCAGTCTGCCCTGTCAGCGGTGATTTTCCAATCCGCGTCTGGACCGTCTGTTCAGGCTCAAATTGCGGTCAACTTGCATAATCGGCCAGTTGTGCCTATATTGAGCGCATACGTTTCAGCGCATCATAGCTGTCCAACAGCCGGATTACCGGCCTATTGGCTTTCCTGATTTTTGCGAGCGTGTTGTACCGACCAGCATGGTGCTGGGCGGTCGCGATGCCATTGGCTGCCTTTTGTGCGCCCGCATCGCGCTATTCGAGCACGGCCAGCGTTTCGCGGCCCCACAAATAAACTGGTTTCGGCACAGTGCCGGAACAAATGAGAGAAAATGACACAGTTTGATTTCCAGGCGCCTGCCGCGCTTTACCTTGGCAGCGACTGGCACGCGGCGGCGGCCCAAGGGCCCCGCACCTTTCGTACCGCAGCCCAGGCCCTCCGCTTCGCACTTGAAGAGGCGGCCCCGGTCAGTCTCAAAGGCGCCAGCCTTGAGTTGAACGGCAAGCGCCATAGCAATGACCGGATGATCTGGCTCTACAGGAGCGCTGATTATCCGCTGCCGCGCAAGAAGCTGCACCAACCCAGCCGGGCCCGCTCGCGGGCTCTTGCCATTAAGGAGCCGACATGACGTTCAATTATGATGCCGCCGCCGAGTTGTTCCCAAGCCGCCGGGTGGCCAAGTCGCAGCAGACCCAGTATCGCCGCTTTGCCAAGGCATCTGAAGCCATCCGCTTCGTCATGGAAGAGCTGCCCGAAGCGGGCCTCGGCGGCACGATATTGGAAGTCCGCAGCGGCCGTTTTGACGGCATGGCCATCAAGGCACTTTATGAGGCCGAAGCCTATCCATTGCCGCGTCAGGAAGTTGCCGCCTAGGCAAAGCTGACCGCGCTGATAGCAAAAATCAGAACAGGCGGACGCTCTTTCGAGTGTCCGCCTGTTTCATTGTGATCATGGCGCGCTTTTCTAGGCGGCCTTGACGATCTCGACCAGTTCGACGTCGAAAATCAGATCCTGCCCGGCAAGGGGGTGGTTGGCGTCAACCTTGACGATCGCATCGTCCAGTTCCACGACCCGGATCGGCAGCATGCTGCCGTCGGCGGTTCTGGCCTGCAACTGGGTGCCCACTTCTATGTCGATGCCGGCTGGCACCTTGGTGCGCTCCAGAGTCTGGACCGCTTCGGCACGGTGGGGACCATAAGCCTGATCGCAGGGGATGGTCACGGTTGACTTGTCGCCCGGAGCCATGCCGGCGACATGGGCCTCCAGGCCCGCGATTACCTGGCCTTCGCCAAGGGTAAACTGCAGGGGTTCACGGCCTTCCGAGGAATCGAAACTGGTGCCGTCGGTGAGACGACCCGCATAATTGATGCGGACAATGTCTCCGGTTTTTGCTTCGGTCATGGCTGCTCTCCTATGAAAATACGGGCCCAAAAAGGGCCCCCGTTGGATCAGCCGCACGCCCGATTACGCACGACGCTTGGCCAATATGTAGGCAAACCAAGGCAAAATTTAAACCGCCACCGGCAAAAAACTGTTGACGGGCAGCCCCCTCGCACGCCGCTTGGCGGGCAGATCGGCCCGTGAACGGCGGCCGAAACCCGACCCGGGATAAGGTCGCAAGATCGGTCTTTACATATAATAGTACTTTATGTAGCGTCATCTTATCGCCGCAGGTGAACACACCGCCGCGACCACTTATTGGGAGGACATCGTGAACATCATCACCAAGCTTGCCATCGCGGCAAGCCTCGCTACCGCTTTGACGTCTGTCAGCCTGGCCCAGGACCTGCAGGGCAAGGTTATCGGCTTCAGCCAGATCGGCTCGGAATCGGGCTGGCGCGCCGCCGAGACTTCAGTCACCAAGCAGCAGGCCGCAGACCGCGGCATCGACCTCAAATTCGCCGATGCGCAACAGAAGCAGGAAAACCAGATCAAGGCCATTCGCGGCTTCATCGCGCAGGGTGTGGACGCCATCATGGTTGCGCCCGTCGTCGCCACGGGCTGGGACGATGTGCTGACCGAAGCCAAGGAAGCCGAAATTCCGGTGATCCTGCTCGACCGAGGCGTCGATGCGCCGGAAGATCTGTACCTGACCTCGGTAGCCTCCGATCAGGTCAAGGAAGGCCGGGTTGCCGGCGAATGGCTGGTTGCCGAAATCGGCGATGCCGACTGCAAGGTCGTCGAACTGCAGGGCACGGTCGGCTCCACCCCCGCCATCAACCGCAAGCAGGGCTTTGAAGAAGCCATTGCCGGGCACGACAACATCACCATTGCCCGCAGCCAGACCGGCGACTTCACCCGCTCCAAGGGCAAGGAAGTGATGGAAGGCTTCATCAAGGCCGAGAATGGCGGCGCCGATATCTGCGCGGTCTATGCCCATAATGACGATATGGCCGTTGGCGCCATCCAGGCCATCAAGGATGCCGGTCTCAAGCCCGGCACCGACATCAAGGTGGTGTCCATCGACGCCGTGCCGGACATCTTTGCCGCCATGGCGGCCGGCGAGGCCAATGCCACCGTTGAGCTGACGCCCAACATGGCCGGCCCGGCTTTCGACGCGCTCTCGGCCTATCTGGCTGATGGCACGGCGCCTGAGAAGTTCATCATCACCGAGTCCAAGCTCTATACACCTGCTGACAACCCGCAGGGCGAGTATGACACCCGCAAGGGCCTGGGCTACTAAGTAGAGAGATAGGCGACCAACTGCTGGTCGCATGCCCCGATCTGCCTCCCTCCCCCTTGTGGGGAGGGAGTGAGGGTGGGGGTTTCGGGCTGTCAGCAAACTCTCAGGTCTTTGGGCGCGTGGTGCCGCAGGTACCCCCGCCCTTGATCTCGCCCTACAAGGGGCGGCAGATGACTGAGAACTCGGTAGCCAGAAACGGGGGAGAGCGGCCATGACCGAAAGCCAGTACGTGCTCGAAGCGCGCGGCATCATCAAGATATTCGGCGGCCATATCGCGCTCGATGCCATCGATTTCGGCCTGCGCGCCGGCGAGGTGCATGCCCTGCTGGGCGAGAACGGGGCCGGCAAATCCACCCTGATCAAGATCTTGACCGGCGCCTACCAGCCAGATGGCGGGGCCGTGCTGGTGGATGGGGAGCCGGTTACCCTCGACAATCCCCTGCATGCCCAGACCCATGGCATCGGCACCGTGTATCAGGAGGTCAATCTGCTGCCCAATCGGTCGGTGGCGGAAAACCTCTATCTGGGCCACCAGCCCACCCGCTTTGGCCTGGTGGATCATCGTCAGATGGAAGCCGATGCGCGGGTGCTGCTGACCCGGTATGGACTGACTCTGGATCCGGGCAGCGAACTGGGCAGCCATTCGGTGGCCGTGCAACAGATCGTGGCCATTGCCCGCGCGGTGGCGCTGTCGGGCAAGGTGCTGATCCTGGACGAGCCAACGGCAAGTCTGGATCGCAACGAGGTCGAGCGCCTGTTCGAGGTGATTGGCGAGCTCAAGCGGAGCGGCCTGGCCATCATTTTCATCACCCATTTCCTCGACCAGGTATTTGCCATTGCCGATCGGGTAACCGTGCTGCGCAATGGCCAGTTGGTGGAAACCCAGATGCTCGACGCGCTCAGCCGCACCGATGTGGTGCGGTTGATGCTGGGCAAGGACATTGCGTTCAACGGTTCCACCGATCTGGAGCCGGAATCGGCGCACCGCGAGGTGTTGCTAGAATTCAGCGGCTATGGCCGCAAGGGCACGGTGAGCCCGTTCGACCTGACCATTCACAAGGGCGAAGTGATCGGGGTCGCGGGCCTGCTGGGTTCGGGGCGGACGGAACTGGCCCGGATCATGTTCGGCGCTGATCCGGCTGACCAAGGCACGCTGCGCATTGAAGGCGCGAGCGAGGCCATTCGCCATACCACCGACGCCATCGGCCATCGCTTCGGCTTCTGTCCCGAGGATCGCAAGGCCGAGGGCATTTTCGGCGATCTGTCGGTGCGCGAGAACATTGTCATCGCGCTGCAGGGCAAGCTGGGCTGGTTCCGCGCCCTCAACCGCGATGAGCAGTTGGAGATCGCCGGCAAGTTCAGCGAGTCCATGGATATCCGCGCCGCTTCGCTCGACATGCCGATCAAGCTGCTGTCGGGCGGCAATCAACAGAAGGCCATTCTGTCGCGCTGGCTGGCCACGGACCCGGCCTTCCTCATTCTGGACGAACCCACCCGGGGCATTGATGTGGGGGCGCATGCCGAAATCGTGCGCACCATCAACCGCCTGCGCGACGATGGCATGGCCATGCTGGTGATCTCCTCGGAACTCGACGAGGTCGTCGCCTACAGTTCCCGCATCGTGGTGATGCGCGACCGCGAAATGGTGGCCGAACTGCACGGCAAGAACATCAATCCCGGCATTATCGTGCAGGCCATTGCCAACCATCCCGACGAGGCTGTGTCATGAGACGCGTACCTTTCGAACGCCTCGCCAATCCGCAATTGCTGGCCCTGACCGGGGTGCTGTTGCTGAACTGGCTGCTGTTCCCCAATTTCTTCAACGTCACCTGGCAGGATGGACGTTTCTTCGGCAGCATTATTGACGTGCTCAATCGCGGCGCTCCGGTGGCCATTCTGGCCGTCGGCATGACCGGGGTGATTGCCACCAAGGGGGTCGACCTGTCGGTCGGCGCCATCATGGCGGTATGCGGCGCCGTCGCCGCAACCATGGTGGTAGCCGGCTACCCGGCGCCGATTGCGGTGGGGGCAGCGCTACTGGCCGGTCTGGCCTGCGGGCTGTGGAACGGCTTTCTGGTGGCTGTACTCGATATCCAGCCCATCGTGGCGACGCTGGTGCTGATGGTGGCCGGGCGCGGCATTGCCCAGTTGATCACCGAGGGCTCGATTGTCACCTTCAATGACCCGGTGCTGATCTTTATCGGCACCGGCTCATTCCTGGGCTTTCCCATGGCGGCCGTCATCGCCGTGGCGCTGATGGTTTCGGTGACCCTATTGGTGCGCCGCAGCGCCATTGGGCTGTTCGTGCAGGCGATCGGGGTCAACCGCGCCGCCGCCGCGCTGGCGGGCATTCGCAGCCGCATGCTGCTTATGCTGGTTTATGGTCTGTCCGGGCTTTGCGCCGCCATAGCCGGCATTGTGGTGGCCGCCGACATTCGCGGCGCCGACGCCAACAATTCCGGGCTTTGGCTGGAACTCGATGCCATTCTGGCCGTGGTCATCGGCGGCACCTCGCTGCTGGGCGGACGCTTCTCCATTCCGATGGCCGTGGTCGGCGCACTGATCATCCAGGCCATGAATACCGGCATTCTGGTGTCAGGCTTCCCGCCGGAATTCAATCTGGTGGTCAAGGCCGGGATGATCATCCTGATCCTGCTTATCCAGTCGCCCTATGCCGCCTTGCCGTTCAGGCGGCGTCTCGTAACCACCAGCAAGGCGACCGCCAAATGAAACGCAGCCTGCGTCCGCTTGCCGCCACAGCGGTCATCTTCTTCATTGCCTATGCGCTCAGCGTGCTGCAATTCCCCAATATGCTGTCGACGCGGGTGCTGGGCAATTTCCTCACCGACAATGCGTTTCTGGGCATTACCGCGGTGGGCATGACCTTCGTCATCATCTCGGGCGGCATCGATCTGTCGGTGGGCGCGGTCATTGGCTTCACCGGAGTGCTGATTGCGGTCCTCGTCAGCTGGCTGGGCTTTCACCCGCTGGCGGCCTTTGCCATCGCGCTGGGGGTGGCCGGCCTGTTCGGCGCGGCCATGGGCGTTACCATCCACTATCTGCAGGTGCCGTCGTTCATCGTGACGCTGGCGGGTATGTTCCTGGCGCGCGGCGGCGCCTCAATCATCACCCAGGATTCAGTGCCGATCCGGCACGAATTCTACGACACGCTGGGTGATCTGATGATCCGCCTGCCCGGCGGTGGCCGGATGAGCTTCATCGGCATGCTGATGATCGTGGTGTTCCTCGGCGGCGCCCTGCTGGCCCACCGCACCAAATTCGGCTCCTATGTCTATGCCCTGGGCGGCAATCCGGTGTCGGCTTCGCTGATGGGCGTGCCGGTGGCGCAGACGACGGTGCAGATCTATATGCTGTCGAGCATGCTGGCGGCCCTGGCGGGGATCGTGTTCTCGCTCTACACCTCCGCGGGATATCCGCTGGCGGCCGTGGGTGTGGAACTTGACGCGATCAGCGCGGTGGTTATCGGTGGCACACTGCTCACCGGCGGCTATGGATTTGTGCTGGGCACATTCGTTGGCGTGATGCTATTGGGGCTGGTTCAGACCTACATCATCTTTGATGGCACGCTGTCGAGTTGGTGGACCAAGATCGTCATTGGTGTGCTGCTCTTCATGTTCATCGTGCTGCAGCGCGTCATATTTGCGGCCTCCGCTCCGGCAGAGAAATCGCCCGAGAAAGCATAGCATGATCGAAGCAGGCAGCCTCATTCGCTCGTTATCCGGGCGACCTGCTGCACGGAATTTCCATACCTTCGTGATCAATGAGATCGGCCTGGGGATCGTCACGGGCCGATTTCCGATCGGCTCGATCCTGGCCAATGACGCGGAGATGATGGAAACCTACGGGGTCTCGCGCACGGTGCTGCGCGAGGCGCTCAAGACGCTTGAGGCCAAGGGCATGGTGGAGGCGCGGCCAAAGGTCGGCACGCGCGTCACGCCTTCCAGTCGCTGGAGCTTTTTTGATCCGCAGGTGCTCTCATGGCACTTCTACGCCAAGCCCGACCAGCGCTTTTTCGAAAGCCTGTTCGATGTCCGTGGCGCGCTGGAGGCCCGCGCGATCGCGCTGGCCAGCGCCCGCCGCACTGCCGAGCATGTTCGCCTGATGAAATACTGGCTGCACCAGATGGACATTGCCCAGGGCAATCTGGAGGCGCACGGTCTGTCGGCGCTGGAAATCCACCGCGTCATCGCCGACAGTTCAGGCAATGCCCTGCTCCGCTCGGTAACGGGGATTGTCGAACTCACCCTGGCACTGGCGCTGAAGTCGCTTGATGCCGGCACCGGCGCCGCATATTGCCGGGATTCGTTGGCGGCCCATGGCGATCTGGTCAGTGCTGTGGAAGCGGGCACTGCCAGCGCAGCGGCGCTGGCTGGCAGCGCAGTGATCGAACTCGACAACAATCGCGCCAAACTGCTGCTGTGAACGCCGGCCGGCGGCCGGGATCAGATCAGCGGTGGCCAGACAAAATTGGCGCCGGTGCTCACTGCACCGACGCCAAACAGGTTCTGTCTATTGGCGAACCAGTATGCGCGCGCCCCTCAACGCTGCTGGTTCATGCGCCGCGCATGGATGGTGCGCGGCGGCTGTGGGTGATGCTTAGAGGGCCGCTGCTTCGTAGATCGCCTCGAACCGCTCGCCGACCTTCTTGGGCACTTTGACTTCCTTGACGTCGTCGAGATTTTCCAGTTCGTCACCGACGAAAACCATGGCGACCATGCCCATGGCGAAGTGCGGCGTGCACTTGATGCCGTAGGCGCCGGCAACGTCGAAGGTGACGCTAAAGGTCTCGTTGATCTTGCTCTTGAACGGCTCGGCACCCTCAGGGATCATGCCCTTGATGGTTTCGGCATTGTGGCCCTTGTCGGTGGGCACAAAGGTCACCGTATCACCGGGCTGGATCTGGACGAAGGCCGGCTCGAACACCATCGATCCGGCTTCCCCCTTGTTGAGCATGTGCACTTCGAAGTCTGCTGCCAGGGCTGGGGCAGTGACCATGCCGCTCAGCAGGGCGACAGCAAGCAGGGTTTTGAGGGTGTTACGCATCTTGGGGGGCTCCTTGAACAATCGGGCCATGTTGGTCCCGTTGACCGCGCTTCTAGACCGGAACAGGTGGCTTTTCTTTGACGCATGTCAAATATCCACTCAATTCCTCGTGAGAAAGAAAGCGAAAGAAACTTGTTTTGGATCAAAGATAGACGGGCCTACCCGATCTATTGAGATGTTGCGCCGGCAAAAAAGGCCGTACGCCGAATGTAGGATAATAAAATGACAAGCAATATTGGGATTTCGCGCCGCAATCTACTTGTTGGCGCCACCGCAATTGGTGCAGCCGTACAGATTGCAACAGTCTTACCTGCCGCAGCTGAAGCAGCTTCTGCAATTTCGGTTGATCCTGCAACGCTGGAGCGCGTCAAGGTAGAGCTGGTCAAGCCACCCTTCGTGCATGCCCATGAGCAGGTTGCGACGGGCGGCCCCAAGATCGTCGAATTCACCATGACGATCGAAGAGAAGGTCCATGAAGTCGACGATGAGGGCACCACCATCTGGGCGATGACCTTCGACGGCTCGGTTCCCGGTCCACTGATGGTGGTGCATGAGGGCGATTATGTCGAACTGACACTGATCAACCCCGACACCAATCTGATGGCGCACAATATCGACTTCCATTCCGCCACTGGCGCTTTGGGCGGTGCCCAGCTGACCGACGTCAACCCCGGTGAAAAGGCCGTGCTGCGCTTCAAGGCCACCAAGTCAGGCGCGTTCGTCTATCATTGTGCCCCTGAAGGCATGGTACCGTGGCACGTCACCGCGGGCATGAATGGCGCCATTCTGGTGCTGCCGCGCGAGGGTCTCAATGATGGCAAGGGCAATCCCCTGAGCTATGACCGCGTCTACTATGTGGGCGAGCAGGACTTCTATGTGCCCAAGGATGCCGACGGCAACTACATGACCTATGACAGCATCGGCGACGGCTATGCCGACACCCTTGATGTCATGCGCACACTCAAGCCCAGCCATGTCGTGTTCAACGGCAAGGTCGGTGCGCTGACTGGCGACAATGCCATGACCGCTGCAGTTGGCGAGACCGTGCTGGTCGTCCATTCCCAGGCCAATCGCGACACACGTCCGCACCTTATCGGCGGGCATGGCGACTATGTCTGGCCCGGTGGCAAGTTTGGCAATGCCCCCGATGTGGGTATGGAAACCTGGTTTGTTGCGGGCGGCGCGGCCGGCGTGGCGCTCTACACCTTCCTGCAGCCCGGCGTTTACGCCTACGTCAATCACAATCTGATCGAAGCTTTCGAGCTGGGTGCCGCGGGCCACTTCAAGGTGACCGGTGACTGGAATGACGACCTGATGACCAGCGTCATGCCTCCCAGCCCGATCTGATATTCCCAAGCATGGGTGCGGCGCCGCTGGGGTGCCGCACCGCTCCTGCATGGAACGCAACAATGCACGCCCTGCCCCGCTTCCTCACCACCCCTGTCAATTCGATTGCGCTGCCGGGTCTCCTTTTGCTCACGGGTCTGGCACTGGTCGGCATTCAGCTCGATTTGCCGGCGCTGCTCAACCCCGCCGCGACACTGTCCGGCCCGGCAACCGTGACCATCGCACCGGCTGATTTCACCTATCGCCTGGATGGCAGTGTGCTGCGCGATGGCCGGGAGGTCGATGCGCCCCTGGTGCAGGCGCGGCTGGCCGAGCCGCTCACCATCATGCAGTTTCAGGTGAGTCAGGCCGACTATGCCCGCTGCGTGGCCGAGGGCACCTGCGCGGTGGCGCAGAATTCAGGCAATGGCGACATTCCCGTGACCGGTGTCAATTATGATGATGCGACACGCTATGCGGCATGGCTGTCCCAGCACACCGGGCAGAGCTGGACCTTGCCCACCAGCGAGGAATGGAATTTTGCCGCTGGCGAAAAAGTGACTGACACCGCCACCAGCGTCGTCGACGACGACGCCAACCCCGCCCTGCGCTGGCTGGCTGATTATGAAGCAGAGGCCGCACGCAAGACTGCGGGGGGACGGTTCCCCCAGCCCCTGGGCAGCTTTGGCACTAATGCGCACGGCCTGGCTGACATTGCGGGCAATGTGTGGGAGTGGACGCAGACCTGCCACCGCCGGGTGCGGGTGGACACTGCAGGCACCATTCTGAGCCAGACCCAGGCCTGCTCGATCCGTTTGCTGGAAGGCCAGCACCGGGCCCCGATGAGTGTGTTTGTCCGCGACGCCAAGAGCGGTGGCTGCTCGGTTGGCGTGCCACCTGCCAATCTCGGCTTCCGGCTGGTGCGCCGCCCCAGCTGGACCGACCGTCTGCTGGCGCCCTTCCACAGCTGAATTCAAGGTACCCTGACAGCCGCTATTCGTGGTAGGCACAGCCTACAACACGATGAGGCAGTGATTTTGGCTGGAATTGACCCGAGTCTGGTGCGCGCCTTGCCCCTGTTCAGCAAGCTCAGTGCTGCTGAGCTCGATATGCTGCTGGAACAGGCCACGCTGCGTCGATTTGCCGTCGGCGAAGCTGTGTTCGAGCAGGGCGCCGCGGCAACGCAGTTTTTCCTGCTCTTGCATGGACGGCTCAAGGTCACCCAGGTCACCGCCGATGGTCAGCAGATCATCGTCAGAATGGTGCACCCGGGCGACATTTTCGGTTTTGCCAAGGCCCTGCAACGCGATGATTATCCCGGCACGCCGACGGCGTCAGCCGAAAGCGTCGTGATTTGCTGGCCGACCCAGGTATGGGACCTGTTTATCGAAAAGAACCCCCATCTGGCGGTCAACGCCATGCAGACCATCGGTCAACGCCTGCAGGAGGCCCATACCCGCATTCGCGAGATGGCTACCGAGGAGGTTGAACGCCGCGTGGCCCACGCCGTGCTCCGGTTGATCATCCAGGCGGGCAAGACCGAGAGCGCCGGCATCCGCATCGATTTCCCGATTTCGCGGCAGGACATCGCCGAAATGACCGGCACCACCTTGCACACGGTGTCGCGCATCCTGAGTGCCTGGGAGGCCAAGGGACTGGTCAAGGGCGGTCGGCAGAAGCTGCTGGTACGCGATGCCACAGCCTTGCGTGAGCTGGCCGAGGGCGATTAGCCGATACTGCTTGCGCCAACGCAACGATACTGCTGGCCCGAGCCGCTAGACGCCTACCGAGCCAAGTGGCTCGCAGGAGATCGGGCATGCCGCCAACCGACGCCATAGCCAAGAGACGTCAACCCGTGCCGCGCGGCATTGCCCGCAGCGGACCGGTGCTGTTTTCCTATGGCTTTCGGCCATTCTTTCTTGCCGCCGGAATCTGGGCGGTTGCCGCCATGGCCTTGTGGATCGGCGCCCTGGCGGCGGGCTGGGAGATTGGTGGCAGCTATGGCGGGGCCTATTGGCACGCCCATGAGATGTTGTTTGGCTATGGTTCGGCAGCGCTGGCGGGGTTTCTGCTCACCGCCGTGCCCAACTGGACCGGACGCTTGCCGGTGTCGGGTCTGCCGCTGGTGATCCTGTTTGCTGCGTGGTGTGCGGGCCGGCTCGCCATGCTGGCGCCCGATGGCCTGGGGTTACTGGCGTCGCTGGCAATCGAATCCGCGTTCTTGCCCCTGCTGCTGGCGATCTGCGCCCGGGAGATTATTGCCGGCCGCAAGTGGAAGGATGTCAAGATCCTCGCGGGCCTTGCCGCCCTGGCGCTGGCCAATATCGGCTTTCATACGCTGATCGCCACCGGCGGCGATGTTGGTTTCGCCAACCGGCTGGCCGTCGGCGCCTATGTCATGCTGGTGTCGATCATGGGCGGCCGTGTCGTGCCCAGCTTTACCCGCAACTGGCTGGCCAAACGCCATATTGACCGCTTGCCGGCGCCGTATGACCGGTTTGACACCATTGTCCTGTTGACGGGTCTGGCCGCCTTGCTGCTCTGGGTCATTACGCCGGAAACCCTGTGGACCGGCCTGGCCTGCGGACTGGCCGCGGTGCTGCATCTGATGCGGCTATGGCGCTGGTGCGGGTGGCAGAGCTGGGACGAAAAGCTCGTGCTCATCCTGCATTTTGGCTATGGCTTTGTGCCATTGGGGTTTGCCTTGGTCGCTCTGGCGCAACTGGGTTGGTTCGAGCCGGTGGCGGCACTGCATGTGTTCACCGTCGGGGCGATTGGCGTGATGACGCTGGCGATGATGACGCGGGCAACGCGCGGCCATACCGGCCAGCCATTGGCAGCCTCACGCCTGACCAGTATCAGCTATCTGGCGCTGTTGACCGCAGCCGTGCTGCGTCCGATGACCAGCCTGTGGCCGGCGATGCACCTGGAGCTGCTCACTGTGAGCGGGGTGTGCTGGATGCTCGCCTTTTCGCTCTATGTGATCGAATATGGGCCACTGCTCTGGGGGCAGCGGCGCGAGCGTCCCGTCAGGCCTTAGAGGCGCGCCATCAGCGCCCCTGCCCTCAGGCGGCCACGCACCTGCAACAGACGATCCTGCCGGGCGGCGCCCTGCAGCGCCACCACGTCGCCCAACTGGCGCGTCAGGGCGTCCCCGATATCGGCGATCACCGCCGCGCTGTGCAGCGGCAATGCCACCAGGGCGCAATCGAGCAGGATATCGCCCAGGCGCTCCAGCGCCGTCTGGTCAAGCGCCAGCGCAGCGCGGTCAAACCAGTCGTCATCGAGCTGGGGACAATCGAGCATGAACAAGGTAGCCCGCAAGAAGGCGCCGACTGTTGTTTCGGCGTCTTCCCAGCGATTGCCGATCAATCGATCCAGCACCGGCCGCAGGCTGGTATCGCGGCGGATGCGTTCGCTGAATTCGCGCACCAGTGCATCAAGGTCGGCTTCGTCAAAATAGTTCGATGGGGCAATGGGCGAACTTGGCACGACGATATGCCTCTTCCAGCAACGGACAGTGGATGAAGGGCCAGTTCTAGTCTGTTCCGCCTGCGGCGAGGTTGATCCCGAACAAACAGGGCAGAGATCGCTGCGCTGATTGTCTGCGCGCCGGTCCCTGCCCGTTCCGGCGATCAGCCAATGTCGCGCGGATCGACGTCGGCCGCGTAGTCGACGCCGCCCAGGCCGAAGCCAAACAGCTTGAGGAATTCGGCGCGGTGCTTGTCGAGATCGGCCAGATTGGCCAGGGTCTCGGTCGACAACAGGCCCCAGCGATAGGTCATTTCATCCTGCACGGTGCTGGACAATTCCCAGTCATCGACGCGGACACGATGGTCGGCGTCGAGCACGACCGGTGGCTGCAGCTTGTCGCGGAACAGCCGGTCGATCTGCTCGATGCAGCCTTCGCCAAGGCCCATTTCATCCATCACCCGAAGCAATAGCGTGCCATAGAGCGGCACGACGGGAATGGCTGAACTGGCCTGGGTCACCACCGCCTTGAGCGCGACGACATAGGCACTGTCGGCGCCAAACTGGCTGCGGATGGCAGCGGCGGCGCGGTCAAGGTCGGCCTTGGCGCGGCCCAGCGTGCCCTTGTTGTAGATAGGCCAGGTCAGCTCGCTCCCCAGATAGGTATAGTTCAGCGTCAGAAAGCCATCGGCCAGCACGCCAGCCTCCGACAGCGCGGCGATCCACAGCTCCCAGTCCTCGCCCCCCATCACCTTGACGGTGGCCTGGGCTTCCTCGGCGGTTGCCGGCTGGATCTCGACTTCGCTGACTTCACCAGTGCCGGTATTGAGGGTCTTGGAGCGCACCGCCGACTGCATCGGCTTGATGGCCGAGCGATAGACCTCGCCGGTCTTGGGATCGGTGCGAACGGGTGAGGCCAGGCTATAGACGATCAGATCGATCTGGCCGAGATGCTCGCGGATCTGGGCGATGGTATCGGCCTTGATGGCATCGGAAAAGGCATCGCCTTCAACGGTGATGGCGACACGCCCCGCCGCTTTGGCCCGCTTTTCGAAGGCCCGGTTATTGTACCAGCCGGCTGAGGCCGTCTTGGTTTCGCTGGGCTCTTTTTCAAATGACACGCCAATGGTGTCGGCGTCTGAACCAAAGGTATTGACGATGCGCGAGGCCAGGCCATAGCCCGTCGAGCACCCCAGCACCAGAACGCGCTTGCGGCTGGAGGTGATCGGGCCGGTGACGACCACATGGTCGATCTGGCGCTGGACATTGGTGGCGCAGCCAATGGGGTGGGCGGTCGTGCAGATGAAGCCGCGAATCTTTGGTTCAATAATCACTGTGTCATCTCCGCACTAACCTGCCCCTGTTCGTCAGGGGGCGCCTGTGAATCTATCGGGTTCTAGCCCGATGTGGCACTGAGCGCCAGCGCGACCTTGCCGAGAAACGTCGTTCTCGGCAAGCATTTGGCTGGCCCGACGGCAATTGCCACCGGGGCGCGGGGCCGTCGCCCCGCCCCTGCACCGGAGGTGCGCGGTGGCGGCCTCAGACCCGTTCGAGCGCCACGGCGATGCCCTGGCCGACGCCGATGCACATGGTGGCCAGGGCCCGCTTGCCGCCGCCCAGCGCCAGTTCCAGCACCGCGGTACCGGCGATGCGGGCGCCGCTCATGCCGAGGGGATGGCCCAGGGCGATGGCGCCGCCATTGGGGTTCACCTGCGCCGCATCCTCGGCCAGGCCCAGTTCGCGCAGCACGGCGATGCCTTGGCTGGCAAAGGCCTCATTGAGTTCGATGACGTCGAAATCACGGGGCGACAGGCCGAGGCGGGCGCACAGTTTCTTGGTCGCCGGGGCCGGCCCCATGCCCATGATGCGCGGCGGCACGCCAGCAGCGGCGCCGCCCAGAATGCGGGCGATTGGGGTCAGGCCATATTTCCTGGCGGCCGCTTCGGAGGCGATGATCAGCGCGGCGGCGCCATCATTGACGCCCGAGGCATTGCCGGCGGTCACCGTGCCATTGGGGAACAGCGCACGCAGCTGGCCCAGCGACTGCAGCGTCGTCCCGGCGCGCGGATGCTCGTCAGTATCGACGATGACGGGGTCGCCCTTTTTCTGCGCGATGGTGACGGCCACGATTTCCCTGGCCAGTCGACCGTTCTGCTGGGCGGCCAGCGCCCTGTCCTGGCTGCGCACGGCAAATTCATCCTGCGCCTGGCGCGACACGCCAAACTCCTGCGCCACGTTCTCGCCGGTCTCGGGCATGGAATCGACGCCATGGAGCGACTGCATCAGGGGATTGACGAAGCGCCAGCCGATGGTGGTGTCGTAGATTTCGGCTTTGCGCGAAAAGGCACTCTCGGCCTTGGGCAGCACGAAGGGGGCGCGGCTCATGGATTCGGTGCCGCCGGCGATCAGCAGTTCGGCTTCGCCCGATTTGATGGCCCGCGCGGCAGTGATGATGGCGTCCATGCCCGAGCCGCACAGCCGGTTGATCGTGGTGCCGGTGACACTGACCGGCAGGCCCGCCAGCAGCAGGCTCATGCGCGCCACATTGCGATTGTCCTCGCCAGCCTGATTGGCATTGCCAAAAATCACGTCGTCGACGGCTTCCCAATCGACGCCGACATGCTCGGCCATCAGGGCCTTGAGCGGAATGGAGCCGAGATCGTCGGGACGCACCGACGACAGGGCGCCGCCAAAGCGGCCAATTGGGGTGCGCTTATAGGCACAGATGAACGCTTCTGCCATCTCAGATCTCCGGGGCTACGAGGTCGGCGATATCGCCGGCAATCACCAGTTCGGCGCCGGTCACTGCCTGCAGTTCTTCCAGGCTGAGGCCGGCAAGTTTTTCGCGCAGCACGAAGCGCTGGTCGACGATGTCGATAACGGCCAGGCTGGTATAGATCCGGGTGACGCAACCGACGCCGGTCAGGGGCAGGCTGCAGCGTTTCACCAGCTTGGGCTGGCCATGTTTGGTCACATGATCGGTGATCACCGCCACGCGTTTGGCGCCATGCACCAGGTCCATGGCGCCGCCCACGGCGGGCACGCCCTTGGGGCCGGTGCTCCAATTGGCCAGATCGCCATTCTCGGCGACTTCATAGGCGCCCAGGATCGCCACATCCAGATGCCCGCCGCGCACCATGGCAAAGCTGTCGGCATGGTGGAAGAAGGCGGCGCCGGGCTTGAGCGTCACCGCTTTCTTGCCGGCATTGATCAGATCCCAGTCCTCCTCGCCCTCGGGCGGGGATTCACCGAAATTGAGAATGCCGTTCTCGGTGTGGAAAATGGCCTGGCGGCCCGGCGGCTGGAACTTGGCCACCATTTCGGGGAAGCCAATGCCCAGATTGACATAGGCCTCGTTCTCGATGTCCTGCGCGGCGCGCCAGGCGATCTGGGCGTTGGAGAGTTTGTTGCTCATGAGTAAGCCACCCCGGCGCGCATCAGCGCCTCTTCCTGTTGGGCATCGGCGATCTCGACGATGCGGTTCACAAACAAGCCGGGTGTGATCACCTGCTCGGGGTCGATCGCGCCCGGCTCCACCACGCGCATTGCCTGCACCACGGTGAGGCCGGCAGCAGCCGCCATCAGGGGGGAGAAATTACGCGCCGCCTTGCGATAGGTGAGATTGCCCTGGCGGTCGGCCAGTTCTGCCTTGATCAGGGCCACATCGGCCTTGAGCCAGCGTTCCTGCACATACATGCGACCATCGAACTCGGCTTCCGGCTTGCCCTTGGCCAGATCGGTTCCATAGCTGGTGGGCGTGTAGAAGGCCGGGATGCCGGCGCCGCCAGCGCGGATGCGCTCGGCCAAAGTGCCCTGCGGCACCAGTTCAAGTTCGATCTGGCCGGCGAGGTATTTTTCGGTAAAGGCGCGCGGATCGGCCGAGCGCGGAAACGAGCAGATCATCTTGGCGACCATGCCGGCATCGATCATGGCGGCGATACCAATGCGGCCATTGCCGGCATTGTTGTTGACGATGGTCAGATTGGTCGGGCCGCCGGTAGCGCGAAAGCGATCGATCAGCGCATGGATCAGTTCGATCGGCGCGCCGGCGCCGCCAAAGCCGCCAATCATCAGCGTCATGCCATCGGCAATGTCCGCCAGTGCGGCAGCAAGATCGGGAACAGTCTTGTCCATGGCCAGATTTTCCTCGGTGTGGATTGGCCTGACCTAAGCCCGGGGGCGCTTGGCCTGCAAGTCAATCTGTGCGATATTGTGTATTTGTTGACATATCGCACAAACTGGAGCGACCATGGCCACTGCCGAGCGCGACATCATGGGCGGCCTCGCCAAGGGCCTGCTGGCCATCGAGACCTTCACCGCCGAGCGACCGCGCCAATCCATTGCCGAGGTGGCCACGGCATCAGGACTGGACCGGGCCACGGCGCGGCGCTGCCTGCTGACGCTGTCGCATTTCGGCTATGCCGATTACGACGGCAAGTATTTCACCCTGACGCCGCGCGTCCTGCGGCTGGGCACGGCCTGTCTTGCCACCATGCCGCTGCCCCAGGTGATTCAGCCGCTGCTCGACCAATTGTCCAACCAGCTTGGTGAAAGCTCCTCGGTGTCCATTCTGGATGGCAGCGAGATCGTCTATGTGGCTCGTGCCGCCCAGCGCAAGGTGATGTCCATTGGCCTGATGCCCGGCTCACGCCTGCCGGCCTTCTGCACCTCGATGGGGCGGGTGATGCTGGCCGCGCTGCCCGAAGCGGAGGCGCGCGCCGTGTTGACGAGCATACCCTTGCTGGCGCGGACCAGCCACACCATCACGGCGATACCGGCACTGATGGCCGAGCTGACCCGAGTGCGCGAGGCCGGTTTTGCACTGATCGATCAGGAGGTGGAACTGGGGCTGCGCTCGATCGCCATTCCGCTTTTCAACGCCCGCGGCGCTGTAGTGGCGGCGCTCAATGTTGGCGTAGCGGCCACGCAGGCGCGCAGCGAGGAGCTGACCAGGCTCTATTTGCCAGCCCTCAAGCTGGTGCAGGACCAATTGCGGACCCTGCTCAGCTGACACTGTGAGCGCCGCCAGCCCGCAACAGCGCGGCCCAGCGGCGCTCACTCAGGCGTCGTTACATATCAAAGAATACCGTTTCCTTGTCGCCCTGCAGGTGGATCTCCAGCACGTAGCGCGGCACATCGCCGGCCTCCTTGCGGGCGATCAGGGTCAGCCGGCGGCGCGGGTCCATGATCTTGCTGAGCACATAGTCCTGGCCATTGGCCTCGGCCTCATCCTCAAAGTAGAGCCGGGTCTGCAGCCCGATATTGATGCCGCGCGCCACGATCCACAGATTGACATGCGGCGCCATGGGCTTGCCATCAGGACCAGGCACCGGGCCGGGCTTGATGGTCTCGAAGCTGAACACGCCATCGCCATTGGTTGGCTGGCGGCCCCAGCCGGTAAAGGCCGGCGCGGAATTGGAGTTGGGGGCCATGGGCGCCACATAGGACCCATCGCCATCCGCCTGCCACAGCTCGACCAGCGCGTCATTGACCGGCGCGCCCGCGCCATCAAAAATCTTGCCGACAATGGTGATGCGATCGCCCTTGGTGTCGGGCGTCAGCATGGTGCTGCCGGGATCGGCGGCATAGACGCCCTTGATCTCGGCAAAGTTGGGGGTCAGCCCGATATGAACATAAGGCCCAGCGGTTTGTGACGGCGTCTCTTTCAGCGTCGGAACCGGGTGCAACATCAGTTCCCCTCCAGCTTGTTCTCGAACATGGTCGAACGGCGGCCGCGCAACACGATATCGAAGCGGTAGGCCAGCGCATCCATCGGCGTGGTGTTGTGGCGGTCGAGCCGGGCCACGAGCTGGTCAATGGCCGACTTGTCGGCAATCGAGCCGACAATGGGGCATTGCCAGATCATCGGGTCACCCTCGAAATACATCTGGGTGATGAGGCGCTGCGCGAAGGCATGGCCGAACACCGAGAAGTGGATATGGGCCGGCCGCCAGTCATTGACGCCATTGGGCCAGGGGTAGGCGCCCGGCTTGACGGTGCGGAACGAATAGAAGCCGTTCTCATCGGTTATGGCCCGGCCACAACCACCGAAATTGGGGTCGATCGGGGCAAGATAGGCTTCCTTCTTGTGCCGATAGCGGCCACCCGCATTGGCCTGCCAGAATTCCACCAGCGTATTGGGCACCGCGCGCGCATTCTCGTCGAGCACCTGACCATAGACGATCAGCCGCTGGCCGATGGCCTCGCTGCCATCCTGGCTGTAATTGCGGATCAAGTCGTTATCCAGCGGGTTGATGGCGGAGTGACCGAAGGTCGGCCCCGTCAGTTCGGAGGCCGTGCCGCTCAGCGACAGCAGAGCGTTCCTGGGCGCCCGAAAGGTGGTGCTCTTGTAGCCCGGGGTATTGGCTGGCGGATGCCAGGCGCGGTCTCGCTGATAAAGGGCGCCGTCAGCGCCCGGCAGGATGATATCGCTCATCGTTTCGTCTCCAACTTGGCCAGTTCTTCCTTTGCCACCCCGAAGGCCCGATTGGCGGCCGGAACGCCGGCATAGACTGCCACATGCAGCAGGGCTTCCTTGATATCGTCCGGCGTGCAGCCGGTATTGGCGCAGGCCCGCACATGCATGGCCACTTCCTCATCATGTCCCAATGCCGCCAGCAAGGCGATGGTCACCATGGAGCGCTCACGCCTGGTCAGCCCCGGCCGCGACCAGACCGAACCCCAGGCCCCTTCGGTGATGAAGGTCTGAAAATCGGCGTCGAACGGGGTCTTGCGCGCCGTGGCGGCATCGACATGCCCGTTGCCCAGCACGGCGCGGCGGGTTGCCATGCCCTGCTCAAAGAGCGTGGTTTCAGCCATGAGAATTCTCTCCGAGAAAATGCTCGATCAACGCGGCCAGCGCCGCCGGTTGTTCAATGGATGGAATATGCCCGACGCCGGGCAGTATCTCAAAACGAGCGCCGGCGATCGCATCGGCGCAGGCCCGGACCAGTTCGACCGGCGTTGATAGATCGGCTTCGCCGACCAGCACCAGAGTCGGTGTGGCGATGGCGTCGATCTCGTCGGTCAGATCGGTGTCGCGCAGCGTCGCACAGGTCGCGGCGTAGCCGGCGGGGTCGCTGCGCATAAACAGATTGCGCCAGCCAGCCACGTCGTCGGGCCGCTGCTCGAGGAAACCGGGGCTGAACCAGCGCACCATCACCGCATCTGCGATCGAGCCGAGCCCGTGCTTGCTTACGGCATCGATGCGGGCATTCCAGCCGTCAGTGTCGCCCACCTTGGCTGCGGTGTCGCACAGCACCAGCGCCGTCAGGCGGTCGGGCGCGCGCAAGGCAAATCCCTGCGCAATCAGCCCGCCCACCGAAACCCCGGCCAGGGCCAGCCGCTGCAGGCCTAGATGATCGAGCAGGCCCAGCAGGTCATCGACATGGTCGGCCAGCGCATAATCGCCTGGTGGCGTGTCGCTGAGGCCATGGCCGCGCTTGTCATAGGACAGCACGCGATAGCGGCTGGACAGCTGCGCGATCACGCCATCCCAGATGCGCGCATCGGTGCCCAGCGAATTGACCAGCGCAACAACCGGTGCCCCGGCGGGGCCGGCCAGCCGGTAGTGCAGCAGCACGCCATTGATCCGAACGAAACTCATGCCATCTCCTCACCCACGATATAAGGGCCTGCCGACGCCCAAGTAAAATGATGAGTGCCGGGTCAGACATAACCTGCAGGATATGTAAACGGCGAAGAGACCGGCCAGATTGCAACATCACATAACCAGCGACCGCATTAGCCAGCAATCCCGGCGTCGCACGTCAGCAGCAGTGCGGCTGCCCTGGCGGCGCTATAGAATGCGCGTGGCGTCCTCGACGGCTTCCTGGTCGGTACCGGGCACGCCCTCATTGCCCTCGGCGCGGTCGCGATACAGCGCAGCGCGCGCCAGCAGCATCAGCGTCACAGGCGTGGTCACGGAGATGAAGATGAAGATCAGGATCTCGTGCAGCACGGGTCGACCCGACGCCACCGAAAAATACAGCGACGAGCCGGCCAGCAACAGGCCTGCCCCCAGGCTGGTGCCGAGCGTGGGCGTGTGAACGCGCTGATAGAAGGTGGAGAAACGGGCCAGCCCGATGGTGCCGATCAAGGTAATGGCGGCACCGGCCAGCACCAGCACGGCAACCAGCACGGCCGCCCATTCCGGCAAGGTCGACGCATCAATCATTCGATGACCTCCCCGCGCATCACGAACTTGGCCAGCGCGACGGTGGCGACAAAGCTCAGCAGGCCGATGACCAGGGCCGCCTCGAAATAGAACAGGCTGGCGGTACGAATACCGATGGTCACCAGCAGCAGCGCCGCGCTGACGTAAAGGCTGTCGACGGCGACCACCCGGTCCTGCGCGCGCGGCCCGCGCAGCAGGCGCCAGCAGGCTATTGCCATGGCCAGGGCCAGCATGATCTGTGCACCGGTGACCGACCAGAAAATAATGACGCCGCTCATTGGAAAATCTCCATCAGACGCTGCTCATAATTGGTCTTGAGGGCCGCCGCCCAGGCCGCCCCGTCCGGCGTATCGAGCACGTGGATCATCACGGTGCCGAGCCGGGAATTGTGGTGAACCCAGGCGCTTCCCGGTGTCGCTGTGACGATGCAGGCCAACACTGCGAGCGCGTTGGGCTCCTTGAGTTCAAGCTGGACGGTCACAAAGACCGAGCGCGGCGGCCGGCCCCGCAGGATCAGTCCAATCACCGCGATGTTGGACGCCACCACGTCGATGACCACCCGCCAGAGCAATCGCGCAATGGCGCCAATATTGCGGATTTTCGGCTGCGGAGGCTCGACGGCGGCCACGGCCCAACAGGCCAGGCTGGCGATGATGACGCCGAGCAGCAACTGCCCCAGGCTGTAACTGCCATCCAGCAGCAGCCACATGCCCAGCATTGCCAGCCAGAGCAGTGGATAGGGCCACAGCCGCTTCATCATGGCACCCCTCCATCCGCGCCGGCCAGCACGCTGCCGAGATAACCGATGGGCACATGCAGGTCCTGCGCGGCGGCCTGCATATAGCCCATCGCCGGACCGGCCAGCACAGTCAGCGTCAGGCACAGGCCGAGCAGCAGCAGCACCGGCAGCATTTCCACCACGCGAATGCGCGGCACCTCGGCATCAAAGGAAATCCAGTAGGTGTTGATCCCGGCGCGCAGCAGGCCGATCATCGCGGCCAGCCCGGAAATGATCAGCAGGGCGACCAGCCACCAGCTGGCCCCGGATACCGCATCGCTGGCGCCCAGACCCTCAAGGTTGAGCACCGCGCCAATCATGGCAAACTTGGCCAGGAACCCCGAAAACGGCGGCATGCCCGCCAGCAAGATGGCACAGATGACGAAAGCCATGCCCAGCAGGGCCAGCGTTCGCGGCGTGGCGACGCCGACCTCTTCTTCGGGCTCGCCGTCATCGCCAAAGGCTTCGAGCGTCACCGCCAGCACATCGGCGCCGGCACCGCGCCCGCGCTCCACCAGTTCCACCAGCAGGTAGAAGCACGACAGGGCGAGCGTGGAATTGACCAGATAATACAGGGCGCCAGCAGTCACCCCGGCATTCTCGTAGCCAATCATTGCCAGCAAGGTGCCCGATGACACCAGCACGCTGAACCCGGCCATGCGCGCCATGCCCTGGGAGGACAACACGCCGATGGTGCCGAAGGCGATGGTCGCCATGCCGCCATAGAGCAGCCACTGGCCGCCGAAATGGGCGGAGACGCCAGCCTCCAGACCGAACAGCAGCAGGGACAGACGCAGGATGATATAGACGCCGACCTTGCTCATGATCGCAAACATCGCGGCGACCGGCGGACTGGCCGCGGCATAGGTGGTGGGCAGCCAGAAGCTCAGCGGCCACATGCCGGCCTTGACCAGAAAGGCGATGCCCAGAATGGCACCACCGGCTTCGAGCAGCATGCGGCTGTCATCGGGCACCAGGGGAATGCGCAGCGCCAGGTCAGCCATGTTGAGCGTGCCGGTGACCCCGTAGATCAGGCTCACGCCGATCAGGAACAGCGCCGAGGTGACCAGATTGACCGCAACATAATGCAGCCCCGCCCGAACCCGCAGACTGCCCGAGCCATGCAGCATCAAGCCGTAGGACGCGGCCAGCAGCACTTCGAAGAATACGAACAGGTTGAACAGATCGCCGGTGAGGAAGGCGCCGTTGACGCCCATCAGCAGCAGCTGGAACAGGGTGTGGAAATGTTGCCCGGCGCGCGCCCAGCGCGCACTGGCAAACAGCGCCGCGCTGAGCGCCAGCACCGCGTTGAGCACCACCATCATGGTGGAGAGACGATCGGCCACCAGCACGATGCCAAAGGGCGCCGGCCAGTTGCCGAGCTGATAGGTACTGATGTTGTATCCGCCGGCATTGGTGTCCACCAGCAGGGCCACGGAGGCGGCCAGCAGGAACAGCGTCGCCACGATGCTGATCGTCAGCTTGAGCACATGGTGGCGATCTTCGATCAGTACCAGAATTATCCCCGCCAGCAGCGGCAGGGCGATGGGCAGGATGGTGAGATGGGTCAGCAGGCTATCCAGCATCAGCGCTCGCGCCCATCGACATGGTCGGTGCCGGTCAGCCCACGCGAGGCCAGCAGCACCACCAGAAACAGGGCCGTCATGGCAAAGCCGATGACAATGGCGGTCAGCACCAGCGCCTGGGGCAAGGGATCGGCATAGGCGCCAAGGTCACTGCTGCCATTGACAATGGAGGCCGCGCCGCTGCGCAGCCGTCCCATGCTGAAGATGAACAGGTTGACTGCATAGGACAGCAGCGACAGCCCGATAATGACCTGAAAGCTGCGCGGGCGCAGGATCAGCCACACGCCCGAGCCGGCCAGCACACCGATGCTGATCGCCAGGATCATGGCCATTGCCGAGGCTCCCCGCTCTTTTGTGGCGCGACCGGGACCGGGCGCAACCGCGCAGGCTTGGCGCCGCGGATCGACTGGTGGGCAATGGCGATTAGGATCAGCACGGTCGCGCCGACCACCAGCACGAAAACCCCCAGATCAAACAGCAGCGCACTGGCCAGCGGCACCTTACCGAGCAGCGGCAGCTCCAGATACTGGAAGCTGGAAGTCAGGAAGGGGCCCCCGAACAGCCAGGCGCCCGCGCCGGTCAACAGGGCAATCAACAGGCCCGTGCCGATCCAGTAGGTGGGCAGGATGCGCAGGCGCTCTTCCACCCAGCGCGTGCCACCCCCCAGATATTGCAGCACGAAGGCAATCGACATGGTGATCCCGGCGATGAACCCGCCCCCCGGCTGGTCATGGCCGCGCAGGAACAGAAACAGCGCCAGCACGATGATCACCGGAAACAGCCAGCGCATGATGACCGAGGGCACAAACAGGAAATTGGAGACGATCGTCCCCTCGGCATCGGCTTCGGAACTGCGGCCGGCCTCGAATTCGCGCTGGATGCGTTGCTGCTCCGGGCGCTCGATACTGTCGGCGGCGGGACGGAACCGGCGCAGCAGGGCGAAGGTGGTCAGGGCCACAATGGCCAGCACGGTGATTTCGCCCAGCGTGTCAAAGCCCCGGAAATCCACCAGGATGACATTGACCACATTGCGGCCGCCTCCCAGGGCATAGGCGTTGTCGAGGAAGAAGCGGGAGATGGAATCGGGTGCGTCGTGGCTCATCACCGCATAGGCGATCAGCGCGATGCCCGTGCCGAAAATAACGGCCAGCGCCACGTCGCGCAGGCGGCGAAAACGGGCGCCGCGAGATCGTGCGATGTCGATCCTGGCGGCCTCGTCACGCTTGGGCAACCAGCGCAGGCCAAGCAGGATCAGCACCGTGGTGACGATCTCGACCAGCAATTGGGTCAACGCCAGATCGGGCGCCGAGAACCAGACAAAGGTGATGCTGGTGGCCAGACCGGCGCCGCCCATCAGCATCAGCGCGACCAGACGGTGGTACTTGGCCTGGATTGCCGCGCCGATGGCACAAATGGTGCCGACCACCCAGACCACCGCCAGCGCGGGATCGGCATCGGCCAGCGACAGGCTGATCGGCCCCAGGCCGGCCATGAGGGGCAGAGCACCGGCCAGGACGGCAACGCTGATCAGAATGGCCAGCTGCGGCTGCAGCCGGCGCGTGCCGAACACCCGCTCCAGCGCCTTGGCCCATTTCACCGACAACAGGATCAGCAGCCGCTCGAAGACCCGGGGCGCCGCCAATCCGCGGATCAGCGGCGCGCCGTCGATGCCGCGCGCCAGATAGGGCTGCAGCGCCAGATAAAGGACGATGCCGCCCGACAGCGCCGCAAAGCTCATCAGCAGCGGGGTGGTGAAACCGTGCCAGACCGACAGGCTGTAATAGGGGGCGTCAGGCCCCAGCACCGACAGCACCGCACTGCCCAGATAGGGGCCTATGGTAATGCCGGGAATAATCCCGACCAGCAGGCAGATCAGCACCAGAACTTCGATGGGCCGGCGCATCAAGGCGGGCGGCTCATGCGGCACGCGGTCGAGTTCGGTGGGGGGCGGACCAAAGAACACGCCATGGATGAAGCGCAGCGAATAGGTGACGGCAAACAGGCTCGCGACTACGGCCACCACCGGCAGCGAGATATTGTAGAACGGGTTGGAATTGCGCAGCGCGGTCTCGGCGAAGAACATTTCCTTGGAGAGGAAGCCGTTCAGCAGGGGCACGCCGGCCATCGCCGCTGCGGCCACCATGGCCAGGGTGGCGGTGAAGGGCAGAAAGCCGAACAGTCCGCTGAGCCGGCGGATGTCGCGTGTCCCGGTTTCGTGGTCGATAATGCCGGCGGCCATGAACAGCGAGGCCTTGAAGGTGGCGTGGTTGACGATGTGGAAAATCGCCGCCACCAGTGCCAGCGGCGAACTCATGCCGATCAGGGTGGTGATCAGGCCGAGATGGCTGATGGTGGAATAGGCCAGCAGGCCCTTGAGATCGTGCTGGAAAATTGCCGAATAGGCGCCGATCAACAGGGTGGCCAGGCCGACATAGGTAACGATCCAGAGCCAGGCCGCTGTACCCGACAGCACCGGCCAGAGCAGCACCAGCAGAAATACGCCGGCCTTTACCATGGTCGCCGAGTGCAGATAGGCCGACACGGGCGTTGGCGCCGCCATGGCGCGGGGCAGCCAGAAATGGAACGGAAACTGGGCACTTTTGGTGAAGGCGGCAAACAGCACCAGCAGCAGGAGCGGCAGATAGAGCGGGTGATCGCGGATGGTGTCGTCAGCGGCCAGCACCACATCGAGATCGTAGCTGCCCACGATATGGCCGATCAGCAGCATGCCCACCAGCAGCGCCAGGCCACCGGCGCCCGTGACGATCAGGGCCATGCGGGCACCGTCGCGGGCCGTGGAATTATGGTGCCAATAGCCGATCAGGAAGAAGGAGAAGATCCCGGTCAGTTCCCAGAAGATCACCAACTGGATCAGATTGCCCGACAGCACGATGCCCAGCATGGCGCCCATGAAGGCCAGAAAAAAGGAAAAGAACCGCGGCACCGGGTCCTTGGGCGACATGTAGTAGCGGGCATAGAGGACGACGAGAAAGCCAATCCCGGTCACCATCACCGTGAACAGCCAGGACAGCCCGTTCAGCCGCAACACGATGTTCAGCCCGAGGCTGGGCAACCACGCCAGATCATAGCGGATGATCTGGCCGTCGGCGATCTGGGGATAGCTGGCGATGGCCAGGCCAAAGCCGACCAGCGCAATGGTGCCGGCCAGAAGGGCCGCCGTGGTGCGGGCGCCTGCCTTGAGCAGTCCCGCAGCCAGACTACCGACAAACGGCAGGACGATCAGGACAATAAGAATCGTATCGCCTGCCATCCTGGGGTGCGGTTCCTCGCGTTATCGAATCGGGTATCTGCCTAGACAAAGCATATTGCGCGGCAAGACAACCGGAAATCAACTACGCGGGGCATTTGCTATGGTCTGTCGCGGCCATAGCGCTGGCTGGTCAGGCAATTGCCTGCCCCTGGATGGCGCCCTAGTCGAGCACGGCCTGCAGAAATTCGCGGGTACGCGCTTCGCTGGGGTTGGTAAACAGCTCTTCGGGCGTGCCCTCTTCGCGGATCTGGCCCTGATCGAAGAAGCAGACCCGATCGGAAATTTCCCGGGCGAAGCGCATTTCGTGGGTGACCAGCAGCATGGTCAGGTCATGCTCTTCGGCCAACCGGCCAATGACGGTCAGCACCTCGCCGACCAGTTCGGGATCGAGCGCCGAGGTGGGCTCGTCAAACAGCAGGATGCTGGGGCGCATGGCCAGGGCCCGGGCGATGCCGACGCGTTGCTGCTGGCCGCCCGACAGCTGATGCGGATATTTGTCGGCCTGATCGGACAGGCCGACCAGTTCAAGCAGTTCCAGGCCGCGCTCGCGGGCCGCCGCCTTGCTCAGGCCAAGTACCTTGACCGGTGCTTCGGTGATATTGCGCAGCACGCTCATATGCGGGAACAGATTGAACTGCTGGAACACCATGCCCAACTGCCCGCGCATCTTGCGCAGATGGGCTTCGCTGGCCGGCCGCAGGCCGTCGGGACCCTGCTCGTGCCAGAGCGGCTCGCCATTGACGGCGACCACGCCGCCATCGATGCCTTCAAGCGTCATCAGGATGCGCAGCACGGTGGATTTGCCCGAACCGGACGGCCCGATAATGGTGACCTTTTCGCCGCGCTTGACCTCGAAATCGAGTTCGTTGAGCACCGTCAGATCGCCGAAGCGCTTGATGACCTTGTCGAATTTGATGATCGGGTTGGTGGTGTCGGTCATTTCAAGGGTATCCCCTGCTTGGGCAGCCAGGCATCGAGCAGGCGGACGCCTGACGATGCAACCAGCGTCATGATGAGATAGAGGCCACCGACCAGCGACAGCGGGATGAGATAGCTGAAGGTACGATCGCCGACAATTTTGGCGACGTTGAGCATTTCGAGCACGGTGACGACCGAGAGAACCGGGACGTCCTTCATGATCGACACCAGATAATTGCCCATGGCCGGCACGATGCGGGGCACGGCCTGCGGCACCACGATATGGGTGAACGTCCGCGCGGCCGTCAGGTTGAGGGCCCGCGCTGCCTCGTGCTGATCCTTGGGCACCGCTTCCAGACCCGCACGATACACCTCGGACGTGTAGGCGCTGTACTGGATGCCCAGGGCCAGTGCCCCGGTCATGAAGGCGGGCAGCACGATGCCGTACTCGGGCAGCACGTAGTAGAGAAAGAACAGTTGCACCAGCAACGGCGTGTCGCGGATGAATTCGGTGATGAGGGTCGCCGGCCAGGAGATCCAACGCGAGGGCGCGCTTTTGAGAATGGCAAACACCAGACCCAGCACCAGCGCGACGAAGAAACCGAGCACGGCAGCCTGAATGGTGACCCACATGCCGGTCAGCAGGATCGGCATGATGGAGATGGCGAAGGCGAGCGGGCTGGAAAGGTCCCAGGCATATCCGAACAACATGGGCTAGCCTCCCACCGTGCGCCAGCGCGTCACATAGCGCTCGAGCAGCCGCATCGCGGCGGTAACCACCAGCGCCATGCCAAAATAGGTGAACAGCAGCATGGAGTAGATGGTCGTGCTGTCCTGGGTGAAATTGCGGATCTGCTCGGCGCGGAAGGTCAGGTCGCCCAGGCTGATCAGCGACACCAGCGCGGTGTCCTTGAGGTTCTGTACCGCCAGATTGCCGAAGGACGGCATCATCTCGGGAATGGCCTGCGGGATGGTGATGTTGAACAGGGTCTGGCGTGCGGAAAAGTTTAACGCCCGCGCCGCTTCGTGCTGATCGTTATGCACCGCCTGGATGGCGCCGCGCACAACTTCAGCGCCATAGGCTCCAATGTTGAGGCCCAAAGCCAGCACGCCGGCGATCACCGGCGGCAAGCGCAGGTCGATGCCTATCGCCGCGCCGGCCAGTGGCAGCGCGAAATAGAGCCAGAACAGTTGCACCAGCAGTGAGGTGCCGCGAAACACTTCGATATAGGCGACCGAGACGCCCTTGATGATCCAGTTGGGCGACAGCTTGCCGATGCCGGCGGCAAAGGCGAGCACGGTACCGAGCACGGTGGAGTAGAGCGTGAGCTGGACCGTGACCCAGGCACCCTCCATCAGCGGCGCAATATAATCTGTCCAATGCATGTGGAGATCCCTGCCGAGCGGCGTTGCAACACGACTTGGGCGGGCGCCGGAGCACCCGCCCAAAACTTTGTCAATTTGCGCCGCTTACTTGGCGCAGAGTTCTTCGGTGGTACGCTGGCCCGAGCCATCAATGTCAGACTGCGCGAAACCGTAGCCCGACAGGGTTTCGGCCCATTCGGACGTCTGCTTGAATTCGGCCAGGGCCTCATTGACGGCATCGCGCAGTTCCTCATTGCCACTGGCAAAGGTGAAACCGCCCCAGCTACGCACCGCCACGCCGTCAATCACGGGGTCAGTGAAATCGCCGGCCAGTTCGACGCCATCGCCCTGGTCTGCCAGACCGCTGGCGGTCAGGCTGGTGGCAGCATAGGCGTCTGCGCGGCCGGTGGCGACCGTGGAAATGGCGTCGGCATTGGCCGCAATGGTCACCATATTGGCGTCGGCAACACCGAGCTTCTGCAGCATTTCCAGCTGATCGGCGCCGGCCATGATGGCCACCTTGTAGTCGGCATTGTCGGCGAAATCGCTATAGGCGTGGATGCCCTTGGGATTGCCCTCGGCCACCAGCAGGCCTTCGCCATAGGAGCTGTTGGGCTCTGAGAACAGCACCTGGTCGCAGCGATCGGGCAGGATCGCCATTTCGGCGGCAACCATGTCGAAGCGATCAGCCTTCAGACCGGGGATCAGCGAGGAGAAATTGGTGGTGACCCACTCGATATTCTCAACGCCCAGCTGTTCCATCAGCGCCTTGGCGACGTCTGGACCGGCGCCCAGGGCCTCGCCATTCGGATCGACATAGCCATAGGGAATTTCGTTGGCCACGGCGATGCGGATGGTGCCCGATTCCTTGATCTCTGCGAGCGTGGCAGCGCTGACGGCCGTGGAGGCCATTGCGGACACGGCGATGGCAGACAGCGCCATCAGTGCAGTTGTTCCGAATTTCGTCATTGTGTTGCTCCTCGTTGATTTGGGCAGGTAAACCGGCTGCAGCCCAGAATTTTCAACCGGCAAGGTGTCAGGCGGCGGCGTGCAATTTCTCGCGCTGCGCCGGGGCCCAATTCTCGATCAGGCCCTTGTGCAGGGCCTTGATGGTTGCTTCGAAATCGACCTGCTCGACCACGACCTGCAGATCCACCTTGCGGATCAGGTCGTGCACGCCGAGCGGCTCGATGCTGGCATCGGCCAGCGCCTTGATGGCCTGCATCAGCACGGCGGTGCCGCTGAGGTCGCGGCCAATGGCCGAGACGATCGACACCTTGCGCAGGCTGATTTCGGCGTTGGGAAAGGCCGCCGCAAGATCGCTTTCGACCCGGCGGATGGCCTTCATCGACCCCTTGAGAAAATGGGTGATGGTGTTGGCATTGGAGGTCTTGGAAATGATCCAGACGCTGTGGCGCTTGAGCGCATCGAGAATGCCGACGTCATAGCCTTTGACCCCCACCATGTCCTGATCGTAAAATTCGAAGGCAAAGACATTCTTCAGCCCGGTGACGATCTCGACCTGGGGCGCCCGGGCGCGCAGATCGGAACGGATCAGCGTGCCGGCATGCTCGGGTTCAAAGGCGTTCTTGACGCGCAGCGGAATGTCGGCCTGGCGCAGGCTCTTTGCCGCGCGAGGGTGGATGGCTTCCATGCCCATATTGGACAGCTGATCGGCCACATCATAATTGGTTTCGCCAATCACCCGCACCACATCCACGCCAACCACCCGTGGGTCTGACGAGGACAGGTGGAACTCCTTGTGGATGATGGCTTCGCTGGCGCCGGTAACCACGGCCACGCGCGACAGGGTCACCTCGCTATAGCCGCGATCATAGGTGCCCATCAGGATTTCGCTGCACTGGGCATAGCCCGATACGATGGGCAGTTCGCTGCCGAGGTCGATATCGGCAAAGGCCCGGGTGATCACCTCGTCGAGCGGCAGATGGGTGTCGTCGCGCCAGCCGGTCAGATCAACAAAGCGCGCGGTGACGCCGTGCATGTTGAGTAGCATGGCCGTATTGAAGGCCGATTGCGCCTCCCCCAGCGAAGCGAGCATTTCGCGCACGGTGAGCAGGTGCTGCTGCAGCTGGAAATGGCCGAACGAGCACAGCCGCGACAGGTCAATCAGACAGGAGCGCACGCCTTCGACCCGTTCCTGGGCAAAGCGGTTGGCAGTCTGGCGGGCGCCTTCATCGCTGAAGATTTCGGCGTTCTGGGCATACATCTGCTCGGCCACCGCGTTGAGGGCATTGCCCCAGCTCCAGCCGCCTTCGGCATTGGCGAACAGGGCATAGACGCCCGGCTCGCCCGATTTCTTGTGCTCGAGCAGGCTGTCGGTCATCCCGGCATAGGCCGAGACGACAAAGATGCGATTGTAGAGTTCGGCACCCCGGCGCTTGCCGATCAGCACCGTGTCGAGCAGTTCTGCGGTGCGCGACATCGAGGTGCCGCCGATTTTTTCGACCGTATGGCCGCTATGTGGTTCCGTCATGTCGTCTCCGGTGCTTCCCTGGACCAGCCAGGGAGGCGATGCCTTGGGGTAAAAATTCGGGGCGGCCGGGCTAGACGAGTTTGCCACCCTCGATCTCGATGGGCGCCTCGGGGTCGCGCGAGCTGAGGAAAGCCGGGCGCGGCTTGTTGGCGGCAAATGGCGCCACCACGCGATTGGACCAGGCGTTGTAGACAAAGAACGCGTTCGAGCGCGGGAACGGGGTGATGTTGCCGTTCGAGCCATGGATGGTGTTGCAGTCAAACAGCACCACCGTGCCGGCCCGGCCCGCGGCGTAGTCGACGCCGAATTTCTCGGCCAGTTTGGACAGGCTCTCCTGCGAGGGCACCCCGATTTCCTGCTTTTTCAGCGAGGTCTTGTGGTTGTCCTCGGGCGTTTCGCCGGCACAGGCGATAAAGGTCTGGTGCGAACCCGGCATCAGCATGAGCGGGCCGTTGAGCGCATCATTGTCGGTCAGAAGGATCGAGGCCGAGATGGCGCGCATGCGCGGCATGCCGTCCTCGGCGTGCCAGGTCTCGAAATCGGAGTGCCAGTAGAATTCCTTGCCGGTGAAGCCCGGCTTGTAGTTCAGGCGCGACTGGTGGAGATAGACATCGTCGCCCAGCAGGTAGCTGACCCGGCCAGCCACCCGCTTGTCACGGGCGAGGCGGTCAAACAGGGCGTTCTGCTCGTCGAGCCGGAACACCGTGCGCACTTCGGCCGAATTGGGTTCGGTGATGACGTTTTCGGGCGCCAGCCCGGCATCGCCCGAGCGCATCCGGGCAGATTCGGCCTGCAGCGCCTCGATCTCGCTGGCGGAAAACACGCCCTTGAGCACTAGGTAGCCGTTCTTTTCAAACGACTGGGTTTCGGCGCGGGTGAGCGGCGCCTCGGGTGACCACTTGCCCCAGACCGTAGGGTCCTTGCGCTCAAGCCATTGTTCCTGTGGCAAGCGGGTGGGGTAGTCGTCCTGGGCAACGGGGTTGGAAGCGGGCATTGTCATGTCATTTCCCTTCGATTGGAGGATGAAAAGGGGCGCGACTAGGCGTCTTCGGGCACGGGCGCGTAGGACCCATCTTCGCGATGAACCTCGGTGCCGGTCACCGGCGGGTTGAAGCAGCAGGCCATGACCAGTTCGCTGCGTGCGGTCAGGCGGTGCCTGTCGTGCTGGTCGAGCGCATACATCACGCCGGGGCGGATCTGGTGGACCTTGCCGGTGTCGAGTTCCTCGATGCTACCCTCGCCGGACACGCAATAGACGCTCTCGAAGTGATGCTTGTAATGGAACACGTGGCTGGTGTTGGCGTGGATGCGGGTGATGTGAAAGCTGAAGCCCATGGCGTCGCCGGCCAGCAACAAGCGGGTGCTGTCCCAGCCATTGGCCTTGACCAGGCGTTCGCCCGTGCGGGCTGTTTCAAGATCTCTGACGATCATGGTAAAATCCTTGGTTATTCGGCAGCAGCGCGGCGGGTGCCCATGGCCGCTTCAAACGCGGCTTCAAGGGTGTCGAGGCCGGCGGCAAGCTGCTGCCTGGAGATGGTGAGGGGCGCCAGAACCTTGACGATTTCGTCAAAGCTGCCCGAGGTTTCGATGATCAGGCCATTGGCAAAGCAGGTCTTGCAGATGGCGGCGGCGTGTTCGCTGCTGCCGGCATCAACGCCCAGCATCATGCCGCGGCCCTTGACCGACAGATCATGTTCTTCGGCAATGGCGCCCAGGCGATCGGCCAGATAGTCGGCCTTGCCGGCCACCTCGGTGACGAAGCGGTCATTGGTCCAGTACTTTTCAATGGCAGCGGCAGCGGTGATGAAGGCGTGGTTGTTGCCGCGGAAGGTGCCGTTATGCTCGGCCGGCTTCCAGATATCGTGCTCGGGCTTGATCAGCGTCACCGCCAGCGGCAGGCCCATGCCCGACAGCGACTTGGCCATGGTGATCAGATCGGGCGACAGGCCCATGCCGTCAAACGAGAAGAAGCCGCCGGTGCGACCGCAGCCAGCCTGGATATCGTCGATGATAAACAGCGCGCCGTGCTTGCCGGCAATCGCCTCGATCTGGCGCAGCCATGTGGCGGAAGCCGCATTGAGGCCGCCCTCGCCCTGCACCGTCTCGACGATGATGGCGGCCGGCGCATCGACGCCGCTGGAAGGGTCCGACAGCTGACGCTCGAGTAGGTCGGCGGTGTTGATGTCGGGGCCGTAATAGCCATCAAAGGCGGCGCGGGTCACGCCGGACAGTGGGGTCGAGGCGCCCTGGCGATGCTTGCCATTGCCGGTCGCCGCAAGGGCGCCCAGCGTGACGCCATGAAAGCCATTGGTGAAGGAGATGACATTGGTGCGGCCGGTCACCTTGCGCGCCAGTTTCAGCGCCGCTTCAACGGCGTTGGCGCCGGTCGGGCCGGTGAACTGGACATGATACTTCATGTCGCGTGGCTTGAGGATATGCTCCTCGAAACTGGCCAGGAAGTGCTCTTTGGCGTCGGTGAACATATCCAGGCCATGGGCAATGCCGTCGGCCGAAATATACTCGATGAGCGCCGCCTTGAGGTCGCGGTCATTGTGGCCGTAATTGAGGGTCGAGCAGCCGGCCAGAAAATCGGTATAGGGCTTGCCATTGGTGTCGTAGATGGTGGCGCCGACCGCCTTGTCGAACATTTTCGGAAAGCTGCGCGAATAGGAGCGGACGCGGCTTTCAACGCGGTCAAAGGTGGCCAGTGGCGAAATTGTTTTGGTCAAGGTCATAGAGCAGGTCTCCCAGGCGGGTGTCGGTCAAATATGTGCAGGTCGGGTCAGGCAGCGCTGAGGCCGTCGACGCGATCCCGATGAATTGGTCCAATGGTGACGCCGAGCTCGCTGGCATGCTGCCCGGCAAAGTGGGCTGCCCGATCGAAGCGTTCGGCCCGCTGCAACGGCGCGTCGAGCTTGCGGGCCACCGCCGTGAACAGCGCCCAGGACGCCGCATTGTCCTGGGTGATGGTGCAGGCAATATGCCGGATATGGGCATTGTCCGGACGCGCCAGAACCTCGCCGATCAACTGCCCGGCAAGCCCCCTGCCCCGCGCCGCGTCACTGACGCAGATTTGCCAGACAAACAGCGTGTCGGGCTGCTTGGGCGGAATGTAGCCCGACATCCAGCCCACCAGTTCGCCATCAGTTTCAGCAAGGGCGCAGGTGGCCGAGAAGTCGCTGCACTGCAGCAGATTGGCATAGAGCGAATTGCTGTCGAGCGCCGGCGTGGCCGCAATCAGCGCCCAGACCCGGGGACCATCGGTTCCCAGCGGGGCACGCAGCCGGATTGCGGGGTTCCCGGACGCGTCTGTCAGACGCCGACCAGGACTATTCACAGTAGTGTTCCCTTCAATCATGTGGCATGTATTTAGCTTGTGAGAACTAAATGTCAACACGACGCTATGCGATGGATCGCGCTCCGAAACGGCAATAACAGGCCGTAACCCGCATATTTCCTCGTATTTATCGACGGAAATCGCTTCGCAGATTATTTTATCAACTGGAGGCACATGGCGGAATATGGCAAATTACTTTGTCGTATCTAAGCAAAACTCGACAAGGCTGATCGTCTATTGTGCTTGGGTTCACGCGGCAGCGGCGCTAGGATAACAAAGAGGATCGACATGGGTGCCGCAGTGCAGAATCGTACAAAAATTGCTTTGACGGCCATGCGCAAAATTCTGCGCACCACCGAGCTCAACAGCAAGCGCCTGATGCGGGAGACGGGCCTGACGCCCTCGCAACTGATTTTCCTGCAGATGCTGGAGGATGAGCGCGAGCAGACGGCCGGCTATGTGGCGGGCCGCATGGGCATCACCCAGGCCACCACCACCGCCTTGCTGCAAAAGCTCGAAGCGCGGGGGATGATCCAGCGCCGCAAGGGGGAAGCCGACCGGCGCCAGGTCTGGCTCTCCCTGACCGATGCCGGGCACAAGGTGTTGCAGATCGCGCCGGACGGCGCCCATGCGCGCTTCCAGGAGGAATTCGGGGCACTCGAGGATTGGGAGCAGGCCATGCTGGTCGCCGCGCTGGAGCGGGTGGCTGCGATGCTGGGCAATGACGAACAGGGCGTCGCCGCCGTGCTGGACGCCACCGCCGTGCTCTCCAGTGACTAGCTGTTCAGTCCCGGCCTTTTGAGCGTCCGGGTTGCCGGATCATCGCGCGGGCACGCCCGCCAGAAACTTGTCCCCGCCCCACTAGCCTGCCCCATACTGTGTCCGTTCCCGCCATTCACGCGGCCCCGACGCAGGGCCGGGCGGCGCTGAGTTGTGCGGCGAGCAATGTCGCCGGCTGTCGGCAAAAGGCGCCCCGTTGTTCGAACCCGGCTGTCCCGCTTGTCCCCGCCCCCCGTTCCAGCCGGATACTTCGTACAAAGGAGAACCCCAATGGATCACACACCCCGCCTCACGCTGCCATTCATCATGCCGGGCCAGGCGCAAAAGCACATCACTCACAATGAGGCCATCCAGACGCTCGACGCGCTGGTGCAGCCCAGTGTGGAAAGCCGCACGCTGGCCACGCCCCCGGCCACCCCGATGGCCGGAGAAGCCTGGATCGTACCCGCCGGCGCAACGGGGGCCTGGTCTGGCCACAGCAATGAGATCGCCGCCTTCCAGTCGGGCGCCTGGAGCTTTCTTGATCCGGCTGCCGGCTGGCAGGTGTATGACCGCTCCGACCAGACCCAGCTGGTGTTTGATGCCGGCGCCTGGACCCCGTTGGCGTCGCTCGGCGCCGCCCTGCCGCAGCTCGGCATCAATACCAGCGCCGACACCACCAATCGCCTCGCGGTTGCATCGGCAGCCAGCCTGCTCAGCCATGCCGGCAATGGTCATCAGGTAAAAATCAACAAGGCTGCGCCCGGTGACACCGCCAGCCTGCTCTATCAGACCAACTGGTCCGGCCGCGCCGAAATGGGTCTGGCCGGCGATGATCACTGGCGCCTCAAGGTCAGCCCCGATGGCGTCACCTGGATCGATGCGATTACCGTCAATGCGACCACTGGCGCCGCGACCGTTGCTGCCAGCATCCAGCCCGCCACCGACAACGCCATGACGCTGGGCGGCCCCGGCGCGCGCTGGTCAACCCTGTGGGCGGCAACCGGCACCATCCAGACCTCCGACGCGCGTTTGAAAACCGATATCGGCGTCTGCGACCTCGGGCTTGATTTCATTCTGTCGCTGGCCCCGGTGCGCTATCGCTGGCGCGTCGGTGGCCAGGCGGCGGGCGCGAGCCTTCCCGGGCGGCGCACCCATTATGGCCTCCTGGCGCAGGACGTAGAGGCGGCCCTCGCCGGCAGGGATTTCGCCGGACACATCCTGGCCGACCCCACCGATCCCGAAAGCGAACAGGGCCTGCGCTACGATGCCTTCATCGCCCCCCTGATCGCTGCGGTGCATGAGCTGGCCTGCCGGGTGAAAGCACTGGAGAGTAATTGAGATCGCCGCCCGGCCGGAAGCTTCCCCGCCAGCGCTGTCGTGCGCCGGGGCGCTCCGGCCCGGCTTGCCCCGATGCAGAGTGAGCGCGATAAATTTTGCCGCCCGGCTGGCGCGGCGCAATTCTCCCCGCTAGTTTGAGGCACGTACGTCTGGGAGGAATGCGCGCATGAGCGGCAAGCGCTTGGGGATCGGCTTTATCGGCGCCGGCAATATTTCGTCGGCCTATCTGCGGGCCATCACCGGCCATGAAACCATGGCCGGCTTTCCGGTCCTCGATATCAGGGGTCTCGCCGATATGCGCCCCGAGGCGTCGCAGGCCCGCGCCACCGAATTCGGCCTGAGCGCGATGAGCATCGACGAGATGCTGGCCAGCCCCGACATCCAGCTGATCGTCAACCTGACCATCCCCCGCGCCCATGTCGAGGTCGGCCTGCGCTGTCTGGCCGCCGGCAAGCACGTCTATTCGGAAAAGCCGCTTGGCATCAATTATACGGAGGGGCGTCAGCTGCTCGACGCGGCCAACCGGGCCGGCCTGCGCATCGGCTCGGCACCCGATACCTTCCTGGGCGGCTCGCACCAGCAGGCGCGCAGCGTGGTCGATAGCGGGGCGCTCGGCCAGCTGGTCGGCGGCACCGCCTTCTTCCAGTGCCCGGGCCACGAAAGCTGGCATCCCGATCCGGCCTTCTACTACGATATCGGCGGCGGCCCGGTGCTCGACATGGGTCCCTATTACATCACCGAACTGGTAAACCTGCTCGGCCCGGTGGCGCGCGTCTCGGCCATGAGTTCGCGCCTGCGCGCCCAGCGCCCCGTCACCTCCGAGCCCCGGAAGGGCGAGATCATGGACGTCAGGATCGACACCCATGTCACCGGTGCGCTGGGCTTTGCCAATGGCGCCATCGTGCAGGTCGGGCTCAGCTTCGATGTTGCCGCGCACAAGCATGTGCCGCTCGAACTCTATGGCACCGAGGCCAGCCTGATCGTTCCCGACCCCAATTTCTTCGGCGGCGATGTGGAACTGCGCAAGCGCGGCAAGGGCGAGGACTGGACCCCGGTCCCGGTGACCCAGCCCTATGCCGATGGCAATTATCGCTCGCTCGGCGTCGCCGACATGGCGCACGGCATTCTCGATAGTCGCCCGCATCGCGCCAATGGCGATCTGGCCCTGCATGTGCTCGAAGTCATGGAGGCCTTCGAAACGGCCTCGCGCGATGGCCGCACCATCGATATCAAGACCCCCGTCGCGCGTCCCGAGCCACTGGCAAGCTCGCTGCGCAACGGCGTGCTGGGCTGAGCCATGCTCCGGGGTGACAGCATGGCGCGTGCCGGGGTAAGCACACGGCAATGTCCCGTCACACCCGGACCACCATGACCGCCCAATTGCCCACCATTGTCAGCTTCTGGCATGGCCCGATGAGCTGGCTCGAGGCCCTCTCGATCGCCTCTTTCCGCCGCCATGGCCACGCCGTGGAGGTCTATTCATTCGACCCCATTGCGGGCCTGCCACCCGGCGCCACCCCGCGCGACGCCGCCGAGGTGCTGCCACGCGACAAGCTGGTATTCTACAAGGGCAAGGGCACGCCCGGCGTGTTCTCCGACTATTTCCGCATGATGGTGCTGCGGCAGGGTCGTGGCATCTATGCCGATCTCGACGTCTATTGCGTCCGCCCCATAGAAGGCCCGCCCGATTATCTGATGGCCTATGAGCGGCCCGGCTCGATCAATGGCGCGGTACTGCATATCCCGGCCGATGCCCCGCTGCTCGGCGATCTGCTGTCGATTTTCACCGACACCGAGCGCCCGCTGCTGGAGCCGCATCTGCCCTGGGGCCGGCGTCTCGAAGTCGCCGCCCGCCGCCTGCTCGGGGAAACCATCGCGCCCGAAGACATGCAATATGGCGCCACCGGCCCGATGGCCCTGACCCATCATATGGCGCAGCGCGGGCTCGAGCATCTGGTGCGGCCGAGCACGGCGCTCTACCCCATCCCCTATGAAGGCATTCCCGCCCTGATGCTGGCGGGCTCCAGCATTGATGGCGCGATTGCCCCGGACACCCTGGCCGTCCATCTCTGGCGCAGCCAGCTGACCCGCCGCGGCCGCGCCGACCTGCCGCTGCCCGAACCCGGTAGTGCGCTCTGGACCCTGTGCGAGCGCGAGGGCATTGAACTCGATCAGCGCTAGTTGAGCCGCAGCAGCTTTTTCCACCAGCGCCGCCAGCGGTGCCGGGCGAAGCGATAGAACAGTTCATTGGTCATCACGTGCCGATAGAACCGGGCATGGGCGCTGGAGTGCAGCATGCCCGACAGCACCCCCCAGGGCTTGGCTTTGCGCGTATAGTGCAGAATGGCCGGGTTCATCCCCTCATGGGCGGCATGGGCGTCGATGGTATTCCAGCGCCATGGCAGGGCCAGCCAGTTATTGTGAAAGATCAGGTTGAGCATGTCCTGATCGTAATACAGCCGGCTCATGATGCCGCGCGCCGCCAGCGCCGTGACCTGCGCCCTGATATCGATGGCGCGCCACGCCACCAGATCGATCAGCAACATGCCGGAGTTGAAATAGGGGTCGGCATATTCGAACAGATCCCGGTTCTGCACCATGTCGCGCTTGCCCATGATGAAGGGATCCACCGAGTCGCGCACGGCAGCCAGCGGGAAGCCTGCCAGATCGGTGTCATACAGCGTCTCGATCGGGTCGCGCACCATCATGTCGCAATCGAGATAGATCACCCGCTCGACATGTTCGGGCAATAGGCTGCCGAGCAACAGGCGGCCATAGACCACCTTGGGCCATTGCGTGCTCGTGGGCAGGTCGCGGACGACGTGTTCGAATTCTGCATTTTCGGAGAGATTGTACCAGATGAGGGTGGCGCCGAATTCGGTCGTGATCGCGCCAAGGTCGGCCATATGCTGCTCGGTCAGCGGCAGATGCAGCAGATGAAACACCATATCGGCGCGCCGTCGGCTGCTCAGACAGATCGAACGCATCAGCGCATAGGCTGGCGCCCAGAAATTGTCGTCAAAGGTCAGGGCGATGTGGATCGGCGTGCCAGTCAAGCGGTCTCTCCCTGTGCCAGGGGCGCGGGTTGCGCCAATGCCGCGATCAGCGCCAGAATCACCGCATAGACCACGGTCTGGGTCAGGATGCCGAACATCGCATTGGTCAGCCCCATGCTCAGATAGCCCACACTCGCCGTGGCACCCAGATAGAGCGCAGCCTGTCGGTTCTGCCCCCGCGTCGCCAGCGCCCCGACCAGCGGCGCCGCCAGCAGCAGGCCATAGCTGATCAATCCCAGCACGCCGCCGATCACCGCAAAATCGGCCAGATCGCTATGCAAATGCCCGGAGGGTGGATAGCCCGGTCCCGGGGGCGCAAACGGCGCGGCGCTGATCGTATAGTCGACCATGCCATAGCCAAACCAGGGCGAGGCCCAGAAGGCGTTCCAGGCGGTCTGATACATGAAAAGCCGCTCCCCGATCGCGCCGTCGGTGGGACCGCCCCTCACCAGCGCCATGGCAGCTTCGCCCAGCCCCCCAAGCCGTCCGCCCAACCCAAGGCCGATCATGGCGGTGCCGGCCACCGCAATCAGCAGGACCACCCCAGCAATGGCAGTCATGGCCTGCCTGCGCGACAGCGTCATCACGGCCAGAACCGTTGCGGCCACAACCAGCATCGGCACAAAGGCCACCAATGGCCCGCGCGAACCGGTGAACCACACCGCAGTCAGGGCCAGCACCGGCCCCAGCAGGAACACGAAGCGCACGCGGCGCCGGTCCAGCATGCCCACCAGCGCCACAAAGCCAAGCATCAGCGACAGATCGCCCAGATGGATGGGATTATTGACCAGATACCCGCCGCGTTCCAGCTGCAGCACCAGCGCACCATAGGCGGCAATTGCGGCCCCAGCAGCCGCGCCGGCAAGGGCGAAGCTCGCGATCACCAAAGGCGTCAGCCGCGCTCCCAGCCGGGTCAGCAAACCGGCATGCGGGCCCGCGAGCCAAAGCGGCGCCAGCACCATGATCATGGCGATATGCAGCGGCGAAGACGCGGTAAACCCGAGCGCCACGAGCAGCACGACGCCCGCCGCCGCCGAGAGCACAATGGCCGGCTGCCGCAGCACCAGCCGCGCTGACGGCACCAGGGCCAGCAGCACCAGCCCCACCCCCATCAGCACCAGCGTCGCAATATTGGCAACTTCAGGGGTCGGCGTTGGCAAGGTCAGCCCGGCGAACAAGGCCGCCCAGGCAAGCATAAAAACCAGTTTGGGCAGCACGTTCATCGACCCCGGCACAATTTGGCCGGACAATGTCGTTTCGCCACCGGGGCGTCAACTGCCCAACGTCACGCATCCGCTCTCGATTGGTCGAGATGGCGGCGCTATTTTTTCTCCGGTCAAGCTACCGAGCGACGTCGGCGCAACAGATTCGGCCAGAGGTAGTTGACAGCAAAACCAGATTGTAACAAATAATGTTACATGAAACGATCCAGCCGCCTGTCACTCGCCCTGCATGCTTTGGTGCATCTGCACCTGCAACCCGATACTGCCATGACTTCGGCCACGCTGGCCCAATGCCTGATGACCAATGCGGTGGTGGTCCGCCGTGTGCTTGGCGAACTGCGCGAGGCTGGGATTGTCGGCGCCACCAAAGGCCATGACGGAGGGTGGCGTCTGCTGCGGCCTGCCGATCAGCTGAGCCTGCAGGCCATCTATGTCGCCATGGGCGAGAGCCTGCTGATCCGCACCGAAAGCGATCCAGGCGATCAGCAATGCGGCATTGTTCGTGCCGTCGATACGGTCATGGGCGAGTTTCTGGCCGACGCCGAAGCGCTTTTGGCCGCCCGACTGGCCCGCGTCTCACTGGCCGATATAGCCCACCAGGCCACCCCCCATCCCCTCGGTCCTACGCCCGGAGTTTTATCCCATGGATGATGTTGTTATCATTGGCGGCAGCTTTGCCGGCCTGTCCGCCGCCCTGCAATTGGGCCGCGCGCGGCGCAAGGTCACTGTGCTCGACACCGGCCTGCCGCGCAACCGCTTTGCCGGCCATTCGCACGGCCTGCTCGGCCATGATCACCGGCCGCCCGCTGACATTCTGCACCTTGCCCGTCAGCAACTGGCCCGTTACCCCACGGTCAGGCTGGTCGCTTCGGGTGCCACCACGGCCAGCGGCACGCTCGACGATTTTGCCGTCCGCACTGAAGCTGGTGACACGCTGCAGGCGCGCCGCCTGCTGCTCAGTTACGGCGTCACCGACCAGTTTCCCAGTCTGCCCGGCTTCGCCGAATGCTGGGGCAAATCGGTCGTACCCTGCCCCTATTGCGATGGTTTTGAAGTGGCCGACCAGCATTGGGGCCTGATCTATTCGGGGCCCCATTCGCTGCACATGGTCATGCTCTATGGCGACTGGACCAACCGGTTGACCCTGTTCGCTGACGGCCACCCTGTCGATGCCGAGGCCCGTGCCGATCTGGCCCGTCGCAATGTTGCGCTGGTCGAGGGCAAGGTCAGTGCCATCAATCATCGGCACGGCCAGATCGCCGCTGTCGAGCTGGATGATGGCAGGCAAATCGCGCTCGATGTGCTGTTCGCCCATCCCCGCAATCGCCCTTCGGCCGATTTGCACAGTCCACTGGGCCTGGAACTGAGCGAGGGGCCGTTCGGCATTGCGCTCACCATCGATGATCGACGCCAGACCAGTCTCCCCGGCGTCTATGCGGCGGGTGATCTGGCCAATCCGATGGCCAGTGTGACCCTGGCCGTGGCGCATGGCGCCATGGCCGGCGTTTTTGCGCAGCAATCCATGCTGGTTTAACCCCGATCGCGCATCGTCAGTAGTTGCCTTCAGTTTAGAATGGTTCTAGAAACCTACCAACTTCTTCGGTAGATGGCACCTCATGTTCTCTCTCCTGCCCGACAATCGCCGCGCTTTTTCGTCATTATCCGAACGCGAAATCCTTGCTCTGGCGATTGCCGGCGAGGAGGAGGACGGGCGCATTTATGCCGAGTTCGCGACGCGGCTGGCCGCCATCTATCCCGGCTCTGCCGCTCTGTTTGAAGGCATGGCTGCGGAGGAGAACGAACACCGCCGCCGCCTGCTCGATCTCTATGTCGCCCGCTTCGGGGATCATCTGGTACCAATCCGGCGCGAACATGTGCGCGGCTTTCTCAGCCGCAAGCCGCTCTGGCTGATGAAGACCATGACACTTGAGGCGGTGCGCCAGCAGGCCTGGGAGATGGAGGAAAGCGCCTACCGCTTCTATCTGGCTGCCGCCGATCAGGCCACAGATGTCGCCATCCGCAAGCTGCTTGGCGATCTGGCCGAGCAGGAGCGCAAACACGCCCAGGCAGCCGACCGCATTGATGCTGACGTACTCGGCGAGGACGGTCGCGACACCGAGAAGAGCGAAGCGCACCGCCAGTTCGTGCTGACTTATGTCCAGCCTGGCCTGGCCGGGCTGATGGATGGCTCGGTTTCCACCCTGGCGCCAGTGTTTGCGGCGGCCATGGCCACCGGCGATACGCACCAGACCTTCCTGGTGGGCTTGGCCGCCGCGGTCGGCGCCGGCATTTCCATGGGTTTTACCGAAGCGGCGTCGGACGATGGCAAGCTGACCGGGCGCGGTTCACCCATCAAGCGCGGCTTGGCCGCCGGTATCATGACCGCCATTGGCGGCCTCGGCCACGCCTTGCCTTATCTCATCGCCGATTTCACCGTTGCCACCACCATTGCCATTGCTGTGGTGCTCATCGAGCTGTGGGCCATCGCCTTCATCCAGAACCGCTACATGCAGACCCCGTTCTGGCGCGCCGCCCTGCAGGTGGTGGTCGGTGGCGCGCTGGTGTTCGCTGCCGGCATCGCCATCGGCATGGCCTAGCTGTTCAGGGCGGCGACGAGAAAGGGCGGCAGCTTCTGCTACCGCCCAGATCAGTCAGGGAGAAAACGGGCCGCCGCGGATTAGTCGCGGGGTTGCGGTACAACGCGCAGATAGGGCTTGAGTTCCTTCCAGCCCTCTGGATATTTCGCCTTGGCCGCCTCGTTGCTGACCGAGCCGGCAATGATGACATCATCGCCATTTTCCCAGTTCACCGGGGTAGCGACCTGGTGCTTGGCGGTGAGCTGCAGGCTGTCGATGACGCGCAGCACTTCGTTGAAGTTGCGGCCCGTGGAAGCGGGATACTCGATCTTGAGCTTAACCTTCTTGTCGGGTCCGATGACGAAGACCGAACGCACGGTCAGGCTGTTATCGGCATTGGGATGGATCATGTCGTATTTGCGGGCGACTGAACCATCGGTATCGGCCAGCAGCGGGAAATTGAGCGCGACGCCCTGCGTTTCCTCGATGTCCCTGGCCCAGCCGGCGTGATCCTCAAGCTTGTCAACACTCAGGCCCAGCACCTTGACGCCCCGCTTGTCGAATTCGGGCTTGAGCTTGGCGGTAAAGCCCAGTTCGGTGGTGCATACCGGGGTGTAGTTCTTGGGGTGGCTGAACAGCACGGCCCAGGAGCCCTCGATGTAATCGTAGAAGTGGATCGGGCCTTCGCTGGAGTCAGCGGTAAAATCAGGGGCGGTGTCGCCAATCAAAATGGACATCGTGCTGTTCCTTTTTGGGGCCAAAGCTGGCCCAGGTTTGCGTGGTACAAAGATAGAATTCTACGCGCTCGCCTAGTAGCCGCACCGGGCGGAATGTTTTTGTGTTGTGCCCGAGGGCCACGCCAAGCTGTTCCAAGAAGCCAGCCCGGCACAGTATGGCGCAGATCGGCGTGCTATTGCGCGGCCGGACGGGCCGGGGCACCATTGCTCCAGACCACCTGCTCGGTATTGAGCGGAATGACCGAGAGGCTCATCTTGCCGCTGCCCTGCTGGATCTCGCGGGCATGGGCAAGATAGATCAGCGCATTGTTGGCAGTGTCATAGATGCGGGTGACGCGCAGCGACTTCCAGATCAGCGAACGACCCTCCTTGAAAATCTCTTCGCCACCGCCCCTGGTGGCAATATCGCCAATGGTGATGGGGCCGGTGACCGAGCAATCAAGGGCCGAATAGGAGGGATCTTCGAACCAGTTGCCCTGGCTGACGCGGTCGATGAAGGAGCGGTTGAAATAGGCCAGGTGGCAGACCACGCCATCGACTTCAGGATCGGCCAGGGCATCGACGGCAATGTCATTGCCGGTCCAGTCGACGCCGACGCTGCCGACCTCACGGGCATCGCCACAGGCGGCGAGGCTGACAGCGACCAGGGCTGTCAGGGCGAGGGTGGCAAGACGGTTCATCAGCAGGCTCCCAATATTGTCTGCCACAGATGGGCCGCGCGCGTCGCCAGCGCAAGGGTCAATGCCGGTTTTCGCGCAGATGCCGCTCCAGCACCCGCACCAGCAGAGACAGCGAAATGGTCAGGGTGAGATAGAGCAGCGCCACCACATTATAGGTCTCAAAGAACAGGAAGGTGCCCGAGGAGTAGACCTTGCCCAATTGGGTGATGTCCTGCACGCCCAGCGCCGAGACCAGCGCGCTGTCCTTGATCATGGAGACAAAATCATTGGCCAGCGGCGGCAGGATGGTGCGCAGGGCCTGGGGGGCGGTGACGAGGCGGAAGCATTTCCAGCGGCTGAGGCCGAGCGAACGGGCGGCCTCGAGCTGGCCGCGATCGACCGACTGGATGCCGGCGCGAAAGATCTCGGCGATGAAGGCGGAGTAGCAGACGGTGAGCGCCACAATGGCGCGCCAGGCAAAATCGAACTGGCGCACGGTGATGGCGGTATCGAAGGGCTGCAGCACCCAGTTCAGCGCCCCGACCATGGCCGGGGCCCCGACAAAGGCGACGTAGAACAGGAACACCAGCACGGGAATGCCGCGGATGATCTCGACATAGAAGGTGGCCAGTTCGCGCAGGATGCGATTGTCGGAGGTGCGCGCCAGGGCGACCAGCAGGCCGAGTACGGTGGCGGCGAAAAAGGCAACGCCGGTGACCCACAGCGTGGTGCCCAGCCCACCCGCCACCGCGTTGAAGATCTGGCTGTAGCCGGCATCGGTGGCGATGCCCCAATAGCCGAGCACGAACAGCAGCAGGATCGCCAGCAGCCACCAGGGGGTGCGGGCGAGAATGGAGGGTTTGCGGGGGGTATAGGTCATTGATGATGTGTTCCACGCTGCAAACCGCGAACTCGGGGCAGCACCTGCCCCTTTACGGGGGAGGTTGGGAAGGGGTGCGAGAGCCGGGATATAAGGGCCGACCGCCCCCACCCTTGATCCCTCCGCGCGAGGGGGAGGGTGCCGACTGAAACTTCAGTGGTTCAAATCACTGCGCCGAATTGAACTCGTAGAACCATTTCTGCTGCAGGGCGTCCATGGTGCCGTCGGCCTTGATCTGGGCCAGAGCGGCGTTGATGGGGGCCGCCAGATCGGAGCCCGGGGTGAGGATAAAGCCGAAATCCTCGGTGCCGAGTGGGGTGCCGACCACTTTGAAGGCGCCCGGATTGGCGCCGATATAGCCATTGGCGGAGGTCTGGTCCATCAGCACGGTATCGACGTCATTGGCCTGCAGCGCCTGCACCGACGCGCCAAAGGTGTCGAACAGCTTGATGCGCGGATTGGCCTCGTCGCCATCGAGCACATTGTAGACGGCGACGTAGAAATTGGTGGTGCCGGCCTGGGCGCCGACCAGCAGCTCGGCATTGGCGGCAAAGCTCTCGGCGCCGTCGAAGCGGTCTTCATCGGCGCGCACCAGCATCAATTGCTGGCTGGTGAGGTAGCTGTCGGAAAAATCGATCTGCGCCTTGCGCTCGTCATTGATGGTGATGCCGTCCATGCCGACATCGAACTGGCCATCGCGCACCGCCTGGATCATCACGTCCCAGCTCGAGAGCTCCCAGGTGACCGTGGCGTTGAGGCGCCGGGCGATCTCGTTGAACAGGTCATATTCAAAGCCGATGCCTTCGCCGGTGGCCGGATCGGCGAAGTTGAGCGGCACATAGGCGTTTTCGGTGACCGCGACGATGGCGCGACCATCGAGGTCAGGCAGCTGCTGGGCGGCGACCGATGACAGGCCGAGCGAGACGGTGACCGCGGCGGCGGCCAGCAATTTGGTGAGTGATGACATGAGGCGGCAGTCTCCCGAGCAATGATGTGGCCGGGAGACTAAACCAGCGGCCGGCGAAATGAAAATGGGCTTTACGCCTCGTCGACAAGTTCGGCGTCCGGGCCATTGGTCTTGACCGATTCGATGGCGTTCACCGCGCTGGCCTTGGCCTTGTAGCGCTCGGAGCGGACCATGGTTTCGCCATTGGAGGCGACAAAGCGCACATAGAACTGGCCATCGCTGGAGCCGGCGATCTCGAAGCGGTAGCCGGTGCCGGTCTCGTTTCTGGTCAGATCGACCGTGGGCGCGCCGGGCGCATTTTTCTTCAGCGATTCAATGGCCGATTTGGCGCTGGCCTTGGCCTTGTAGTTCTCCGACCAGACGATGGTCTCGGCATTGTAGACAAAGGCGAACTTGAACTGCTCGTTGGCGGCGGGGGTGATCTTGAATTTATGCGCCATGACGCTGGGCCTCCTCAACAAGGACAGCCGGCAGTGGCTGCCTGATGGGCGCAAGACTAGCCCGCGCGGCGAAAATTGGAAGGGGGCTGGTTGGCGCCGCGCGGCCTGGCCATGATGATAGCCCATGCTGCCGGCGCGGGGACAAGTTGCTCAGGCCCCGCTGGCGTGCCCGTCCGGCGGGCGGCAATCAGGCCTGGGGCAGCGCTTCGGCGGGGACGCGCAGATCGGCTTCGCTGACGATGCGCTGATAGGCTTCCAGGCTCGACTGCACCTTGTATTGCACCATGTGGCCCTCATAGGGCAGCAGGGCGACGATTTCGCAGGCAGCCGCCTTGCGGGCGCTGCTGCCGTGCAGGGGCAGCAATTCGAGGGTCTGGCCGACGGAATATTTGTGCATGATGGGCTCCGCAAATAGATTACGGGCCGCTGCGGCTAACCGCTGGCGGCCCGCAACAGGCTTTAGAGAACGGCGATATTGGTGGCGCTGGCGCGACCGTCGCGGCCCTTTTCGACTTCGAACGAAACCTTCTGGCCTTCATTGAGGCTGGACAGGCCGGCGCGCTCGACGGCCGAAATGTGAACGAAAGTGTCTTCGCCGCCCTCGTCAGGCTGGATGAAACCAAAACCCTTGGTGGCGTTGAAGAATTTGACTGTGCCGTTGATGGCCATGTGCGTAGATCCGAACTGAGTCCGCCCCACTGGGTGCGGGCAATTCCCCGTGGCAACATGCACACAGGGGCAGAAACGTTGACAAGGTTCCGGGGATCACCAGCGCGCCGGGATCGCCAGCAGCATGGGTAAGCCTTTGAAAGGCTGAAAACGTGGAGAGACCCTTAGCACCACGGGGGCCCAAGGGCAAGGAAAGCCATGGGCCGGGCAGGCCGGCGCGCCGGACGGCGCGGACGCCTCCGGGTGCTGCATAAAGGCGGGTCCCGAGACGGCTTTCGCCTCTGAGGAATTGGATAGTGAGACGAACGCCGTCCCGGAACGCCGGTTTTTGGAACTGTACGGCGGCACGGGGATCGCTCGCCCCCACACGGCCGGACTGGAACCTGTGGAAGAGACGAACTCCCACCCGGCACACCCCACCACTGTTCGCCTGCAGGCCGCCCGTGCGGGGTGATGGGCATGAGTTTACGCCAGCCCGCGCAGCCGGGGATAAGTTTGCGGGCCGCCCGACACAGCCCCCAGCGGACCGGCGCCCACCGGCTGGCCCTGCCCTATCGGGGTCTGGCCCGCAGCCGCGCGGGCCGAGAGGGAATCGGCGGGCGCCCCGGCCCGGGCGGCGCGCCCGGCCTCAAAGCCCTCCTGGTAGGCGCGCCGCTCGCGCTGCTCCATGCGCACCACCAGCTGGCCGCGCATGTAATCCATGTCATCCCGCTCGAAATTGAGCGCCGCAGCGGGCGGCTTGAGGCGCATAATCGGCCGGTAGCCGCTGTGGAGGTTCCAGATGCGGCAGTTGAACTGCTCGTCCCAGCTGGTGTGGCGGCTCTCCCAGTCCTCCAGCCCGGCCAGCGCCTGGCCGAGCTGCACCGCCAGCCCCGCCAGGTCGGCCGCCGCGACCGGCAGGCGCTCCTTGCGCTTGCGGATGAAGGGGGCACACTCGCTGAGCAGGCCTTCGGCGGCGATGCGCACGGGCTCGGACACCGGCGCGGTTGGCTTTTTGGCGCCGAGGGCGACGAGGTCCTTATGCAGGGCGCTGAGCCCCAGCCACAGCGCCTCGTGGCGCTCGGCAAGGGTGGCGGTGGTGGTGCCGGCTTTGGGAACGCGTTCAGCCTGCGCCGCAGGCTGGCCTTGAGGGGATTGTTCCCCGAAAGGCGGCTTGGTGGTGTGGGTGCGCATGAAAACGCCTCTCGTGCGCGAGGCTGGGGTGGAGAGGGTATGGCCGGGTGGAGGGGGGGGGGATAAGGATGTGAGCAGCAAAATGAACCTAAGGCTAAACCATTGGCAAGTTGGCGATCGGCGTCTCTGCCGTTCGCGAAATGCCAGCCCCACAGCGCTAAGAGCTCTCTTTGGCGCCCAATCCAAACAGTTCGTCGACCTCTGTCAAAATATTAACCTCAACCTTCCCTATATTTGCCCAATACAAAAGCGTCTCCCTTCGGTCCTTATACACTATAAATAGCTCATCCTTATTTACTTCAGAAATACCGGAGCGAATAGACTTTACTAAGTGCCATAGTGAAAGAGATGCGTTACTTTTGTCTTTTAGTCCGCTTATTATGGAATGATTTATTTCGCTTCCGAAATCTGGCCTGTCCATTTTTTTCAGAGAGACTAAAGACGAGTAGACTTTGGGCGAAAGCATCTTTGCGGCCAGCCAGAAAACGCCGTCGAACTCCGTCTTACGCGCCACCCCTCGAAGCCAGCGCAATAACAGCCTGTCTAGTTCGATGTGTCGCTCGCCTGCAACCAAGTACGATGTCCATATATCCGGCAATCTATTGTTTCTTGCGTGCTTTCTTATCCATAGGGCGACTAACGACCCTGCTCCTGTCGTTAAAACCAGTCTTCTCTGAAAAAGGGCAAAAATGACGTTTGATATGTAGCCGCTTTTTACATGAATCCGCACAAACTCAATGGCAGCACTTCTTAGTGAATCTAGATCTTTATCCAATAAAAGAAAAATCGCAATATTAAAGCATGCCTTAGAATCCACTTTATTGTTTTCAAACCATTTATTGAAATATCTATTTTCTATAGAACTGCTAAATAGGTCGCATTCAATTATATCAGAGTTAAATAAAGGCAAGTTTCTATTGCTCGATATTATTTCTTCAGCAAGTTTATAAGCCTCTTCTGATCTACCTGCCGCCGCAAGCAAAGCTATATACTCTGGATCCCGATCTCTTATTTGATGAAGAAATGCCGGCAACTCACCACTTGCAATGGTGTCCAGCGCCGCCTGCAGAACAACGCCACGAAATTGTGGATCTAGCTTAGTTAAAGCATTGGCTCGAACGCCAGCAAATCTGGCTGCACCCAGTTCAAGACCAACTAAATCTTGCCCCCGTATATCTACACCATTGAAATCGGCATCGAAATAATAATACTTTGGATCATATCCAGATATTGAAGCCAGACTCTTCAGATTGTCTGAATTACTTCTAGCAATATCTATGGCTTTTTCATACATTCACTCTTCCACCGGAATTACATCCGCAATAACGACTTCGGCAAAAGGATCGGAAATATCTGTTACAAAAAAGCCGATCTTTAGTAATTCTGATTTATGTACTGCTCTACAGCGAGCATTTTGTTGGGAGAAACGAGCACATTTCTTCCGTTCTCTGTAATCTGAATGTCTGTTATGTGCATGTCTTCACGACGGCAGCGCAATTCAATGCGCAGCTCCGGCGGCTCGCCATTTGTTCTCGGCGCTTTTGGATCTTTCATCGTTAATACGGAAGTAGATGGTGACCAAGGGCTGCCAGATAGTGGGGCATCGGGCACCTGCTCGATCCGAAACAGGTATCCTTCGGGAGTTTTCATGGACACAAACTTCATGATCGCCGCCGCGCCCGTTTCCACAACCTCCTGCCGCACCACATGTTTTCTGCCGCCAGCGAACTCGGCGGAACTTGCTGTACCAAGAGATAGCCGTGCTTGGCCGGCATGTTCTGTCTCTAGAGAAGTCTTCGCTGTACGCTCAATCGGGGACGCATTCGGAGTCAGGACAGAGCTTGGGGATATTTTCAGCACGCTAGCGGAGTCACGAACCACATGAACATCTGCTCTCAACAGTTGAAGTCTGAAACGCACAGGGGAGCCTATGCCGCCGCCAACCCTTCCATCCGAAAACACCACGTTGACGTGCAGATCTGCCTCACCACTATTTTCATCATATCTTGTTCTCCATGCATCAAGCGAGACCGCATCGCCGAAAGCCCTGGGGTTGTTGTCACCTAGATTAGCCATTGCCAAACACCAAACTGCAATTCAGATTTGATTATAGGTTTATTGTGTAGAAGAGCACGATCATAGTAAATGACCTTCGGCGTATTCATCCACCGGGCCGACTCGATCTACGACGATAGCCCGGCGGAACGCTACCAGTTCCCCAAGCCCTATCTCGACCGCGCGCAGGCCTGTGTGGGCGACTGGATTGTCTACTATGAGCCGGTCAAGGTGCGTGGCTCGAAGGGCTATTATGCCATGGCGCGGGTAGAGCGGATTGTGCCCGACCCCAGCGCCACCGACATGTATCTGGCGCTGATCGAGCCGGGCAGCTATCTCGAATTTGCCCATCCGGTGCCGTTTGTCGATGCCGATGGCTGGGTGGAAAAGGGGCTGCTCAACGAACAGGGCCGGATTTCCGGACGGGCGCAGGCGGCGGTGCGGCCGATCTCGCCGCAGGATTTTGACCGCATTCTGGCGCGCGGTCTGGCTGAGGAGCAGCCGCTGCTGCCGCGCGTGGGCGCCGCGGAGGTGACAGCGGACCTGCCCAATAGCATCGGCGAGATGGGGCAATCGGCCTTTATCCATGAGCAGGAGCGCGAGCGGATCAGCGCCATGACCACGCGGGTGGTGCGCGACCGGGTGTTTCGCCGGGTGGTGCTGCGCGCCTATGGCGAGCGCTGCGCGGTGACCGGGCTCAAGCTGATCAATGGTGGCGGGCGGGCCGAGGTGGCGGCGGCGCATATTCGGCCGGTTGAGCACAATGGCCCCGACATCATCAATAATGGCGTGGCGCTTTCGGGCACAGCGCACTGGATGTTTGATCGGGGGCTGATCGGGCTCAGCGATGAACTCGACATCATCGTCTCACGGCAGGTCAATGACCGCGACGGCGTGGAAAGCCTGATCAACAAGACGGGCAAGCTGATCGGGCCGCTGATGGCGCGGGACCGACCGCATCCGGCGTATCTGCAGTGGCATCGGGAGAATTGTTTCAAGGCGTGAGGCCCCCACCTAACCTCCCCCTGAAGGGGGAGGGATGGCGCGGTGGGTGGGGCGGGCTCCAGCGACACGGCCATACCGGTATCGCATGAAGTCCTCGATCAGTTCGGTCGTCAGCGTCGTCGCTTGATCGAATGCGTCCACAATCTCGGCGAATTGCTGGTCGGCCTTTGCATCATCTGTGCCATTGAGATGAAAAAAGAGCACCGACGTCCCTTCTTGCTCCAACAGTCCTGTTTTGATGTGCGCCCCTGACAGATGCACATAGGAGGACGTGGCCTTATAGACTGCACTCAGCCCCGGATAATACTCGTTCAGTTTCTGATGGAGAATTTTGTCATCGAGGCGTTCATTGTGACGGGACTTGAGTTCTCGGTAGCTCCCGTCATTCATCAGGTGCGTGCCTGCCGCTTCAACGTCCTCTATGAGCGACAGACCAAAAATACGCATAGCGGTATCGAGTTGCAATCTGATGAGCGCCGCAGCCGCGAGCGTATTCTTGGCGCGCACCAGCAGGCAGAAGGCATGGCTCAGCGACGTCGTTTTCTTGACTGCCGCAAGTACAAACCAGCCGATGTCGGGAATTTTTGTGCCCTGCGGACCTATATAGGTATCGGGGATCTTTTTCAGTCCGGCGGCGGTATGTTCAATCTTGCCTAGTTGAGCTTCCAGATCGAAGGCTTGCGATTGATCCAAGCTCCATCTCCCTCTGCGCGAGACCGACCACCTTTTCACCCCCGCTGCGCGCCGACTTCTCCCCTCGGGCGAGGCGGGGCATGCACCGATCCCGAGTGTTGCAACACCTCAGGATGGGTCCCGGCCTTCGCCGGGATGACACCGTGGGTGGGGCGCGAGCTGTGGACTACTCGTCGCCCATCTTCAGCGCCTTGATGAAGGCTTCCTGGGGGATTTCGACATTGCCGTATTGGCGCATCTTGGCTTTGCCCTTTTTCTGCTTTTCCAGCAGCTTGCGCTTGCGGGTGGCGTCGCCGCCATAGCATTTGGCGGTCACGTCCTTGCGCATGGCGCGGACGGTTTCGCGGGCGATGATCTTGCCGCCAATCGCCGCCTGGATGGGAATGACGAACAGGTGCGGCGGGATCAGATCCTTGAGCTTTTCGCACATCAGCCGGCCACGGCCTTCGGCGACGGAGCGGTGCACCAGCATGGACAGGGCGTCGACCGGCTCGGCATTGACGAGGACAGTCAGCTTGACCAGATCGCCGACGCGGTAATCGGCCAGGGCATAGTCAAAGCTGGCATAGCCCTTGGAAATGGACTTCAGCCGATCATAGAAATCGAACACCACCTCATTGAGCGGCAGATCATATTCGACCATGGCGCGGTTGCCGACATAGCTCAGATTGCGCTGGATGCCGCGGCGATCCTGGCAGAGCTTGAGGATCGAGCCGAGATAGTCGTCGGGGGTGAGAATGGTCGCCTTGATCCAGGGCTCGCGGATCTCCTCGATCTTCATCACATCGGGCAGATCGGCGGGGTTGTGCAGATGGATCTGCGTGCCGTCGGTCATGGCGATTTCATAGACCACCGAGGGGGCGGTGGCGATCAGATCGAGATCGAACTCGCGGCTGAGCCGTTCCTGGATGATTTCGAGGTGCAGCAGGCCCAAAAAGCCGCAGCGGAAGCCGAAGCCGAGCGCCGCGCTGGTTTCCATCTCATAGGAAAAGCTGGCGTCGTTGAGCCGCAGCTTGCCCATGGCGGCGCGCAGCTCGTCAAAATCGGAGGCGTCGACCGGGAACAGGCCACAGAACACCACGGGCTGGGCCGGGCGGAAATCGGGCAGGGCCTGGGCGGTGGGCTTTTTGTCCTCGGTGATGGTGTCGCCGACATTGGTATCGGCCACTTCCTTGATCGAGGCGGTGAAGACGCCCAGCTCGCCGGGGCCCAGCTCCTTGACTTCGACCAGCTTGGGCGTGCTGACGGCGACGCGATCAAGCTCATAGACGGCGCCCGAGGCCATCATGCGGATCTTCTGGCCCTTTTTCATCACCCCGTCGATGATGCGCACCAGCACGACGACGCCGAGATAGGTATCGTACCAGCTATCGACCAGCAGCGCCTTGAGCGGCAGGTTGATATCGCCCTTGGGGGCCGGCAGGCGATGCACGATGGCTTCGAGCACGGTGTCGATGCCGAAGCCCGATTTGGCGGAGATTTCCAGCGCGTCGGAAGCGTCGATGCCGATGACGTCCTCGATCTGCTGCCTGACGCGCGGCACATCGGCGGCGGGCAGATCGACCTTGTTCAGCACCGGGACGATTTCGTGATTGGCGTCGAGCGCGTGATAGACATTGGCCAGGGTCTGGGCCTCAACGCCCTGGCTGGCGTCGACCACCAGCAGCGATCCTTCCACGGCGGCCATGGAACGGGAGACTTCATAGGCGAAGTCGACATGGCCGGGGGTGTCGATCAGGTTGAGGATGTAATCCTCGCCATTGAGCGCGTGATATTTCAGGCGCACGGTCTGCGCCTTGATGGTGATTCCGCGTTCGCGCTCGATATCCATGGAATCGAGGACCTGCGCCTTCATCTCGCGCAGCTCCAATCCGCCGGTGAGCTGGATCAGCCGGTCAGCCAGGGTGGACTTGCCATGATCGATGTGCGCGACGATGGAGAAATTGCGAATGTGGGAAAGCGGCGTTGTCATGGGTGGCCTGATAGCAGATGCCAAAGGGCGCGCAAAGATGGTTTCCGCAGCGTTAAGGCGGCTGATGTGGCAACGAAGCGGCCGGGCCGGGCGTTGCAGGGGATGAAGATCACCCCAATCGCCCTCGCCCTCGCCCTGACCTGCAGTTTCAGCCCCGCCTATGGGCAGGACTGGCTGGCGCCCCTGCAGGAGCTGGCCGACCAGCTGACCGGGCCCGCCAAGGCCAGTCCACCGCCGAAAGACAGCGGCGGCACGGCGCGCCCGGCAGCCCCCAGGGCGCCGACCCCGCCGGTGGTGGCGCGGCCCGACATTGCCCCGGTAGCGCCGCCGAGTCCCCTGGCGCGACCGGATTTTTCCGCTGCCGAGCCGGCTGCCGAGACAGCGCCGGAAGAGACCGAGGCCGAGTCAGCGCCGGAACCTGAGGCCGAGGCGGCAGCAGAGCGCGCGGCGTCGGCGCGGGTGTATCAGGGGGCCTGTCCGGCGGTATTGCAGGGCCTGGTCGCGGCGACCATGCGGGCGCCGATTGCCGAGGGGGCGTGCGGGGAACAATCGCCGCTCGAGGTGACGGCGGTATTGAGCCGGGGGCGGCTGGTGCCGCTATCGAGCCCGGTCACCACCAATTGCGCCATGGCCAGCGCCCTGCCCGCCTGGGTGGCGCAGGTGGATGGCTATGCCCAGGCGATGCTGGAGAGCCCGCTGGCGCAGATCAATACCGGGCCGGGCTATATGTGCCGCAAGCGCAACAATGCCGAGACGGGCTTCGTGTCCGAGCACGGCTTTGCCAATGCGCTCGATGTCAACGGCTTCACCCTGCAGGACGGGCGGGTGCTGGCGGTCAAGACCGGCTGGCTACCGGGCAATGCGGCCGAGGGACGGCTGCTGCGGCTGGCGCATGACGCCGCCTGCGGCAGCTTCACCACGGTGCTGGGACCCGAGGCCAATGCCGATCACGAGGATCATATCCACCTCGATCTCGGCTGCCACGGGCAGAGCTGCACGGCGCAGCTCTGCGAATAGGCGGCTGGCTTATTGCGCGGGGACGGCTGGTGCCGCCGGCGCAGCACCGGGAGCGGCAGTGCCGGGCGCCGGAACCGCGTCGGTCTGGGCATAAAAGGCGGTGACGGCGTCAACGCTGGCGCGGTCGGGGCTGCCTTCGGCGCAATCGGGCGCGGTGGCTTCGACATCGGCCCTGACCTTGGCATAGGCGGTCATGGCGCTGACTTCATCGAGGCCAACGCTGGCTTCGAGGCGTTTCTGGTCGCCGGCCATGCCGGCCTTGATCTGCTCGGGCACGGGCAGTGCACAAATCTCGATCACCGCCATGGTGGCATAAAAGCCGGTCAGCAGCTCATCCTGCTTGGGGGCGCTGGAAAGGGTTGCCGCCGGATCGACCACGATATCGGTGGCCGCCGGAACAGCGGGCGCCGCCGGCGCGGGCGCCGGGGCGTCCTGCGCCAGGGCAGGATTGAGGCCAAGGGCGAGAACGGAGAGCACGGCGAGGGAACGGAACATGGGGACACCTTCAAGAAACTAGCTGTCTCCCTTGGACCTCCCGAATGTGGCCTCAGAACGACGTGGCGTCGGATTGAGGGTGATGCACGGGCAAATCCGCCCAATCGCGCAGCGACAGATTATCCAGTTCCCGATCGGGTCTTGTGGTGGGGCTGGTGCGCGCGACGAGGCGGCGCACGAATTTGGCTAGACTAGACATTTTGTGACCTCCTTTGGGTCTTGCTGTGGTTATCGCCGGCACTATCACGCTTGGAATGGCGATATACAATGGACAAGGTCACGAGGCGGATATAGAAAAACTATATGCAGAACCCCTTCCCCATTCCGCTCAATGCACTGCGGGCCATCGAGATTGTGGCGCGGCGTGGCGCGCTGGCCCCGGCAGCCGAGGAGCTGGGGGTGACGATTGGCGCGGTGAGCCAGCATTTACGGCGGGCCGAGGAGCGGCTGGGGCTGGCGCTGTTCGAGCGCACGCCGAGCGGGCTGAAGCCGCTGCCGCCGCTCAAGGCCGCGCTACCGCAGCTGACGGCAGGGTTTACCGGCCTGGCCGACGGGCTGGCGAGCCTGAAGGGCAGCGATGACAGCGTGCTCAACCTCACCGTGGGCAGCGTGTTTGCCTCGCGCTGGCTGATCTGGCGGATCAACAAGTTCAGCCAGGCGCATCCCGATATCGAGTTGCGGCTGAGCGTTACCGCCAGCATGGTCGATCTCAGCCGGCCCGATGTCGATTGCGGTATCCGCTTCGGGCATGGGCGCTGGCCGGGGGTGACCGCCGAGCTGGTGGGCGGCACGGCCTATCAGCCGGTGTGCGCGCCATCGGTGGCGCCGCGGCTGAGGAGGCTGTCCGACCTGGCGCAGGTGCCGGTGATCCAGGATGTGACCACCATGCTCAGCTGGGAGGCGTGGCGAAGCGAAGTGGGGCTGGACCCGGCGATCAAGCTGACCGGGCCGATCTATTCGGACGCCTCGCTGGCGTTTGACGCGGCGATTTCCGAACAGGGCGTGCTGATGGCTGCCGACATGATGAGCGCCGACGCGGTCAGCGACGGGCGGCTGGTGCGGCCGTTCAACCATAGCGTGGAAGGGCCACAGGGCTATTTTCTGGTGGTGGCCAAGGGGCGGCGCGAGAGCGCCAAGCTGCGGGCGCTGCGCAGCTGGCTGGCCGAGGAAGTGCCGGCCAGCGTCAATGGCTATCTGGGACTGGCGCGGGGATGAGATACGACGTGCAATGGGATAGCCAGCGGGCGGGTGCTCGCGCTATGGAGAGCCATGGCAGATAGTTATCGAGCATGGCTGCGCGGCGCGCTCAAATGGCAGGACATTGCGGTGATCGACCTGCGGGACGAGGACGGCACCGGCAAGAAGCTGCAAAGCTGCGGGCTGAAAACCCTGGGCGAGATCGACAAGATCGCCGGCCCCAAACTGCTCGAAATCGAGGGCATGGGCATTGGCGTGATCAAGCGGGTGCGCGCCATCATCAAGAAATGCAAGGCAACGGAACGGCGCCGGCGACCGACGGCAGTGAGCTATGTGCGGACGGAGCGGGAATTTCCGGAGTGAGGGGGAGCGGCTCGACCTCACCCGACAGCCATTCGCCGCTGTTGAGCACAGGCGATTTTTGCGGGCGCCGTGTCGGGCATTGCCTTGCCTTTGACCAGGCACGGTCCTAGAGACCGGGCATGAGTGCTGACAAGTTCTTTCTCGTGGCCACCATTCTTGC
>NZ_JAUYGL010000119.1 GCF_030689745.1 Devosia sp.
TCGTTCCGACAGCGAACCGGAATTCATGATCTCGGCGGCGAGGATGAACAGCGGCACGGCCAGCATGATGTAATTTGAATACATGCCGTTGAGCAGCTGCTCGGCGACGATGCCCATGTCCTGGCCGCGGATCAGCAGATAGAGGATCGAACCGCAGATCATGGACAGCCCCATGGGCAGTCCCAGCACGGCGGTTGCGATGATGGTGATCAGCGCGGCATTGAAGGCTAGCGACAGGCTCATACGCCCGAACTCACTTTGCTGGGATCGACATCACGCGCCTGCTCGCCCCAGATGGCGCGGCAACCGGCCCGGAACTGCCGGACAATGACGGCCACGGCAAAGATCGGGTAGATGGCGTAGAGATAGTCGAACCGAATATCGAGATAGGCGGTGGACTGGACCTTCATGAAGGTCACGTAGTCGACGACCGCCGGCAGCGAGATGGCGAACAGCCCGATGACGATGATGGCGGTGATTACCACCATGACGCGGAAGACCCGGTTGCTGGCGGTACCGTAGATCAGGTCGAAACGGATCTCCTCATGGTCGCGGACGACGAAGGCCGTGCCGAACAACACCAGCCACACCCAGAGCACGACGCTGATTTCATGGGTCCAGCCGATCGGCAGGTTCAGCGCATAGCGGAACACAATCTGCAGGATGAACACGGCAAACATCACGGCCAGCATGGCGGCGAGGATGTTTTCGGCGCGGGCATGCAACCACGCGCCGAGGCCGGCCAGTCGGGTATTCATCAGCAATCTCCGCAGCGCAGGTTTGCAAAGGTGATGGCGCCCTGGGGTGCCATCACCTTGCGCAAGAAGTCTAGAGTGCGTTGATGCGATCGAGCACGCCTTCGGGCCAATCCTTGGCCAGATCACTGTCGAGATACATCTGCTGGGCATGGGCGCGGAACGCTGCCACGTCGGGCTCATAGACGTTGAGGCCGGCGCTGCGGAATCGCTCGGCCAGTTCGGCTTCACGGGCCAGATGCTCGTTCTGGCTGAAATCGATCGCCGCGTTGGCCGCAGCCTGGACGCTGGCCTGCTGCTCGGGCGTCATAGCCGCCCAGGCATCGCCGGACACCACCAGCAGGTCATAGCCGACCAGATGCGAGGTCAAAACGATCTGCTTCATCACTTCGTAGAACTTCATGTTCTCGACGTTTGGCAGCGGATTGTCCTGCCCGTCGATGGCGCCGGTCTGCAGGCCTGTATAGACCTCGGCATAGGCCATCGGCGTGGGGTTGGCACCCAGCGCCTCGCCCAGGAACTGCCAGGCTTCACCCGGTGGCATGCGCAGCTTGACGCCGGCTAGGTCGGCCGGAATCTTGATTTCCTTGTCGCCGCGCAGGCCAACCTGGCGGGCGCCGAAATAGGTCGGCCCCAGAATGTGGATGCCAAGTTGCGTTTCGGCCATCGCCTTGAACTCGGCGCCGACCTCGCTGTCAAAGAAGGTGCGCAGATGCGCCGCGTCGCGGAACAGATAGGCCGAGGTCAGCACCGACCACGCGGGGATCTGGTTGGACACGTCCTGGGGGGCGATATTGCCCATTTCGAGATTGCCGCGCTGCAGCGCGACCAGTTCGGTGCCCTGCTTGAACAGGTTGCCGCCGTAATAGGGCTCGAAGGCGAAGTCCTCAGCGATCTGGGCCGAGAATAGGTTTACCATCTCGGCGCGAATATCCTGCTCCGAGAACACGGCCGAGAACCGCAACACAGGTTTGTCCTGTGCAAGTGCCGGCACGGCTGCCGCCAAAAGCAGACTGCCGAGCAGTACAGCACGGCGCGTAAGTCCAAAATGCATTTCATCCTCCCAAGTGTCACCCGCCCATGGCGGGAATGGTCACCGGACGTGCGGCTTGCAGCCGTCGTTTTCCGTCCCACAGCACAATGTACGAAACAGTTCGTTCAAGTCAATGCCCTGCTTTCCTTGGCAGCAATTTAACGGGGTAAAGCAGTTTCGTCATGCATTTCTTTTTTTATATGCTATTTTATGCCGGCTTGTCCGTGGGTCGGGCGGAATGACGAATGCTTGGAGGCCAGCGTGCAGGAAGATCGGCAGGACATTGAAGAGGGCGTGGCGGACGTCACGTTCAAGCGCATCCGCGGCGACATCATTGCCGGGATTTTACCGCCATCAAGAAAACTCAAGCTCGACCAGCTCAAGGCCCGTTACGGGGCCAGCGTCAGCACGCTTCGCGAAATCCTCAACCGGCTGGCCAGCGAAAGTCTGGTGGTTGCGGAGGGCCAGCGCGGATTCGAGGTCGCGCCGGCGACCCCGGCCAATCTGCGCGAAGTGGCCGATCTGCGGCTGCTGCTGGAGAGTCACGCGCTGCGGCTATCGCTGAGCGCGGGCGATCTGGATTGGGAGGGTCGCGTGGTGGCAGCCCAGCACAAGCTGTCGGTGGTGGAAACGCAGTTGCTCAATGGCGATATGGACCGGACCCTGCAATGGGTGCGCTACGACTTCGCCTTTCACAATGCGCTGATTTCGGCCTGTGGTTCGCAAACGCTGCTGGCGCTGCACGCGGCGGTATTCGACCGCTTCATCCGCTACCACCTGCTGGCCGCTTCCTTTCGCGGTGCCGCGGTCATGGACGATCACCGGGCGCTGTTCGAGCTGGCAATGCGGCGCGATGTCGAGCCCTGCGTCATCATGCTCACCAGCCACATCAAGGCCGGTGTGGATCATGTGCTGGCTTCGGGTCGAATCTAGCGATCAGCCGCAACGGCTGCGCTGAACGTGGCGGCCATGGCTTCGGCCTCAGGCTTGATGCCGGCGAACAGCTCGAAGGCGCGGACCGCCTGATAGACCGCCATGCCCCCGCCCGGCAGAACCCGGCACCCCTTGGCCCGCGACAGCGCCACCAGCTCGGTTTCAAGCGGGAAATAGACCACGTCGGCAACCCAGTGGCGGGCCGCGATGAGGTTGGCCGCCAGGGGTAGGCCCGGCATCTTGGTCATACCCACCGGGGTGGTGTTGACGATGCCGTCGGCCTTTGCTGCCGCTGCCGCCACGTCATTCACCGCCTCGGCATCGGCGCCGAGCCGATCCCGCAGACGCGCCGCCAGCGCGTGCGCCCGGGCAGGATCGGTGTCATAGATGGCAAGGCCAACGGCGCCGGCCTGCAGTAGCGCCCAGGCAACGGCGGCGCCTGCCCCACCCGAACCGAGTTGGAGCACCTGATGGAGCGGGGCGCCCCGCAGACCCTGGCGGAAGCTTTCACCAAAGCCCCAGCAATCGGTATTGTGGCCAATGGTGCGGTTGCCCATCACAACGGTATTGACCGCCCCGATGGCTGCGGCATCCGGCGCCAGATCGTCAAGCAGCGGCAGCATTGCCTGCTTGAACGGGTAGGTCACGTTGAGCCCGGAAAAGCCAAGCGCGCGCGCTTCCGCCAGGATTGCAGGCAAGGCTGCATCCTCAAGGCCCAGCAGATCGAAATCGATCAGGTGATAGTGGTAATCGAGGCCCAGGCGCTCGCCCTCGCGCTCATGCATCAGTGGGGAGAGCGACGCGGCAATGCCCCGACCAATCAGCCCGACCGTTATGGCGCCGGGGCGCGGCCGACGGCCCTGCAGAATGACGCTGAACAGCGGCGATTCCCGCGGCGTGCTGGCAGTATGCAAGTCCCGTCTCCCTGCCGCCGTGTTGCGCGATACGCAGCGGCGGACTTGTGTTTGGCACGCCGCACCCGATAAATGGCTGACAGACGATTTGAACAAAATGTACGAACTGGTTAGTTTAGTCAATTGCCGCCCAGGAAGGCTCTGAACGAATGAATGTTCCGGTTTCATCATCCCGATCCAAGGCCCGCGATGGGGCAACGCGCATTCAGGATCCGGAGGGCACCCGGCAGAATATCATCGAGGTCGCAGCGCAGGAATTTGCCCTCAATGGCCTGTCTGGCGCGCGGATCGATGAAATCGCTGCCAAGACACGTTCGTCCAAGCGGATGATATACTACTATTTCGGCAACAAGGAGGGCCTCTATCTCAGCGCCCTCGAAAATGCCTATCGCCAGGTCCGAGACGGCGAAGCCAAGCTTGATATTGCGGGTCTGCCGCCGATCGAGGCGCTGCAGCGGCTGGTCGAATTTACCTTCGACCACCATCACCAGCATGAAGAATTCATCCGCATGGTGATGATCGAGAATATCCATCATGCCGAATTTCTGGCGCGTTCCGACGTCATTGCCGACCTCAATGTCACGGCCATCGGCAATATCGAGGCAATCTATGCCAAGGGTCTGGCCGAAGGGGTGTTTCGCCCGGGGCTTGAGCCGCTGGAAATCCACTGGCAGATCAGTGCCCTGTGCTTTTTCAATGTCGCCAACCGGGCAACCTTTTCCAAGATCTTTGGCAAGGACGTCGGCAGCCCGGCTTTTCAGGAATCGTTGCGCAGGCAGACGGTCGAGATGGTACTGAGATTTGTCGTCCTAGCGGAGAAGCTGACGGGGCCATAGGTCGCAGGCCACAAGACCCATCCACCTCGTCCAAGAGCAATTGGGACGACTGCAGGCGACGCCACACTGACACTGAAATGGCGCTTGCTGTCAGGCTCCCCACCGCGGGCCGATGCCTTCTTGCAAATGTACTAACTAGTTCGTACTCTCGTCTGAAAAGGGAGCGCGACCTTGAAAACCTCGATTGCGACAGTGTCGATCAGCGGCGATCTGCCGGAAAAGCTAGAGGCCATCGCTGCGGCGGGTTTTGACGGGGTCGAGATCTTCGAGAACGACTTTCTCGCCTATGACCAGTCGCCGCGCGAGGTTGCCAAAAGGGTGGCGGACCTGGGACTGACGATTACGCTGTTTCAGCCATTCCGAGATTTCGAGGGCTTGCCGGAGCCCCAGCGTGGCCAAGCCTTCGAGCGTGCGGAGCGCAAGTTCGACCTGATGGGCGAGCTGGGGACGGATCTGATCCTGATCTGCTCCAATGTCTCACCCCTGGCGCTGGGCGGTATCGACCGGGCAGCCGCCGATTTGCGGGCGCTGGGCGAACGCGCTGCAAGGCGGGGACTGCGGGTGGGCTACGAGGCCCTTGCTTGGGGAAGGCACGTTAATGACCATCGCGACGCGTGGGAAATCGTGCGGCGGGCCGACCACGCCAATGTCGGACTGATCCTCGACAGCTTCCACACACTGTCGCGCGGCATCGACCCCGATTCCATCCGGGCCATTCCGGGCGACAAGATCTTCATCGTGCAGCTCGCCGATGCACCGCGCATCGACATGGACCTGCTCTATTGGAGCCGCCATTTTCGCAACATGCCCGGCGAAGGCGACCTGCCAGTGACCGACTTCATGCGCGCCGTGGCAGCCACCGGCTACAACGGTCCGGTGTCGCTGGAGATCTTCAACGACCAGTTCCGCAGCGGCTCGCCGCGGGCCATTGCCGCCGACGGACATCGTTCGCTGGTCTATCTGATGGATCAGGTGCGCCAGGCCGAGCCCGGCATTGCTCTGGATGTGCCGGTACTCCCGCCGCGCGTCGCCGTGCAGGGCGTCGCCTTTGTCGAATTCGCGGCCGACGAGGACGAGGCCAGCGCGCTATCCGGCCACCTGCGCCAGCTCGGCTTTCGCCTTACCGGAAGGCACCGGCGCAAGGCCGTCGAACGCTTCAGCACGGGCGATATCAACATCGTCGTCAATACCGAGCGCGAGGGCATGGCGCACGCCGCCTATCTCACGCACGGCACGTCGGCCTATGCGCTGGGGCTGCTAGTCGAGGACGCGGCAGCAACCGTCGCGCGCGCCCAGGCCATGGGTGCTCCGCTGTTCAGCCAGCGCGTCGGCCCCGACCAGCTCAGCATACCGGCCATCCGTGGCATTGGCGGTGGCGTGATCTATTTCCTGGACGAAAAAAGCCCGCTCGGCCGGGTCTGGGACATAGAGTTCGAGACCGTCGAGGACCCGCTGGCCGGGATGGATGCGGGCCTCAAAAGCATCGACCATGTGGCGCAGACCATGAACTACGAGGAAATGCTGACCTGGATCCTGTTCTACCGCTCGATCTTTGTGGCCGAGAAAAGCCCGATGGTCGATGTCGTCGATCCGGCCGGTCTCATCCGCAGCCAGGTCATTGAGAACGAAGAAGGCTCGCTGCGCCTCACTCTCAACGGGGCCGAAAGCCACCGCACGCTGGCTGGGCGTTTCATCGCCGAAACCTTCGGCTCGAGCATCCAGCACCTGGCCTTTGCCAGCAATGACATCCTTGCCACCGCCGCCGCCCTAGCCGCCAATGGCATGCAGACGCTGGAAATTTCACCCAACTATTACCAGGACCTGCAGGCCCGGCTGGCGCTGCCGCAGAAAACGGTCGACGCGCTCAAACGCGCCAATGTGCTATATGACCGCGACGCCAATGGCGAGTTCTTCCAGCTTTATTCGACCAATATCGGGGAGGGCTTCTTCTTTGAAGTCGTCCAGCGCTCGGCCGGGTATCGGGGATATGGCGCCGTCAATGCGCCGTTCCGGATTGCCGCGCAAAAGCGGGAGCGCCCATCGGCTGCGATGCCGCGGAAATGACATTCTGGCAGAAACGCGCCCCATTCCGGTCGTTGCCGTGTGAACCGTCAGTCCCTGAAAGCGGCCGTCTGCATTTGGCGTGGCCGTGTCACAACACCATTTACGTTCGATCGCGCACCCGCACCTACGTGTAGTAGTGCCAGAACGGGGCCGTTGGGTTTTCAGCATCCGCTGACGCCAGGTTCTGGCGCTTTTGTGCGCGCCACGAATTGCCAAAAATCACTGCTGCAAAGCTCTACCACAGGAGATGCTTCCCAAAGTCCTGCCAGGATGCAGTTTGGATTTTTGCAAAACTGACACGTCGCTGTCGTCCAACTGTCAGACCAGTGCCTTAGCTACCCGGCCAATCCATCCGCTGCGGGGCCGTTCAATGACCACTTCCACCTTTCTCCCAAAGACCTTTCTGAAAGCAGCAGCGCTCCTGCTGCTCGCGGCCACGTCATCGCTTGCGATGGCGCAGGAACGCCCCGACCTTGTCGTCGGCGTGGCTGACCTGCCGGCAACGCTCGAGCCCGGCAAGGAACTTTCCAACGTCGGCACGCGCGTCAACTACAGCGTCTTCGATACGCTGATCCGTCGCGACTTTCTGTCGGCCGAGGGCGGCGGCGGCTCAACGCTGGTCCCCAGCCTTGCCACCGAGTGGACCCGCATCGACGACCTGACCCTTGAGGTCAAGCTGCGTAACGACGTGACCTTCCACAATGGCGCGCCGCTCACCGCCGAAGACGTCGTCTTCACGTTCTCGCCTAACCGTCTCAGCGGCGAAAATGCCGTCCTGACGGAAGGGCCCGCCTATTTCTCGGTCCTGGCCGAGGTCAAGGCGATCGACGCGCACACCGTGCACTTCATCACCAAGGCACCCGATCCGCTGCTTGAGCATCGCCTGTCCTCCTGGGCCTCGTGGATCGTCAACAAGGCTGACTGGGAAGCAAAGGCTGCCACCGATGGCGGCATCCCGATGTTTCCCGTCGGCACCGGCCCCTTCATGCTCGAAGAGTACAAGGCAGACGAATCCATCCGTCTGGTTGCCTTTGACGACTATTTTGGCGGGATGCCCACGGCGGCGACTGTCACCTTCCGTGAGATCCCGGAGCCCTCGACGCGCGTTGCCGGCCTGGTCTCGGGCGAGTTCGACATCATCACCAATGTGGCGCCCGATCAGATCCCGCAGATCAATGGTTATGACGATATCGAGACCCGCTCGGTCGTGCTC
>NZ_JAUYGL010000122.1 GCF_030689745.1 Devosia sp.
AAACCATTTGCTGCCATATTTTAGGCAAAAGCAGTTTATTGGACCGTCATGCCGACCCTGATCCGCCTTATCATCACGCTGCTGTTTCTGGCTGGCCTTGTTTATGCGGGCATGGTGGCGCTGGTGTCATTTGTCGAACCGACCCCCAAACAGGTCACCATTCGCATTCCCACCCGCGACCTGCTCGGCGGCGGCGCGCCGGTCCTGCCCGGCAGCACCCCCGGCGCCAGCGGGCCGACCAGCCAAACCGAACCGGAGAGCCCATGAGCCATCTGGTAGCGTCGTTTCTCGAAATGATGAGCGCCGAGCGCGGGGCGGCCAAAAACACCATCGACGCCTATCGCCGCGACCTGACCGATTATGTCGGCTTTCTCGCCGGCCGGGGCCTGACCCCGCTCAATGGCGACCGCGACGCCGTGACGCGCTATCTCGACAGCCTTTATGCCCAGGGCCTGTCGGCATCATCAAGCGCCCGGCGCCTGTCGGCCATCCGCCAGTTTCACCAGTTCCTCTGCGCCGACAATCTGCGTGGCGACGACCCCACCCGCATTGTCGCCAGCCCCAAGACCCGGCGCGCCCTGCCCAAGGTGCTCTCGGTAGCCGAGGTGGAGAAGCTTTTGACCAGCGCCGAGGCCGCTGCCAATGCCGAGGGCACGCCTGCCGAACAGGCCGGGGCGCTGCGCCTTTATGTGCTGCTCGAACTGCTCTATGCCACCGGCATGCGGGTGTCCGAGCTGGTCAGCCTGCGCCGCGCCGCCGTCATGCGCGACTCCAGCTTCATCACCGTTACCGGCAAGGGCAACAAGGAGCGCATCGTGCCGCTCAACGACCGGACCCGCGACGCCATCAAGGCCTATCTCGCCACGCTCGAACCGGGGCCCTTCCTGTTCCCGGCCAGCGGCGCCGAGGGCTATCTGTCGCGCCAGGTATTTGCGCGTGATCTCAAGGGCCTGGCCGGCCGCGCCGGAATCGGCGCCGCGCGGGTCGCCCCCCATGTGCTGCGCCATGCCTTTGCCAGCCATTTGCTGGCCGGCGGTGCCGATTTGCGTGTGGTGCAGATGCTGCTCGGCCACGCCGATATTTCCACCACGCAGATCTATACCCACGTGCTGGACGAGAAATTGCGTACCTTGGTGGAGACCCACCACCCTCTCAACCAGCCCTAGCCCTTCGGCCCAATAGGAGAGCAGACTGTTAGCATCGAACGCCGCATGCGGGGTTTTGCCATGACTCCGCTTGACTTGCCGTTGCACCATCGTCACTTTCCCGCCACTTTAGGGCGCAACAGCAGCGACCTGATGCACGGGTCCAGCAATGGCACCCTTAACGGGCAGGTGGAATGCAGTCTTATCTCGATTTCGAAAAGCCGGTAGCCGATCTTGAAGGCAAGATCGCCGAGCTCAAGTCCATGGCCGCAGCCGATCAGGCCGTGAGCATTGACGAGGAGGTCTCCCGCCTGTCCAGCCGCGCCGAAGAGGCCCTGGTTGAAATCTACAAGAAGCTGACGCCCTGGCAGAAGACCCAGGTGGCGCGCCATCCGCAGCGCCCGCACTTCGCCGACTATATCGACACCCTGATTACCGAATGGCGGCCCATGGCCGGCGATCGGAAATTTGCCGAGGACTCCGCCATCCAGGCCGGCTTCGGTCGGTTCAACGGCCAGCCCGTGGCCGTGATCGGCCAGGAGAAGGGCAATTCCACCGAGACCCGCCTCAAGCATAATTTCGGCATGGCCCGCCCCGAGGGCTACCGCAAGGCCGTCCGCATCATGGAACTGGCCGACCGTTTCAACATTCCGGTGATCTCGCTGGTCGATACCGCCGGCGCCTATCCCGGCATTGGCGCTGAAGAGCGCGGCCAGGCCGAAGCCATCGCTCGCTCCACCGAAAAATCACTCGAACTGGGCGTGCCCAATATCGCCATCGTCATCGGCGAAGGCGGTTCGGGCGGCGCTATTGCCATCGCCACGGCCAATCGCGTGCTGATGCTGGAACACGCCATCTATTCGGTGATCTCGCCCGAAGGGGGCGCCACCATTCTGTGGCGTGACGCGGCCCGGGCCCAGGACGCTGCCACCAATATGAAGATCACTGCCACCGATCTGCTTGGCTTTGGCGTGATTGACGGCATTATTCCCGAGCCGACGGGCGGCGCCCACCGCCACCCCGAAACCGTGATGGCCGCCACCCGCGAGGCGTTGGCCAAATTCCTTGCCGACTTCGCCGGCAAGAGTCGCCTCGAACTGCGCGAGCACCGCCGCGAGAAGTTCATGGCCATCGGCACCGCGCTGTAATCAGGCCAAACCGCCGCCGCTGTGCACCCACAGCGGTTTCCCGGCCACACATCTGTGTGATCATCCCCCGCTAGCTGGGGATTTCGGGCCGTGGTAACACTTCATTCACCAGCATTTCTCATGCTTGGGTAACCACTGTTCCCTATGGATCAGCCACTGATCCCGCAATTGGGCTGCCCTATCGTGACCGCCATCATGCTACGCAAATTCTGTTCTGTGCTGATCCTGCTCTGGGTGGTGTTTGGCCTCGCCGCTTGCGGCGGCTTCCTGCCCAAATCATCGAGCAACCGGCACAACCAGCCTTTGCAAGGCACTGTCGTTTCCGCCCTCAAGGCGATGGGGTCTTCGCCCGGCGCCGCCATGATGGTCCGCATCTTCAAGCAGGAGCAGGTGCTCGAAGTCTGGAAGCGCACCAGCGCCGGCCAGTTCAAGCTGTTCAAGACCTATGAAATCTGCGCCTTCTCCGGCGATCTTGGCCCCAAGATCAAGGAAGGCGACCGGCAGAGCCCCGAAGGCTTCTACACCATCACGCCCGGCCTGATGAATCCGAAGTCCAATTACTATCTGGCCTTCAACACCGGCTTTCCCAACAAGTTCGACCGCGTGCACGGCCGCACCGGCTCGCAGTTGATGGTGCATGGCGACTGCTCTTCGCGCGGCTGCTACGCCATGACCGATCACGGCATTGCCGAAATCTATGCGCTGGCCCGCGAGAGCTTCAAGGGCGGCAATTCCAGCTTCCAGCTGCAGATATTCCCCTTCAAGATGACCCCCACCAATCTGGCCAAGCAGTCGACCAGCCCGCATCTGGCGTTCTGGAAGGACATAAAGGAAGGCTATGACCTGTTCGAGCTCGACAAGAACCCGCCCGTCTGGGACGTCTGCGAGCGCCAATATGTCTTCAACGCCAGCGGCAATGGTGTGCTGAACCCGATGGGGGCATGCCCCCCCGTGACGCGCAGCGCCGCACTGGTCGCCAAGGAATTGGCCGACGAAAGGGCCCTGGCCGCCTCCCTGGCCGCAGCCGAGCGGAAAACCGTCGAGGAAGCCGCCCTCAAGGAGCGCAGTGCCGCCGTGAATGGCGCCGTCAACGGCGCGGTGACCAATCTGTTTGGTGGGCTGGGCAATCTGTTTGGCGGTGGCGAGCAGGTCACCGCGGTCATGAGCGGCAAGCCAGCACCCGTGCCGCAGGCAAGGCTCAACCGCTAGGTCCAGACCGCTTGCCGGCTGGCCTCAGCAGGCCACCCGGATTTCGGCATAGCCGCTCAGGCCGTCACCCTCGCTGGGCATTACCCCGAGCATGCACTCGCTATCAGCCAGATTGATGGTGCCGCCCTCGGCAATGACGGTGCCATCCCCCAGGGTGATATAACCATTGTCGATCGCGGCAATGGCGATCTTGGCAGTGGTGCCGCACACCGCGTAATTGTCGCCTGCCGCCACCATGAACCGCATGCCGACGGGCAGGCAATCGCCGCCGCTGGCAACGGCACCGCCCGCAGGGGCGGGCAAGGCCGGAAGTGCCGATGCCAGGGGAGCCGTGCTGCCATTGCGCTGATTGGCCTCGAGCAGCGCCAGGCGATTGGACAGATCGAGCAGGCGTGCGGCGCTATCGGCACTGTCGGCAGCGGCTGGTTCGCCACTCCCCGTTTGCTGCCGGCCATAAAGTTCAAGGCTCACCCGGATCTGGGCAATGTCATTGGAGATGCGGCGGATTTCGCGCTGTGTCTCCGCATAGACCCAGGCGGTGGTGCCCAGGGCGACGAGGCCAATCAGTCCCACCGCCAGAGGCGCCAGACTGCCCAGTTGCAGTCTTCGCCTGGCCGGATGTGGCGTGATCGCATCGGGCTGACCCGGCTCATCGTCGCGTGAAACACCCTTGAGGGTCCAATTGTCAGCCACAGCAGCCGTCTCCATAGTCCAAGACTTTTAGCATGAAGCGATCCGCCAGCATGAACCGATCCGGACATCGCCCCAGAATGCGGCCCTGATATGGTGACGTTGCCGAGATCGGCGGTACCGCCCTCACGCACACGCTAAGGCAAAGCGCCGCGACGCCCCACAGGGGCTAAATCGAGCGGGCACCGGCCAGCCGGCCCTCGCTGCCGACATAGGCGACCTTGCGCGGCGTGTCCTCGGCCACCGCAGCGCTGCGCGCATCGTAAACGGCGCGCGCATCCATGATCGAGCCATGGTTTTCCGAGGACCAGTCCCACAGCGCGCTGATCGGCTGCTGCAGCGTCTTGCCAAGTTCGGTCAGGGCGTATTCCACCCGTGGCGGCACCTCGGGATAGATGGTTCGGGTCACCAGGCCATCGCGCTCCAGATTGCGCAGGGTCAGCGTCAGCATGCGCTGGCTGACCCCATTGATCAGGCGCTTGAGCTCGTTGAACCGCAGCGTACCCTGACGGCCCAGCATGCCCACCACCATCACGCTCCATTTGTCGCCGATGCGGTTGAGAACATCGGACATGGCCGTGCAGTTGGAATGTTGCGACGTGTCTTGCAGTGACATTGCGGTGCCTCCAATTTGGGAACTCAGGCACTAATATAGACGTGGTTACCTTCCGTGCCTAGGGGCGGACATGTCACACCACAGTTTCCACCGCAGTACTGCCGATTTTGGCCGTTGCTGCAGCCGAAAATCGCCATCAGGCCGGTTGTGGGGCGCCCGGCCGGTCGGCGAGCACCGGCGGGAAGGCCAGGGCAAGCGCGGCAGCCGCCAGGCCGATGGCCGCCGAGCTGATATAGAGCCACTGGTAATCGCCGAAATTGTCGAAGATCCAGCCACCACCAATCGGACCAAACGCCATGCCAATGGCCGAGGTCATGGTAATGCCGCCCAGCACCGTGCCCATCACATGATCGGGAAAATACTCGCGCGCCAGGACCGCATAGAGAGGCATCACCCCGCCATAGGCTAGGCCCAGCACCGCCGCCAACATGTAGAACTCGCGCAATTGGGTGACATAGATATAGGCGAAAATACCGGCCGACTGCAGCAGTAGGCCGGCGATGATCACCCGCTTGACGCCCAGCCGGTCCGCCGACAGGCCAAACAGCAGCCGCCCGAACAGGCCCGCCACCCCTTCCACGCTATAGATGCTGGCCGCCGCCAGCGCCGACGCGCCACAGATCATGGCGTAGCTGACAGTATGAAAGATCGGCCCCGAATGCGCCGCGCAGCACAAAAAGAAGGTGCCGGCCAGCACGATGAATTGCGGCGTCCGGAAAATGGCCCGCAGCCGGCCGGACTGGCCCGATAGCGCAGCCCCCGCCTCGGGCAGCACAAGGTTCGCATCGGCAATTTGTGGCGCCCGCTTCAGCAGCAGCGCCACCGGCACGATGATGACCACCGCGCCCACCGCGATCATCAGCATGGCGCTGCGCCAGCCATAAATCCCGATCAGCACACTGGCCAGCGGCGTCACCACCATCGGCGCGACGCCGCCGCCAATCGACACCAGCGACACGGCCAGGCTCCGATTGGTCTCGAACCAGCCGATCACATTGGCCATCAGCGGCGCAAAGAACGCCCCCGCTGCGGCCCCGATCAGCACACCATAGCTGAGCTGGAACATCACCAGGCTGCTGGCGCGGCTGGCCAGCAGCAGACCCAGACCAAGCATCACCGTCCCGATCAGCACCACCGGCCGCGCCCCGATCCGGTCGCTCAGAGAGCCCCAGAAGAAGCCGGCCACCCCCATGACCAGAAAGCCCAGCGTCATCGCCCCGGAAATCCCGGCGCGCGACCAGCCGGTCTCCTCGGCAATTGGCTGCAGATAGACCGGCAGGGCAAACATCGACCCCATCGCCACACAGGTGATCACTGCTCCCCCCGCCACGATTACCCACCCATAGTGCTTGCTCATTCGCCAATTCTCCTGGTGCCCATTGTCATGCAATGACGAAGCAGGCGCCCACAGACCGACAGCAGGCAAAAAATAATCTGGCCGCCCCAGGCGCTGTTCCGCACACCGCCCCGGCGCAAACAGGGTTTCCCCAACGCACGGCATTTGCTATCGAACGGGCGTGGTCTCGTAGCTCAGTTGGATAGAGCACAGGATTCCTAATTTGAGCTCACACTTGCTTTGTTAGTATATAACTTAGCATTATCAAATACTTAACATTGCATCGTGACACGCCTTTCGGGCCGTGCTAGCTAACACGCTACTAGCACGGTCAATTGGCCGTCAGTGATTTCAGTGGGTTAGCCAACGATCTGCTTCGCAACCAGCACGGTCCTAGCACGCAGTGAAAGCACCAAATTGCGGAGTGTCGACTTTGGCCAGTGATCTGCTCACCGACTACGAGCTCTACAAGCGCAAGGACAGCGCCAACTACTGGATGCGTTTTTCAGTCAAAGGCAAGAGCCAGATCCGCCTGAGTTTGAAAACATCCGATGCAGACGAGGCAGAAACACGCGCCAAGCGCGAACACCTCCGATATCAAGTCCGCGCAGAAGACGGCCACTTGGCTACGTCAAAGCTGTTTCATGTGGTGGCGCAGGAATACGCGGATAGCATTGAGGGCCAGATCAAGCTGGGTCTGAAAAAGGACTACCGCGCCCAGCAGGACCCGCAAATTATCAAGCGCTACCTGATCCCGTT